>JBEBAG010000358.1:0-34709 GCA_041159065.1 Verrucomicrobiota bacterium | reverse complement strand
TGACGCCCTGCCGCTCCCACGCACAGAAGCAAAAAGGAGCGCGGGCCGCCTCCTCCGCGGCCCGCGCTGCCTCCCGGCGGTTCCCTGAAACCAAGAACGCCGGTTTCTTCCCAAGGGATTGCGCTGCAGGTCCCGTTCATCCGAGGACAGATCCGCGTGACCCACCGTCTCGACTCCGAGGCGCAGCGCACGCCCATCCATGTACGTCCTTTCCGCTACGGCGCCTACCTAGCCACTGGTCTAGGTCCCCCGCCGCCTTTGGATCGACGCCTCACCGAAAACTCGCTATCCCCAAAACCCATGAACGACAGTAGTTACTGGGTCGAACTCCGGCTCATGATCGAGGAGATGTGCTGCGACCTCTGTCGTTTCGACGAGAGTTCCAGACTCGGCTGCCTCCCGGAGGATATTCGCATCTATCGGGAGCTTCCCCTGGGCCAACCGGACTCCTTTGCCGACATCATGATCCATCCCCCCGGCGGGCCGGCCTTCTTTGTCGAAGTGAAATTCGGCTACTCCGACGAGTCCCTGCTGGCGTCCCTGCGCCGGAAATATTCGCACAAACCCCTCATTGGATGCGATGTAGACAAAGTCGTTTTGGTCCTCAACACTCGCGACCGTCCGAATGCCGACACGCTGATTGCCCAAGCCTCCGCGACACTCGCACCGGGGCTGCGTCTCGAGGTCTGGGATGGCAACCGGCTCGCCGCGATGCTTCGCTCCCATTTCGGAGTGGAAGTCACCGCCATCGATCGCGCCGAACTGCTCGAGGTGCGCACCGCCATCGACCACGCCAAGGGCTGGCACGCCTTCGGCGACGGCCCGCAGGAGTCCTACACGCATGACCCGCTCAAAGCCCAGTTGCTCTGGAACTTCGGATTCTGGAAGCTGCGCGAACTGCGCGCCGCGGCGGGCGGTCAGATCCACGAAATTCTCAAACCGGGCATCTACCGGAATGTCGCCATCTTGATCGCCGACCTCTGCTCCTTCTCGAGTTTTGTGCGCGACACCCCGGATCCCGACATCATGCGCGAGAGCCTCGTCGCCTTCTATTCCAAGACCCGCTACGAGATCCTCAACAACGGCGGCATGCACTACCAGTTCGTCGGCGATCAGGTCATCGGGCTCTTCGGGCTCCCAGACCAGCCCAAGGATTACCTCCAGAACGCCTTCCGCACGGCGCGCTCCCTGTGCGCCATCGGCAAATCCGTTTCCCAGCACTGGCACCGGAAAATCGACCGCGTGCAGGAACGCGTGGGCCTTCACATCGGCCTTTCGATTGGCGACTTGCATATGCTTCCGCTGCGTCCCTTCAGCCGCATCTACCAAGGCTTCATCGGCGACAGCATCAATATGGCCGCGCGCCTCATGGCCGAGGCCGCCGAAGACGAGATTGTCGCTACCAACAGCTTCTACCGCCGTCTCGACCCGCAGTCCCAAACCCACTTTGCCCCCATCCAGGCGGTCAACGCCAAGAACGTGGGCCTGATCAATGCCTGGCGCACGCGCGTCGCACCGGGCACCCCCAATCTCTAGCCACCCACAAGTCCCCCCTCCTCAGCGCCTTTCCCGGAAAAACGCCTGCAGCATCGCCGCGCAATCGTGCTGACGCACCCCTTGCGTGATGAGGCACTGGTGGTTCAACCCCGGATGCTGCAGCAGGTTCATCAGGCTCCCCCCCGCCCCGTCCTTCGGCGAGGCGCACCCAAACACCACCCGTCGCACCCGCGCATGCACCAAGGCCCCCGCACACATCGGGCATGGCTCCTTGGTCACAAACAAATCGCACTCGTTCAACCGCCAATCGCCCACCGCGGCTTCCGCCTGCGTGATCGCCAGCATTTCCGCGTGCGCCGTGGCATCCTTGAGCTGCTCAACCTGATTGAAGGCCCGCGCAATCACCCGCCCCTCGCGCACAATCACCGCCCCAATCGGAACCTCCTCCTGCTCCCAGGCACGCCGCGCAAGCCGCAGGGCCTCCCCCATAAAATATTCGTCACTCTGCAGGTCGATCGGTTCGTTCATGCGCTCGGCTCTCTTTCTGCCAAACAAGAGGGTTTTTCATTGATTCAGTCCAGCGTTGCGCATTGAATCCCCACCCATTTTTTTACCCTCCCGGGAGGAATTCTTATGTCAGCCATTATCGCCAAGATCAGTCAGGAACAGATGAAAAAGGATGTCGCCCCATTCAACGTGGGCGATGCAGTCAAGGTTCACACCCGGGTCGTCGAAGGCGATAAAGAGCGCATCCAGATCTACTCCGGAATCGTGATCGGACGCAAAGGCACCCAACTCAACGAATCCTTCACCGTCCGCCGCATCTCCTACGGCGAAGGCGTCGAGCGCGTGTTCGCACTCCACTCCCCTCGCGTCGCCAAGATCGAAGTGGAAACCCAAGGCACCGCCCGCCGCGCCAAGCTCAATTACCTCCGCTCCCGCAAGGGCAAGCAGGCGATGGCCGTGCGCGAGAAAAAAACGCGCTAACCCTTCGCGCCAAACCCGATGGCGCCCTCCGCGCCAAACCCCAAGCCGCTCTCTCCGGCCCGGTGCTCCCTCGCTCACGAGGATTCGCTCCGGGCCGCTGGCTTTTGGTGCATCGCCGGCGTCGATGAGGCCGGACGGGGCCCCCTCGCCGGCCCGCTTTTTGTCGCCGCGGTGATCCTCCCCAAGGATTTCTCCCACCCCAAACTCACCGACTCCAAAAAGCTCTCCCCGAAATCCCGGGAGAAAATCTTCGCAGAACTCCGCTCCCTCCCCGAGGTCCTCTCCTGCATCGTCGAAATCGCCCCCGAGGAAATCGACCGCCTCAACATCCTCCGCGCCACCCACGAGGGCATGCGCCGCGCCATCCTCGGCCTCCCTTCCCCCCCCGACCACGCCCTCATCGACGGACTTCCCGTCCACCCCTTCCCCGTCCCCCAAACCGCCCTCGTCGGTGGGGACGCCCTCAGCCTCAGCATCGCCGCCGCAAGCATCCTCGCCAAGGTCTCGCGCGATTATAGAATGCAGGAACTGGACGCCGCCTATCCCCAGTACGCCTTCGCTCAGCACAAAGGCTACGGCACCGCCCTCCACCTCCAGCGCCTGCGCGCCCATGGACCCTGCCCAATTCATCGCCGCAGCTTCGCGCCGGTTTCTCAATGCACTCTGCCCCTCTGAGGGCCGCCTGCGCTCCTGGCTTGCCTCCCTCTTCCCACCGCCCCTCCCCCATTCCCTCCGCCTCGGCCGCCAAGGCGAACGCCTCGCCGCCCGATTCCTCCGAAAAAACGGCTACCGCATCCTCCTTCGCAACTTCCACCCCCATCACGGCGGGGAAGTCGACCTCGTCTGCCGACTCCCGGCTCACCCCGAACTCGTCTTCGTCGAGGTCAAAACCCGCTCCAGCGAGGACTTCGGCTCCCCCCACCAGTTCGTGGATGCCAAACAGCAAAAACGCCTCATTCAAGCTGCGGAATCCTGGCTGGAGATGCTCGGACGCCAGGACGTCTCGGCGCGCTTCGATATCCTCGAGGTCATCGCCCTCCCCCATGCCTGGGAAATCCGCCACCTCCCCAACGCCTTCCTTGCCCGCGAGCCCCTCCACCCCGGCAGCCTTCCCACTACCCTGGCGGCCACCCCAGCGCACGCCCGCCCAAAAGATGCACGTGCAAGTGTGGCACGGTTTCCCCGGCGTCGCTTCCGCTGTTGATCACCACGCGGTACCCGCTCTCGTACACCCCCAGTTTCCGCGCCACCTCCTGCGAAGCCAGCAGCAGGCTCCCCAACAACTCCGCGTCCCCGGGCTCCGCCGCTGACACCCGCGGAATCACACGCTTGGGCACAATCAACACATGCACAGGCGCTTGCGGCGCTACATCGTGAAACGCGATCCAGCGCTCCGATTCCGCCACCACGCGCGCCGGAATCTCCCTCGCAATGATTTTTTCAAAAATCGTCATACTATTGAACCGAGATAAACAGCGCCGCACCCCCCTGTCTCGCACACTTCACCGCCCACCCTCGTACCCACTCCACAAACCCCTCCCGAAACCGTTCGCATTCCCCACACCACCGCTCCCTCCCCAGAAAACTCTTCACCGCAGGCACCACATCCACCAACGCCACCCGCCCCCCCCGACTCCCGCGACACAACCTCTCCACCACGCTCCCCGTCTCCCCCCAGAATCCCAACTCAAACCCTCTCGCCGCCCGCTCCCGCACCGACACCAGCGACAACAACGAAAACTCCACGTCCACTCCCCCCTCCCAAAAGTGCGGCGCCACCTCCGCATAACCAATCCCCGCCAGCACCTCCCGCACCGTGCCCAAAAAACACTCCCGCGACACCGGCGCCACCACCCGCCGCCCCCCCCAGTGCGCCGCCACCGCCTCCGCCACATGCTCCGCCGGCAGCCAACACCCATACCCCGCCGCGCGAGCCGCTTGCTCCAACAACCGCCGCAGCCACCCCACCTCCAACACCACCTCCCCCCCCTCCCACTCAATCCGAGGCTGCCAACCACTGAGATCGATCATGGCTTGAAAAGCTCCGGCTGCTGCACGCTCCGCTTCGGCCGCCGCTCCAACAACTGGATCTCATCCAAAAACTCCCCAATGTCCTGGAACTGGCGATACACCGACGCATACCGCACGTACGCCACCCCATCCAACGCGTGCAGCTTGTCCATCACCTTCGACCCCACCACCTGAGCCGGTATCTCCCGGTCATACCCCGATTCCAGCTCACTCTGAATCTCCTCCACCGCCTTCTCCACCTCCCCACGGCTCACCGGACGCTTCTCGCACGCCTTCAGCATCCCCCCGATGATCTTGTGCCGGTCAAAGGGCTCCGATCTCCCATCCCGCTTCAGCACCCGCAGCTCCGTCCGCTCAATCTCCTCGTACGTCGTGTAGCGGTACCCGCACCCCACACACTCCCGACGACGACGAATGCTCTTCCCGTCCTTCGAGGGACGCGAATCGATCACCTTGTCTTCCAACTCACCGCATTTGGAGCAATACATCCTCTTGTGTCTTGGGGTCCTGTCGGACCGCACCCTACCACAAGGGATTGTGGGAACAATTCAAATCCCCTCCCCGCACCCCCAGACTTGCCCCCTCTCCCCCCTTCGGTTCAAAAACCCCCATGCAGCTCCTCCTCGATGCCCTCCACTCCGGCGAATCCTTCTCCGCAGAGCAGGTCCAGCTCGCCGTCGCCTGGCTCGCGGACCCAGACCACCCCCCCGCCCCCAAGGCGCACTTCCTCCAAACCCTCCGCCAAAAGGGCGAAACCGCCCACGAAATCGCGCACTTCGCCTCCGCCCTCCTCGCGCTCGCCGTCGACCCCCAAATCCCGCACGCCTCCCTCCCCGGCCCCACCCTCGACGTCTGCGGCACCGGTGGCGACCGACTCGAACTCTTCAACATCTCCACTGCCTCCATGTTCGTCCTCGCAGCGGGCGGCGTCGTTGTCCTCAAACATGGCAACCGCGCCATCACTTCCCAATGCGGCGGCGCCGATGTCCTCGAGGCCCTCGGCGTCCCCATCGACCTCCCCCCGCACCACCTCCGCGAGTGCGTCCTGCGCCTCGGCCTCGGATTCCTCTTCGCCCCCTCCTACCACCCCGCCTTCCGCACCATCGCCCCCGCTCGCAAGCTCCTCGCAGAAAAAGGGCTCTCCTCCGTCTTCAACCTCCTCGGCCCCCTCCTCAATCCCGCCAAACCGCAGTTCCAGCTCGTCGGCATCTTTTCCAAAGACCAGCTCCCCTCCTACGCCCAAGCCCTCCAACTCCTCGGACGCACCCGGGCCTGGGCCATCCACGGCGGTGGTGCCGACGAACTCACCCTCGCAGGACCCTCGGAGGCCATCGAAGTCCTCCCCACCGCCCTCCGTCCCTTCCAAATCGATCCCGCCCAACTCCACCTCCCCCCAGCTCCCAACGAGGCCCTCAAGGGCGGCTCCCGAACCGAAAACGCCGCCCTGCTCCAGCGCCTCCTCGCCGGCGAGGAACCCGGCCCCAAATCCGAGGTCGTCGCACTGAACGCCGCCGCCGGTTTCGTGGTCTCAGGCCTCTGCCACGACCTGCCCCAGGGACTCGCCCTCGCCAAAGAGCTCCTGGAAAACGGCCGGGCCCTCGCGAAACTCCAAGCCCTCCAAAATTTCCGCCCTTAACCCAGCCCCTCCCCCTGCAACCCGCATGAAAACCCGCCTGCTCCTCCCCCTCTTCGCCCTCCTCTCCTGCGCCCTCCTTCCGCTCCACGCCCAAACCGCCACCGATGACTCCATCCGCGAATTCCTCAAAGTCAGCGGCGCCCGCCAAACCCTCGACCTCCTTTGGGAAAACTTCGGCAAACTGATCGACCAAAACCTCCAATCCAGCATTCCCAAAGACATCGCCAACAAACTGAGCGAAAAGGACAAGCAGATCATCGAGCGCTACAAATCCTCCATGCTCAGCGCCATGCAAGAGGAGCTCATGTGGTCCAAACTCGAACCCACCTTCCTCAAAATCTACCAAGACCTTTTCACCCAAGAGGAAATGGACCAGATCCTCGCCTTCTACCGCTCCCCCGCAGGCAAGGCCCTCGTCGCCAAACAACCCGAGATCGCCTCCAAATCCATGCAGCTCATGCAGGGACTCATGCCGGCCCTCCTCGCCAAAATCGACAAGCTCGCCAAGGACCTCACCAGCGAACTCGAAGCCGCCTCCGCCCCCAAAAAATAACGCCCCCGGCGGAGCCTACTCCACGGCCAGCAGCTCCCGCACCTGCGAGGCGATGTCGGCCGCGCGCATCAGACTCTCCCCCACCAGGATCGCGTCGCACCCCGCATCGTACGCGCGCTGCGTGTCCCCGCGCGTCCGCAGCCCGCTCTCGCAAACCAACACCACCCCCTCCGGCACCTCCTCGCTCAACGCCTCCGTCGTCGCAAGGTCGACCTCAAACGTCGTCAGATTCCGGTTGTTGATCCCAATCAGCTCCGCGCCCACATCGAGGGCACGCTCCAACTCCTCCGCGGTGTGCACCTCCACCAGCACATCCAACTGCAACGTCATCGCCTCGCGGTAAAGGGCCTCCAAGCGTTCCTGCTCCAAAGCCGCCACAATCAACAGCACCGCATCCGCCCCCGCCACCACCGCCTCCGCAATCTGCACTTCGTGAATCACGAAGTCCTTGCGCAAAATCGGCAACCCCACCTCCCGGCGCACCATGCTTAGATAGGAAAGACTCCCCTGGAAAAACGGCTCGTCCGTCAAAATCGAAAGCGCATGCGCCCCCGCCGCCTCGTACTGCCGCGCAATGGACACCGGATCGAAATCCGCCGCGATCACCCCCGCCGAGGGACTCGCCTTCTTGACTTCCGCAATTAGTCCAAGCCCCTCCTCCCCCCGCTGGATCGCACGCCCAAACGGCCGGAATTCATTCCGCTGCAACGCCGAAGCGCGCAGATGCTCCGCACGCGGCAGCAGCCGCGCAACCTCCTGCTTCTTCACCTCAAGTATCTTTTGGAGACGGTTGGCAACCATGACCCCCCCACTCTGCACCCCCTGCCCCCCGGCGTGCAAGCGCCCCACAACCCGCACCAGGCTTTGATCCCAAGCCGCTCTTTGCACTTTGCATGGCATGCATCCCCCAGTGCATCATCCCGGCCTCCATGCCGGACTCCACCTCTCCCAACTCCGCCTCTCCCCAAGCCAAACCCCACTTCAAACGGGTCGTCCTCAAGATCAGCGGCGAAGCCCTCAAGGAACCGGGCAGCCTCGAATCCATCTCCCCCCAGATCGTCTCCCAAGTCGCCCTCCAAATCAAAGAGGTCCACGCCATGGGCGTCGAAATCGCCATCGTCATCGGCGGTGGCAATATCTGGCGAGGCCTCACCGCGAGCCACCGCGGAATGGAACGCACCACCGCCGACTACATGGGCATGCTGGCCACCGTCATCAACGGCATGGCCCTCCAATCCTCCCTCGAAGCCGCCGGCGTCCCCACACGCGTCCAAACCGCCATCCCCATCCAGAGCGTCGCCGAACCGTTCATCCGACGCAAAGCCATGCGCCACCTCGAACTCGGACGCGTCGTCATCTTCGTCGCAGGCACCGGCAACCCGTTCTTCTCCACCGACACCACCGCCGCGCTGCGCGCCAGCGAAATCGGCGCCGAGGCCATCCTCAAGGCCACCAAGGTCGATGGCATCTACACCGCAGACCCCAAAAAGGATCCTACCGCGACCAAGTACGACCGCATCAGCTACAGCGAGGCCCTCGCCAAACGCCTCCAGGTCATGGACTCCACCGCCTTCACCCTCTGTATGGACAACCGCGTCCCCATCCTCGTTTTCGACCTGATGACCCAGAACAACATCAAAAACGCCATCCTCGGAATGCCCATCGGCACCCTCGTCGTCTCCGAATAATCCGATTCTGAAACCGAATCCCTCCCCTAGCCCTCCTGCTCTCCCACTTTATGGACCCTGATGAAATTCTTCTCGAAACCGAAGCCTCCATGGAAAAATCCCTCGAATTCGTGCTCCACGAATTCGCCGCCGTCCGCACAGGGAAGGCCTCGCCCGCCCTCGTCGAAAACATCGACGTCGAAGCCTACGGCACCTCGATGAAACTCAAACAGCTCGCCCTCATCTCCACCCCGGAGCCCCGCCTCATCGTCATCCAACCCTTCGATACCTCCACCTCCAAAGACATCGAACGCGCCATCCGCGAGTCCAAGGTCGGTATCAACCCCGTCTCCGACGGAAAACTCTTCCGCCTCCCCATCCCCCCCCTCACCGAGGACCGGCGACGCGATCTCGTCAAAACCGTCAAGCAGATGGCCGAAGAGGGCAAAGTCCGCGTCCGCTCCGCCCGCCGCGACGGGCTCGACTCCCTCAAAAAATTCGCCAAAGACGGCGGCATCACCGAGGACGCCGTCGAAAGCCTCGAAAAGGAAATCCAGAAACTCACCGACTCTTTCGTCAAAAAGATCGATGACTCCGCCACCGCCAAGGAGGCAGACATCATGAAGGTCTGACCCGCCGCCCCTCCGCGCACGCTCCTCCACACAATGAAAACCCCTCGCCTCCTCGCGCTCGCCGCCCTGCTCCTCGCCCCCACGGCCCGCGCCGAGGTCGTGCGCCCCGCCCCGGATTTCCCGCTCCACGGCTTCGAGAAATCGCGCTCCCTCAAATCCTTCCAAGGCCAACCAGTCGTGGTGCTCTTCGCCGACTCCCCGACCTCCCGCGCTTTCCGATCCCAGCTGCGCGAACTCGAATCCAGCTACGGACACTTCGCCTCGCGCAAGGTGCTCTTCGTCGCCGCCTTCCGCGAGCCCTCCGCCGACCCGGTCCAATCGAATATCCCCTTCGTGCTCGCCACCTCGGGAAAAGACGCCTGCCAAAGCTTCGCTGTCCAGTCGCCCTTCGCCATCGCCATCCTCGGAGCCGACGGAAACCTCGATTACCTGACAAACAAGCCCCTGCAGGCCAACCGGATCCGCGAGGTGCTTCAAAACTCCTTCACGGTCCAGAAAGCCCTCCGCCAAAAACAACTCACCCCCGAGCGCTAGGCCCCGCCCGCGCCCGCCCCCCGCCCCCCCCCCACTCTTCCGCCGGAACTCCGCGCGCCGAAACGGGCTATCTCCTCCGAGCAGCCCCCTCCCCCTCGGGATACCCATGCAGCTTTAGCCCGTGGGAATGCAGCAGCTTCAGCAGATCCGCGTGCCGGTCCAACCGGTAGTGGTGCGCCAAGAGACCCGCCTCCCGCGCCCCCCGCACATTCGCCTCCAGATCGTCCACAAACAACGTCCTCCCGGGGTTCAAACCAAACTCCACGATCGCGTACTCATAGATCTCTTGGTCGGGCTTCATCATCTGAACCCGGTGCGAATACACCGACCCCGCAAAGTGATTGAACACCCGGTAGGTCGAGAGGAAGTAGCGCGCATGCAACGCGTTGGTGTTGGAAAGCAGATAGAGCGGAAGCCTCCCCTGCAGCTCCTCCACCAGCTCGTGCGTCTCCTCCACCGGATCGAAAATCTGCTGCCACGCCCCCACCAATTCCTCCTCGGGCCCGCGGTACCCAATCGCCTCCGAGAGCCTCCGCAAAAACTCCTCGTTCGAGAGTTGCCCGCTCTCCAGCAAATTCTTCAAAGGCTCAATCCGCTTGGGCATCTCCACCGGATCAACAGAGCACTGCGGCGAAACGCGCAGGATCGCACGATTAAAATCAAACCGCAAAAGCACGTTCCCAATGTCGAAAATAATCGCGTCCAGCATGACCCCTTTCTTCTCCCCAAATTCCGCGAATTCCGAAAGGCCTATTTGAAGCCCCCCACGCTCACGGGTCAAAAACGCACTCCCGCTTCAACTGCTCCCGCAACTGCCTCAAATACCGCGCTCGCGAAATCTCCCGCGCTCCAAACTGCGCCAGATGCGGCGTGACCCACTGCAAATCCAGCAGCCCATACCCCCTCGCCTTCAAGCGCTCCACCAGCGCCACCAAAGCCACCTTCGAGGCGTCTGTGACTTCATGAAACATGGACTCCCCAAAAAACGCCCCGCCCAACGCCACCCCGTACAATCCCCCCGCCAGACGCCCCTCCCACCACGCCTCTACCGAGTGCGCATACCCGGCCTCATGCAGCGCTCCATAACTTTCCAGAATCCGACCGTCGATCCACGTCTCCTCCCTCGCCGCACACCCCTCCATCACCCTCCGGAACGCGGTGTTGAATCGCACCTCAAACCTCCCCCGCTGCACCACCTTGCGCAACCCGTGCGGCTGGTGAAAGTCCTCCAGCGGCAAAACCCCGCGCGGATCCGGAGAATACCAGTGCATCTCCCCCGTGCCAGGCTCCGCCATCGGAAACACCCCCTGCCGATACGCCTCCAGCAACAAATCCATCGGTATCATCCCCCCCATCCTGCCGCATCTCCCCCCACTTCCCCAACCCCCGCGTTTCGCCGCTTTCCCACTTTCGAAATTCGACTTCCAAAAAACTCCCATCTACAACGCCCCGATGAGAGCCGTCCTTTGCTTCCTCTGCGCCGCCGCACCCCTCCTGAGCTTCACCGCCTGTGAGTCGGAACTTCCCAAAACCGGCCCCACCCTCCAGGAACGCGTCAAAACCGGCCTCCGCGGCGAAGGCAAACTCTTCATCCCGGAAAAGGAAGCCCGCACCTCCGCCTCCAACTACTTCCCCAGCCGCTAAGCCATCTCCCAGGCCCCCGTTTCACCGCCCTCGCTCCACCGCCCTCGCTCCATCATGTCTTCCGCGCCCGCCCCGTCCGCCCACAGCCGCCTTCTCATCCTCGACTTCGGCTCCCAGTACACCCAGGTCATCGCCAGACGCATCCGCGAGTGCGAAGTCTACTCCCAGATCATCCCCTTCCACACCTCCGCCAAGGAAATCAAACGCCTCGCCCCCAAGGGCATCATCCTCTCCGGCGGCCCCGCCAGCGTCTACGCCAAGGACGCACCCCAGCCCGATCCCGCCATCTTCAAACTCGGCATCCCCATCCTCGGCATCTGCTACGGAATGCAGCTCATGGGGCATCACCTCGGCGGCAAAGTCGAAAATTCCGAACGCCGCGAGTACGGCATGGGCACCCTCCGCATCTCCGGCAAATGCCCCCTCCTCAAGGGCCTCGGGAAATCCATCGAAATCTGGAACTCCCACGGCGACAAAATCACCAAGCTCCCCAAGGGCTTCCAAACCATCGCCACCACCGACAACAGCCCCTTCGCCATCATCGAGGACCCCACCCGCCGCTTCTACGGCCTCCAGTTCCACCCCGAGGTCGTCCACACCCCGCGCGGCCGCGAGATCCTCCAAAACTTCGTCTTCGAAGTCTGCTCCTTCCAACGCGACTGGACCATGGGCTCCTTCATCGAGGAAGTCTGCGAACGCATCCGCCAACAAGTCGGCAACGACCACGTCATCCTCGGACTCAGCGGGGGCGTCGACTCCAGCGTCGCCGCCGCCCTCATCCACCGCGCCATCGGCGACCAACTCACCTGCGTATTCGTCAACAACGGCCTCCTGCGCGCCAACGAAGCCGAGGCCGTCCAAAAGCTCTTCGGCGACAATTTCAAAATGCGGCTCAAAACCGCAAACGCCTCCTCCCGCTTCCTCCAAAAACTCAAGGGCGTCACCGACCCCGAAAAAAAACGCCGAATCATCGGGCGCGAGTTCATCAAGGTCTTCGAAGACGCCGTCTCCGACCTCACCAAGAAACGCCGCGGCGCCAAAAACGCCCCGAATTACAAGTTCCTCGCTCAAGGGACCCTCTACCCGGACGTCATTGAAAGCGTCGCCATCGCCGGCAACCCCGCCGCGCTCATCAAGAGCCATCACAACGTCGGCGGACTTCCCAAAAACATGAAGTTCGAGCTCGTCGAACCCTTGCGCGAACTCTTCAAGGACGAAGTCCGCCAAGTCGGAACCCAACTCGGACTCCCAAAGGAAGTCGTTCATCGCCAGCCTTTCCCAGGACCCGGCCTCGCCGTCCGCATCCTCGGTGACATCACCGCAGAGCGCCTCCGCGTCCTGCGCGAAGCCGACGCCATCGTCGTCGCCGAGATGAAAGCCAGCGACTGGTACTACAAGGTCTGGCAGAGCTTCGCCGTCCTCCTCCCCGTCCGTTCCGTCGGCGTCATGGGGGATGAACGTACCTACGAGAACACCATCGCCCTCCGCATCGTCGAAAGTCAGGACGGCATGACCGCCGACTGGGTCCGGATGCCCTACGACCTCCTCGCCAAGATCTCCTCGCGCATCATCAACGAGGTCAAAGGCGTAAACCGGGTCGTATACGACATCTCCTCCAAGCCTCCCGCCACCATCGAGTGGGAATAGACCAGCCCAGCATCCTCTGACCTTCCGTCAGATCCTCCCCTCGCCCGCGCCGGGAGGCCTTCTCCCGGCGCGCTGCCCTCTCTCCTCATGAGCCGCAGCGAGTCCGAAGCCCACTTCGAACTCAAACAACTTGCCCTCCAATGGGCCCGCGCCCAGGGATACAAAATCGCGCACCCGGAAGTCGCCCTCCCCCATTACCGCTTCCGCCTCGACGTCGCCGCGTACCGTCCCACCCATCTCAAACTCCCCGACCCCAACCGCGGAGGTCGGCTCACCCGCAAAGACGCCATCGGCCACACCGCCGTGTTTGAGTGCAAAGCCTTCCGCTCCGACTACCGTCGGGACGCGCGCTCCATCCCCATCCTGCAGAGCCGCCTCGAGGCGCTGCATCAACGCCGCCTCGAACTCGAGCGCCTCCTCCGCCTCTATTACCCCTCCATCCTCAACGGAGACTCCCTCTTCCAGGAGTTCCACTCCGTCGACTTCACCCGCGCCGGACACCCGGAGTACGGCAAGCTCCTCCAACAAATCCAACGCCTCACTTCCCAACTCCACGCCAACACCAAGTTCGAACGCCTCGTCCAATGGGGCGCAGCCAACCTCTTCTACCTCGTCGCCGAACCCGACACCGTTCCCCTGCACGAAATCCCCCCCGCCTGGGGCCTTCTCGTCCGCCAGAACGCCGAACTGATCCTCCTCCGGAAACCCCATTTCCACGAGGTCCCTGAAACCGAGCGCCTCGCCTTGCTCCACCGCATCGCCCTCACCGCCACCCCCAGGCGGTCCCCCAGCCCCTCTCAGTCCAGCCCGGAGGCGGAGCCCTGAGGAAATCTCGCGCTCCGATCCCGCGGCATCCAGAGGCCTTTGCCTCCCCTTCTCGAAGGACCCGCCCTGCGAACTCAAAAAAGTTTGTCCAAAATCGGCGCCACCGGACTCTCCCCAGTGACCCCCGATGCTCCCCCCCAACCGTCCCGCGTTCCATACAGCCCACCCCTCAAGGACCCAAGCGCCAGCGCCGACCTCGAGAAGGGGACGCCGTATCCCACGCGCAGACCACGGCTCGGCGGTCAACCTGCTCGATCCAACCCATGCCATGAAAAAACTCCGTTCCCTCCCTCTACTGGCCTGCCTCGCCGCAGTCACCCTCGCCCCTCACAGCCACGCCGCGGACCCCACTCAGGGCAAACCCTCAGACCAGCCCCCTCGCTATGACGTCGTCGTGTATGGAGACTCCTCCGGAGCCGCCATCGCCGCAATTTCAGCCAAACGCGAAGGACGCTCCGTCGTCTGGATCAATCCCACTGGTTTCCCCGGCGGGATGAGCGCGAGCGGACTCGGCGCCACCGATTTCCTGGGCCAGCGCGGCACCTTTGGAGGCATTGCCTCCGAATTCTACGAGGGCGTCGCCAAGGCCTACAGCACCCACTACGTGCGTAGCTTCGAACCCCACGTGGGCAGGCAGGTCTTTGAACGGATGCTCTCCGAGTCCGGCGTGACCGTGGTCTACCACGAGCTGCTTGACCGCACCTCAGGCAAGGGGGTGACCCGGGACGGCAACCGCATCACGGCCATCACCACCCTCAATCATAAAACCTACCACGGCCGGATGTTCATCGACGCCACCTATGTGGGCGATCTGATGGCGGCAGCCGGCGTTACCTACACGGTCGGCCGCGAACCGGAAAACCAGTACGGCGAAGACCTCGCCGGGGTCCGACGCGGCGACACCCGACCCCGCGTTCATTATGGCCAAGGCGACAAAGACCATTTCGTGAAGGAAGTGGATCCCTTCGTCACTCCCGGCGACCCAAGCAGCGGCCTATTGCCGCACGTGCGCCGCGTCGAGGGCATCCAAAACGGACAGGGCGACAAGGGCATTCAGGCCTACAATTATCGCGTTTGCCTCACCTCCGATCCGGAACTCCGCCTGCCCATCGAAAAACCCCCGGGCTACCGCGAAATCGACCATGAGCTTCTCCTGCGCAACTTCGATGCGGGAGACCACCGGTTGCCAGCCCTCATCGAACCACTCGCCGGCGGCCGGAAAAAGGTCGATTGGAATAATATGCACGCCATCGGCTCCGATTACCCCGGAGCAAACTGGGAGTATCCCGAGGCCAGCTACGAGCGCCGGCGCGAGATTGAGCGCGAACACGAAACCTACATTCGCGGCTTCCTCTGGACCATGGCAAATCACCCGCGCGTCCCCGAGGCCATCCGCCGCACCACCGCCGCCTACGGCCTGCCCAAGGACGAATTCACCGACAATGGCGGCTGGCCGTGGATGATTTACATCCGCGAAGCCCGACGCATGGTGGGCGACTACGTCATGAATCAGCTCGACTGCGAGGGCAAACGCACCGCGCCCGATCCCGTGGCGCTGGGATCTTTCGGCATGGATTCGCACGTAGTGCAGCATTACGTGACCGAAACCGGCAAGGCCCAGAACGACGGCGTCATCTGGCGAGTGCCACCCAAACCCTACGGCATCTCCTATCGCTCCATCATCCCGCGCAAAGGAGAGTGCGAAAACCTGTTCTCTCCCATCTGCCTCTCCACCTCCCACGTGGCTCACGGCTCCATCCGGATGGAACCCGTCTTCATGGCCCTCAGCCAAAGCGCCGCAATCGCCGCCGGTCTGGCCATCGACAAAAACATCAGCGTTCAGGAGGTTTCCTATTCGGATCTGCTCCCGAAACTGCAGGCTGCGCGACAGATTGTGCGCCCGTAAGCCCAAGCCGCGTAAGTCCTCCGCCCCCCATCCAGCCCCGCACTCCCTCCGTCCCAAGCAACCAGAGCGGACAGGCTTTTGAACCAAAAGCCTGTCCCTCCCGCGAGGCTTCCTCGCCACAGCCAGGGAAACCCAAGTGTCTGGGGCGGGCGTCCTCGGACGTCGTCCCTGGGCAGGCCTTCCCGAAACGCCGCCCATTCGCCCAAGGCAACTCAGACTCCGCTCAAACCACCACCGCCCGAAGGGGGATCTCGAGTCCGAGGGCCCAACCGCAAAGCCCGCCGGCTAAGCCAGCATCTCGCGGATCACATTGCCCTCCACATTGGTCAGGCGCCGCCGGATCCCGTTGTGCTCGAAGGTGAGCTTCTCGTGATCCAAGCCCAACAGGTGCAGGATCGTCGCGTTGAAGTCGTACAGCGGATGAATGTCCTTCACCGCCTTCCGCCCCAACTCATCGGTTTCCCCGATGCTCACTCCGGGCTTCACTCCCGCTCCCGTCATCCAGCACGTGAACCCGTCCGGATTGTGATCCCGCCCTTTCGCGCCCTTTTGAAAAAAGGGCATCCGGCCAAACTCCGTGCACCACACGACCAGCGTTTCCTCCAGCAACCCGCGCTGCTTCAGGTCCCGGATCAGCGCCGCGGCGGGCTGGTCGAGAATGCCCGCGTGCACATCGTACTGCTCCTTCAGCGCATTGTGCCCGTCCCAATTCAGCTTCCCTCCGCTCGCGTACGCCCCGTTGAAGAGCTGCACAAAACGCACCCCCTTCTCAATGAGGCGCCGAGCCATGATGCAGTTCTTCGCAAACGCCGCCTTGTCCTTGTTGCTCGTATCGTCCGCCCCATAGGCCCGGAGCACGTGCTCCGGCTCCGTGCTGAAATCCGTCACCCCGGGCACGCTCAACTGCATCCGCGCCGCCAACTCGTAACTCGCAATCCGCGCCGCCAGTTTCCCATTCTCCGGGCTCTGCTCGAAATGACGCGCATTCATCCGCCGCAGTAGCGACTGCGCCGCCGCATCCACCTCCCGCGAAATCCCCGGCGCCTCCAAATGCCGAATCGGATTCAGCGCACTCATCGTCGTCCCTTGAAAGGCCGCCGGCAAAAATCCCGCGCCCCAGTTGTTCGCGCCATTCTGCGGAACCCCGCGCGGATCCGGGATTGAAACGAAGGCCGGCAGATCCTGATTCTCACTCCCCAACGCGTACGTGGTCCACGCCCCGAGACTGGGAAATCCATCCAGCGGGGAACCAGTGGAGAGAAAGTTCTCCGCGGGTCCGTGCGTGTTGGTCTTGCTCGTGAGCGAATGCACGAAGGCGAACTCATCCGTCAGCTCAGCCAGGTGCGGGATCATGTCGGACACCCATTTCCCCGTCTTCCCGCGCGGCCGAAACTCGTACTGAGGACGCGCCAGGTTTCCCGCGGGCCCTTGGAACGTCACGGACGGCCCCCCCGGCAGGGGTTTGTCGTCCCACCGAATCAGCTCGGGCTTGTAGTCCCACGTCTCCAACTGACTCACCGCGCCCGCGCAAAAAATCACGATCACGTTCTTCGCCTTCCCCGGAAAATGCGATCCGCGTGGCGCATAGGGCTTGGCGGGATCAATCCGGATGGCGCCTCCCGGGGCCGCCAATAAACCGTCCCCGCTCAGAAGGTGCGAAAAGGCGATCGATCCCAGCGCCGTGGCGCTGTTGGACAAAAACTGGCGGCGATCCAGCAAGGCTCTTCCTGCCAGGGAAAGGTGTTCTGCGTTTGGAGTGTTCATGGGATTAGAAAAATCGAAATCAACTCGGGTTCAGCGGGTTCAGGGGAGGAACAGAAATTCATTCGAGTTCAGCAGCGCCCGACACAGCGCTCCCAGTCCATGCGACTCCACCACCGGGCGGCATTCCCCCACCTCCTGCTCCGTCGCCGCACGCCCCAGAGCGAGCAGATACGCCCGCTGAATCTGCCCGGGAACCTGCTTCCCGCCCTCCCTTTGCACCCGCTGCCCAAACGCGGAAGCCACATCCAGCGCAAACCGGCTGTTCATCAGATTCAGCGCCTGCACCGGCGTCATCGACTCCCGCCGCCGGGACGTGCTCAGCCCCGCGTCCGGGCAATCAAACGCACCAAACACGGCATCCGGCTCGCGGCGCACCTTGTGCGCGTAAATCATCCGCTTGTACCCATCCGGCCCAAACGCCTCCACCGGCGTGAACCCCGCAAGACCGCCGCGCTGGTGGAACAGATTAAACCCACGCCCAAACATCTCAAAATTGATCTGACCACTCACCGCCAGCATCGTGTCCCGAATGTTTTCGGCCATCAGACGCCGCGGAGGGAAACGCCACAGCAGCCGGGCGTCGGCATCCTTCGCCGCCGCGTCCGCACGATACTCGGCCGACTGCCGGTACGTGGCCGACAGCACGATTCGGCGGTGCAGTTGCTTCATCGACCATCCCCCCCGAACAAACTCCTGCGCCAGCCAGTCAAGCAGCTCCGGATGACTGGGCTGCGTCCCCATCACCCCAAAGTCACTCGGCGTATCCACAATGCCCGTTCCAAAATGCCACTGCCAAATCCGGTTCACCATCACCCGGGCCGTCAGCGGATGATCCGGACGCGTGATCCAATCCGCCAACGCGATCCGACGATCCGCCTCCTTCGCGGTTGCCGGAAGCTCATACTTCCCAAACGAGGCCGGCACCGCAGGAGTCACCTCTTCCTTGGGCTGCTCGGGATTGCCCCGGTTCAAAACCCGGATCAGGTCCGGCTCCCGAAACACCCCGGCAAACACCTTGCTTTCATCCTCCACCCGCCGCAGCTCTCCCTCCAAATTCTGCTTCTGCGCAAACCACTTCTGCCCCTTTTTGCGGTCCGCCTCCGGGAGTCCCTCCCCCTGAAACACCGCAGGCTTGCGACGCGCCCCGGGAACCTCCTTCCGCGTCCGGTCACTCCCGTCCGCCACCACCTGCCACACCCCCTCGGACTCCTCCACCTCGATCCGGTACTGCGTCGCCAGACGGTCCGTGAACTTGCCCTCCCGATCCCGCCCCCACACCACACGCTCCACCACGTGCTCCTGCGGAAACTCCAGGACCACCCACCCCTTGCCCTTCTCATTCGACATCCAGCTCCGCGAATTGCCGTATTTTCCATCGTTCAGGAACCGGAGGTCGTGGCGGTCGGCCACGAGGGTCTGCCCACACGCGTTGACCATCGCCCCGGAAAGAGCCAGCGCCACATTCACCCCGTCCACATTGAACACCTCCAGCTCGTCAATGCAGGGTTCGAGACTGTTGGTCGCCTCAATCGTGAGCTTCACCTTCCGCGTTTTCACCGGCGCAAACCGGTCCACGTTTACCTTCGCATTCACCTCCGCCCGAGCCACTCCGGAGCGCGCCAACGGAGCCAGATCCCCCAGCTGCTTTTCCAAACGCGCAATCTGCTCCCGCACCTCCTTCGCCCGCTGTCTGGCCGCCTCGGCCTCCGGCGTCTGCAGCGGCCTGTCGCGATACTCCACCCCCGCAAAAAACGCCTGCATCGCGTAGTAATCCTTCGCTGAAATCGGATCAAACTTGTGGTTGTGACACCGCGCACAACCCACGCTCAACCCAAGGAACGTCTGGCTCGTGTTCACCACGATCTCATCCAGAGAATCCTGGCGAGCCAACCGCTTCGAGGCATCGTCCGCTCCAATCTGCCCGGGAAGCAACACCGAGGCCGTCACCAGAAAGCCCGTCGCCGCATCCTGCCCCAGCCGATCGCCCGCAAGCTGCTGGCGGACAAACTCGTTGTAGGGAACGTCCGCGTTCATCGCCCGGATCACATAATCCCGGTACGGCCAGGCGTTCGGCCGCTCCGTGTTCACCTCGAATCCATGCGTGTCCGCGTACCGCACCAGATCCAGCCAATGCTGGGCCCACTGCTCTCCGAAACGGGGGGAGGATAGCATCGCATCCACCACCCGTTCATAGGCATCCGGTTTCGAATCCGTCTCAAATCCCATAACCTGCTCGGGGGTCGGTGGCAGCCCGGTCAGATCAAAGCTGACCCGCCGAATCCACGCGGCACGCGACGCCTCCGGAGACGGCTGAAGCCCCTCCTGCTCGAGCCGCTTCAAGATGAACCGGTCCATGGGATCCCTCGCCCACCCGCGCTGAGCCGGCTCCGGCACCTCCGGATTCGTCATCGGCTGAAAGGACCAGTGCGCCTTGGCATCCACCAACTTCACGGAATCCACCCCCTCAGGCCATTCCGCCCCCTCCATCACCCACCGCGTCAAAATCTCCACCTCCGCGGCGGAAAGACGTTCCCCCTTGGGCGGCATCTTCAGGTCCTCGTCCTCCCCGCGCACCGCAATCAGCAGCGGACTCTCCTTCGCCTTCCCCGGAATGATGTTCGGGGCATGCTCCTCTCCGCCCTTCATCGCCGCCGACTTCACATCCAAACGCAGACCGCCCTTCTGCTTCTCAGGCCCGTGACAGGAATAGCAGTGCTTTTCCAACACCGGCCGCACGTCCCGCACAAAATCCACGGACGCCGCGTTCAGGGCGGACTCCGCGCAGAGAACCGCAACGATCAGGGGGAGAAAACGAATTTTCATTCATGGGGTCATTCCGCATTCCCCGCGCCATTTGCCGCACCCCCCTCCTTTTTTTTGATTTTTTCCGGAAAGCCGCCACGCAGCTTTGGATCAAATCAATCTCAACCAGTTTACCGATAGGGGTTTCCAGCTTCGTAAAGCTCCCGGACCTCCTCATCTCCCATGGCCCGCCCCAGCAGCACCAACTCATCCACGCGCCCACTCAATTTGCGATCCGTGCGATTCCAATTTCCAATCTGAGCGGCCCCCAACTTGGCCGGGTGCGCCACCTCCTGCCGGCTCTCACTGTCGAAGCGCCCGTTCAGATAAAAACGCACCGTCTTTGCCATCGCATCGTAAACCGTGACCAAATGCACCCACCGGCCCCGCTCCGGAAGCACCGGCGAACGGGAGTCGGGAAACCCGTGCTTGTCGGACGAATTCGGGGCGACCGTGTTGCCACGAAGGGCCAAGCGCATGGTGGTGGCTTGCGTCAGCATCCAATGCACCTGCCCGGGGGTCTCCGCGCTCCAGCCGTCCGTGTGGTAGAGCGACTGGTAGGGCTCGCCCAACCGGTCAATCCGCACCCACGCCGCAAGGGTCAACTGCGCCAACTCGCGTCCCGCCCCCTCGTTCACCTTCAGGTGATCCCCCACGTTCACAAATTCCGGAGCACGCGATCCAGGCCACCGCCCCTGCGCCATCGAAAACACCCCCTCGAACGGCTTCCCTCCCTCGAAATCAAACGCGGCCACCAGCGCCGGATCCCGCTTCAACTCCGCCCATCTCCGATCCGAACGCGCCCGCTGCCCCGCCGCAAGTCCCGCCGCCAGTTCCGGAACCTCCTCCGGCTGAATGAAGGACGCCGACCTCAACCCCCGCGTCTCGCTCGTGCCGCCCTGCAGGCTGGTCGCCTCACCCGTCCGCACACTCCGACGCCGATCCGTACCCTGCGCCTGCGCCACCACCTCCCCTTGAAACACATGCACCTCGGACACCCCCTTCCCTGACACATCCACTCCAAACCGCGTCCCAAGATCCACCGCACCCCCGTCCGGCGTCAGCACCGTGAACCCCCGCGCTCCCTCGGGCACATCCGCAGCCACCTTGCCCCGATACACCCGCAGCGAATCCCTCGACTCAAAGCGCACGTCCGCAGGCGCCTCCACCACCAGGCGCGCCCCCTTCGCCGTCAGAAACTCCACCGCCCCACGCTCAAACCGGAAGCGATCCGCGCGCACCGGCAGCCCGGCGCGCAGCTCATTGCCCACCGAACTGCACACCGTGGCATACGGCCCCCGCCCCAGCGCCCATCCCGAAAGCGCGATCCCCGCAAACGCCGCCACCGCCGCCACCTTCCCCCAACTCCACCACGAAGCACGCCGGCGAACGGCCGGAAAATCCAGCACCTTCCCCAGTTCGCCCCCCACCCCCATCTCCCCCTCCACCCCCTGCGCGCCAAGGGCTCCAAGCGCCCCGTCCACATTCAGATACTCCAAAAAATACTCTCGGAACTCCGGATCCGATTTCAGAGCCGCCTCGAGTTCGGCAATCCCCTCGGCGGAAGCCCTTCCGCTCACGTACTCCAGAATCCGCGCCATCCGCTGCTCGTCTTTCATTGGGCCCTCCCGGGTAAAAGCACCTTCCGCGTGCAGTCAATCAGCAGCGCGCGGATCCGATGCAGCTTCTTGTAGAGCGACATCGCCGTCACCCCGATCCGCAGCGCCAGCTCATCAATCCGGGATTGCTCCCCATACGCATGGCTCACCAGTTCCCGCTGCGCGCTCGGCAATTTCCCAAGACAATCCCGCAGCGCCTCCCGCTGCGCTTCCAAGTGCTCGCTCTTCGCCTCCGCGGCCTCCGCAAGCAACTCCGTCGTCTCCACCCCAAACACATGGCGATCGCGCATCCGATCCCGCTGCCAGGAAAGCACCTTCCACTTCGCCACCGTAAACGACCAGCGCCGAAAGTCCTCCGTCGTCTCATACTCGCCAAACTTCTGCCAGAGGACGATCGCCACCTCCTGCATCACATCATTCGAGTCCGCCAACGTCGGCACCAGCGACCGCACAAACGCGCGCAGCGCCGGTTCACTCGCCATGAACAGGCGCAAAAAACGCGAATGCCGCTCATCGCTGGAATCACTCATCCCTTCTCCATTCCAGGTTCGCCGCCCGTTTGCCGTTTTTATCCCGATTTTTTAGCAACCGCCCCCCTCCAGCCACACCCTCGCATTCCGAAACAGCCGCAGCCATGGGCCGTCCTCGCCCCATCCCGCCGGAGCCCAGCTGTGCTGCACCGTCCGAAACACCCGCTCCGGATGCGGCATCATGATCGTCACCCGCCCATCCCGGGTGGTGAGCGAGGTGATCCCAAAGGGCGACCCGTTCGGATTGAACGGATACTGGCGGGTTACCGCGTGGCGGTTGTCCACAAACCGCGCCGCCACAAGGCCCGATTCGCTGCACGCGCGAGCCGCCTCCTCGCTCGCGAATTCCGCATACCCCTCCCCGTGCGCCACCGCAATCGGAAGCACCGCCCCTTCCATCCCCGAAAACAGGATGCTCGGGCTCCTCTCAATCCGAACCGAGGCAAACCGCGCCTCAAATCGCTCCGACTGATTCTGCACAAACCGCGGCCATCCCTCCGCTCCCGGAATGATCGAATGCAGATTGCTCATCATCTGGCAGCCATTGCACACCCCCAACGCAAACGTGTCGGGACGCGCAAAGAACGAGGAGAACTCCCGCCGGGCTCGCTCGTGGAACAGAATACTCTTGGCCCATCCCTCCCCCGCGCCCAGCACATCGCCGTAGCTGAACCCGCCACACGCCACCAAACCCCGGAAATCGGCCAGCGAGATGCGCCCCTCCAGAATGTCCGTCATGTGCACGTCCACCGCGCGGAATCCGGCCTTGGTAAATGCCGCAGCCATCTCCACTTCCCCGTTCACCCCCTGCTCCCTCAGAATCGCCATGGACGGGCGCGCGCTCCAGTCCGGCCCCACCCAGATGTCAAACCCGACCTTCGGGCTGACCCCCGGATCCCCCTCGTCCAGCTTCGCCGCAAACTCCTCCTCCGCGCACCTGGGATTGTCGCGCAAAACCGCCATGCGGCGCGTCAGATCCGACCACACCGCGCGCAATTCCGAAATTCCCGCTTGGTACACCACCTCGCCCCCCTGCCTCACCCGGAACACGTAGTCCGAGTTGGGAGCTCCAATGGCGCGGCACAAGCCCCCGATCCCGTTCGCCGCAAGCACCGCACGCACCGCCGCCTCATCCGCAGAGCGAACCTGGATCACCGCCCCCAGTTCCTCGCTAAAGAGCGCGCCAAACACCTCCTCCCCTTCGAGATCCAAATCCACTCCCACATGCCCCGCAAACGCCATCTCCACCGCGCACGCCAGCAACCCCCCATCGGAACGATCATGATAGGCAAGCACCAACCCCGCCGCCCCAAGCTCCTGCATCGCATTCCAAAATCCACGCAACTCCGCCGCACTCTCCACGTCCGGCGCCTCCCGGCCCGTCTGCGAAAGCGTCTGCGCCAGGATCGATCCTCCCAGACGGTTTTTCCCACGCCCCAAATCCACCCGAAGCAGCACCGTACCCGCCTCCCGCGAAAGCTGCGGCGTCAACGAAAGCCGCACATCCCGGCACGGAGCAAACGCGGACACAATCAAGGACACCGGCGCCGTCATCCGTTTGCGCTCTCCCGACTCCTCCCACACCGTGCTCATGCTCATCGAATCCTTGCCCACCGGGATCGTAATCCCCAACGCCGGACACAACTCCATGCCCACCGCACGCACCGCGGCGTACAGGTCCGCCCCATCCCCCCCGACCGAAGGGGCCGCCATCCAGTTCGCCGAAAGATTCACCCGCCCAAGGTCCCCTATCTGCGACGAGGCAAGATTGGTCAAAGCCTCCCCCACGGCCAGTCGCGCCGACGCAGCCGCGGAATGAATCGCCACCGGCGTGCGCTCTCCCATCGCCATCGCCTCGCCCGCATACCCATCAAACGAAGCCGCCGTGACCGCGCAATCCGCCACCGGAACCTGCCACGGACCCACCATCTGGTCCCGGCAAACCAACCCCGTCACCGATCGGTCCCCAATCGAAATCAAGAACGTCTTGTCCGCCACCGTCGGATGCGCCAGCACCCTTCGGATCGCATCCCCCAGTTCCACGCCCCCCAGATCCAACGCCTTCAAGGAACGCTCCAAACTCCGCGTCTCGCGGTGCATCCGAGGCGGCTTGCCCAGCAGCACCTCCAGCGGAAGGTCAATCGGGCGATTCCCAAAATGCGCGTCCTCCAAAACCAGGCGCCGCTCCTGCGTAGCCTCCCCCACCACCGCAAAGGGACACCGCTCCCGCTCGCAGATCCGCTCAAAGACCGCCATCCGCTCCGCGGGCACCGCCAGCACATAGCGCTCCTGCGATTCATTACACCAAATCTCCAGCGGACTCATCCCCGGCTCATCATTCGGAATCCGCCTCAATTCAAACCGCCCCCCGCGCCCCCCGTCATTCACCAGTTCGGGAAGCGCATTCGACACCCCACCCGCCCCCACATCGTGGATGAACGCAATCGGATTCTCGGCCCCCAACGCCCAGCACCGGTCGATCACCTCCTGACAGCGCCGCTCCATCTCCGGATTCTCACGCTGCACACTCGCAAAATCCAAATCCTCGCTGCCGGCCCCGCCCGCCATCGAGCTCGCCGCCCCGCCACCCAGACCAATCAGCATGGCCGGCCCTCCCAGCACGATGAGCTTGTCCCCCTCGCGAATCTCCCCCTTCTGCACATGCTCCGCACGGATGTTCCCCAAGCCCCCCGCCAGCATGATCGGCTTGTGATACCCGCGCAGTTCCACTCCCCCCTCGCTCCCCGCCGCGGGCACCTCCGCCTCGTAGCTCCGAAAATATCCCGCCAGCGCGGGACGCCCAAACTCGTTGTTGAACGCCGCTCCCCCCAACGGCCCCTCCAGCATGATCTCCAAAGCGGACGCCATCCGCCCCGGCTTCCCGTGCTCCTTTTCCCAGGGCTGGATCGCCCCGGGCACCTTCAGGTTGGAAACCGTAAAACCCGTCAACCCCGCCTTCGGCTTCGACCCGCGGCCTGTGGCTCCTTCATCCCGAATCTCCCCCCCGGACCCCGTCGCCGCGCCGGGAAAGGGCGAGATCGCCGTCGGATGATTGTGGGTCTCCACCTTGCAGAGAATGTGAATGTCCTCCTCATGGGCCGCGTACTCGCCCGTTTCGGGATCCGCATAAAACCGGCCCCCGCGGCTGCCTTCCATCACCGCCGCATTATCCCGGTAGGCGGAAAGAATGCCCTCCCGGTGCAACTCATACGTGTTGCGGATCATCTGGAAGAGCGACTTGTCCGCCGGCTGCCCGTCAATCGTCCACGTCGCGTTGAAAATCTTGTGCCGGCAGTGCTCCGAATTCGCCTGCGCGAACATCATCAACTCCACGTCACTCGGGTCGCGCTGCAGGGTCTGAAAACTCCTCAGCAGATACTCGATCTCGTCGTCGGCAAGCGCCAAGCCCAGCACGGCGTTGGCCTCCTCCAACGCCCCTCGACCCCGCGCCAACACCGGCACCGTTTGCAAAGGCCGGGGACTCTGCTGCGCAAATAACCCCTCCAACGCCTCCCACTCCCCAAACACCTCCTGCGTCATCCGGTCGTGCAGCTTCGCCCGCAGCACACGCTCCTCCGCCTCGCCCAACGAAGCCCCTCCGAGATCCAATCGGTACTCCAAAATCCGCTCCACGCGTTCCACGCTCCCCAACCCGCAGATCCGCACAATATCCGTCGCCTTCGAGGACCACGGCGAAATCGTCCCCCGCCTCGGCGACACCCACAAAACCCGCCCCTCCACCGCAGCACCCTCGCGCCGCGGACCGTAGGTGAGCAGGCGCTCCAAGGCCCCGAGCTCCGCCGCATCCAAAGCGCGACTCACACGCACCAAGTGCACAAAATCCACACGGAGCGCCCGCGCGGGAATTCCAGAGTCGTTCAAGGTGCGCAGAAGATGATTCTGCCGGAAATCGGAAAGGGCTTGGGAACCGCGGAGGATCAGCATGGCGTGGGTAAGGGAAACCCCCGACCTTAGGGAATCCCCACTGGCTTATCCAGCGCGGGGCGCAGAGGACTCCCTGCCCCCGTTCCTCCTTTTTTTACCCCCGCTCGCACTCCCACCCCCGTAGGGAGGGGGGGAAAGCCGAGGGCGGCCCGCCGGTTCCCGTACCGCGCCCTCCCCGGAAACCAGAGCCCATTATGCGCCATACTGTCACAACATCCGGCCTCCTTCCGGCGAAAATACGCCGCCCAACTGCGCCAATTCGACTCCATCACCATCCCACGATGCGCACCCCAATCAGAATCACGTCACTGCCCTCCAGTAGTTTACCCATCCGAATTCGGGAGCCAGCGGCGCTGGCAGGGTTCATGCAACACTCCAGACCCAAAGCCAACTCCACCCTCCCTCCCCTTCCCCGAAACCTATGAGATTCGACCGACTCACCGAGAAGTTCCAGCAGGCCCTGCAGTCCGCCCAGGAGGACGCCCTCCGGCGCCGGCATACCGAACTGGATAACGAGCACCTCCTGCACGCGCTGCTCTCCCAGAAAGAGGGCGTCGCCCGCCCCCTCCTGGAGGCGCTCAAACTGGAAATCCCGCGGCTGCTCCAGACGCTGGAGGGAGAACTCCAACGCCGCGCCACCGTGCAAGGGGGAGGCGCCACGCCCGCCCTCGCCCGCGACTTGGCCTCAGCCTTGGAGACGGCCCAGACCGAGATGGGCAAACTCCACGACGAGTATCTGAGCGCCGAGCACTACCTTCTCGCCCTTCCCGACGCCCGGGGAGCCGCCGCACGCGCACTCAAGGAGGCCGGGGTCACCCGCGCGGGGCTGCTGGCCGCGCTCCAGCCGCTGCGCGGTTCCCAACGCATCACCGACCAGAACCCCGAGGGCAAGTTCCAGACCCTCGAGAAGTACGGACGCGACCTCACCGCGCTCGCCCAGCGCGGCAAGATTGACCCCGTCATCGGGCGCGACTCGGAAATCCGGCGCGTCATGCAGGTGCTCTCCCGGCGCACCAAAAACAATCCGGTGCTCATCGGGGAACCCGGCACCGGGAAGACGGCCATCGCCGAGGGGCTCGCCCGCCGCATCGTCTCGGGCGACGTGCCGGAGTCGCTCAAGAGCAAGCGCCTGGTCGCGCTGGATATCGGCGCGATGGTGGCCGGAGCCAAGTTCCGCGGGGAATTCGAGGAGCGCCTGAAGGCCTTCCTCAAGGAGGTGCAGGACGCCCAGGGCCAGATCATCCTCTTCATCGACGAGTTGCACACCATCGTCGGGGCCGGGGCCGCTGAGGGCTCCATGGACGCCTCCAATATGCTCAAGCCGGCGCTTGCCCGCGGAGAGCTCCGCACGATCGGCGCCACCACCCTCGACGAGTACCGCAAACACATCGAGAAGGATCCCGCGTTGGAACGACGCTTCCAACCCGTCTTCGTCAACGAACCGAGCGTCGAGGACACCATCGCCATCCTGCGCGGCCTCAAGGAGCGCTACGAACTCCACCACGGCGTGCGCATCGCCGACTCCGCGCTGGTCGCCGCGGCCACGCTCTCCAACCGATACGTCACCGAACGCTTCCTTCCGGACAAGGCCGTCGACCTCATGGACGAGGCCGCCGCGCGACTGAAGATTGAGCTCGAGAGCCTTCCCACCGAGATCGACCAACTCGAGCGCCAGGGCATGCAGCTCGAAATGGAGCGTCAGGCGCTCCAAAAAGAAAAGGATGCCGCCAGCAAGGAACGCTTGAGCCGGATCGAAAAGGAACTGGCCGAGGTTCAGGAACAGAGCCGCAGCCTCAAGGCGCGCTGGACCAACGAAAAGAACGAGATCCGCCAAAGCCGCGAACTGGACGCCCGCGTCGAGGCCCTGCGCTTGGAAATCGAGCAGGCACAGCGCCGGGGGGATCTCGCCAAGGCGAGCGAACTCCAGTACGGACAACTTCCCGAGGCCATCAAACAGGCCCAGGAACACCACACCCGCCTGAACGAACTCCAGAAAGATGGTCGCGCCATGCTCCGCGAGGAAATCACCGAGGAGAACATCGCCCAGGTGGTTTCCGCGTGGACCGGGGTTCCCGTGGCCAACCTCCGCGAGGGCGAAAAAGCCAAGCTGGTGCGCATGGAGGAGCGTCTCTCCCTGCGCGTCATCGGCCAGCACCAGGCCGTGGCGGCCGTCTCCAACGCGGTGCGGCGCGCCCGGGCCGGACTGCAAGACCCCAAGCGACCGATCGGCTCCTTCATTTTCCTAGGCCCCACGGGGGTTGGAAAAACCGAACTGGCCAAGGCGCTCGCGGAGTTCCTCTTCGATGAGGAGAACGCCATCGTCCGCATTGACATGAGCGAGTACATGGAAAAGCACTCCGTGGCCCGCCTCATCGGGGCCCCTCCGGGATACGTGGGGTTCGAGGAAGGCGGTCAGCTCACCGAATCCGTCCGGCGTCGGCCCTATTCCGTGGTGCTCTTCGATGAAATCGAAAAGGCCCACGCCGATGTCTTCAACGTGCTGCTTCAGGTCCTCGACGACGGTCGGATCACCGACGGACAGGGACGCACCGTGGACTTCAAAAACACCGTGCTCATCCTCACCTCCAACATTGGCAGCCAGCACATCCTGGAGTCTCAGAATGCCGAGCAACGTGAAGCCTTGGTCATGGAAGCCCTTCGCCGCCACTTCCGACCGGAATTCCTCAACCGGATCGACGAGACCATCCTCTTCGACCGCCTCTCCGACGGGGACCTTGCCCGGATCGTGGACATCCAGCTCGAGCGACTCCTCACCCGCCTCGAAGCCAGCAAGCTCTCCCTCCAGCTGACTCCGGAGGCCAAGCAACTTCTGGCGGAGGAGGGAAACGATCCCGTGTATGGCGCGCGCCCGCTCAAACGGGCCATCCAAAGAAAACTTCTGGATCCGCTCTCCCTCGCCATGCTTGAGGGCCGCTTCCATGAGGGCGACACCGTGCGGGTCCGGGCAACGGACGGACACACCTTGGAGTTTGAAAACCTCGGCGCCGCACCGGGAGAACGTGCCGCGACCCCCGAGGCGGAAGCGCCTCCTTCACTCCAATCCACCGGACCGTGACCATTCCGAAGGCTTGGGCACGCCCCACCGGACGCCCGCGATCTTTGGGAAACAGTGGCGTCCTTGAGGGGCGGCCCGGGCCGCCGACCCTAGGGAAGCGCTCCGAGGAGGAAGCGCCGAGAAGAAGCGCCGACAGAGTGACGGGATCGGCCGGAATCCGTCCCCCTTCCCCGCGAGGCGAACGCCGCCCTACAGACTGTTAGAGCGCCGGGGCCTAGCGTTTCGCATCCACCTTGCGCTGGAACAGATTGCCAAAATTGAAGCGCGGCACGCCGCCGCCCTCCGGGCTGTTGCGCAGAAAGAGGTGCACGTCATCGACGTACTGCCCCGGAAAATCGACAAACCCTTCGGAATTATTCGGATCTGTCTGGATCGTTTTGAGGTGCACGACCAGATAGTCCGCTCCCGGAGGAATCGCACACTCAGACTCGACCAATTTCCACCCTCGCGTCTCCAGCGCCTCCACATGTTTCCCACCCACGGCCGGCAACTCGGCGAGGGGGAGAGGCCAGCGATCCGCAAAACGCGCCGGATCTCCTTGGAGAGCATAGATAAGGCATCCAAACGAATAGCGCCGACCATCCCCCGAGGGGATGCTTTGAAAATGCGCGCGTAACCGGACACTCGGGTTCCTCGCATCCTTCTGGAGCGCCCTGTAGGGACGCAAATCAACCAACTGAAACAGGTCGCCTACATGGCTGGGTTCGTTTGCCGGTGAATTCGCCGCAGTGGAACGAAGAAAGCGCAACATCCGCGTTCCACTCAGGGGCGCCACTCCCTGCTCCGCTCCCACAATCCCCGAAAAATCCCCCCCCCAACCCCCGCACTCCCGCGGAGGTCCTCCATGGCTGGGGATCGCCCCCCCTTCAAAATCCGCATTGCCCAAAGGCAACTCCACCTCCGGCACCATCCGCCCACCGGCATACGCCCACAGCACCGAGGAACAGAGCGCCCCCAGAATCACGCCCGCAGCCAGCGGCACCAACCCCTTCGCAATCCGACGCAACACCCCTTCGTCCTGCCGCCCCATCCGTCCGGCTCCGCCCCGCTCCTCCCGCCAATCTGCTCCCCCGCCCAAGGGCAATGGACACGCCGAGTCGCGCCCCGCGAAACTCTTCAGGGATCGCTCCTCAAGGTCCGCAGCCGCCGCGGCACGCAGCTGGTCCTCAAACAGAGCCTCCCTCACAAACTGCTCCCGAAATGCCGCATTCCCCTCCAACAGATGCCGCAACGCCTCAGCCTGAGCCTCCGAAAGCGTGCCCTCAAAGTACCCGCGAACCAGCTCCGCATCATCCCGGTTCATACGGCCACCTCCCCATGGCGCATCCTTCTCTGGATGCACTCCTTCAGCTGCTCCCGAATGCGCTGCAGGGTTACCCGAACCCATGGAGCGTTCCCCCCCATTTTTCCCGCAACCTCCTCGGAGGTTAACCCCTCAAAGTAAGACCACCGGATCAAATCCCGCGACCGAACCGTCAGCTTTTCCATGCAAAGATGCAGGGCGTTGTTCTGCTCAGACACCTCCGGAGCCAGCTCCGCCCACCGTTCCGTCAGTTGATCCAGCAACTCCTCACTGAAAAGCACCCGGCTGCGCGCATGGTCCCGAATCCATCCCAAGGCCTCGTAACGAGCAAATCCCAGCGCCCAGTGCAGAAAAGGCCGCCCCCCATCATACTCTGGAAAACGGCGGAAAATCGCCAACGCGGTTTCCTGGAGTACGTCCTTCGCCGCATCCCGATCCCGGACAAACGTGTGAATGTACCCCTCCACACTCGACTGCACTCCCGTCCATAGCCGCATGAACCGCTCTTGAGCGGAGGCATCGCTCCCGGAAAATTCAGAATGGCCCTCGGGGGAGAGTGTCATCCCTTCCTGTCTCCGCAGAGCGCCCCCTGCGTAACAAAGAAATTACGCTCAAAAACACACCGCCTCGGGACCTTTCGAGGCCACCACACGGATTTGGGCAAGCGCTCCGCGGCCCGAAACGCTCGGCGAAGGCCGCTCAAGCTCCGATGCAGGCAGGCCTCTCTCGTTTCCCTCACGCCTTCTCCTCTAGCGCGCCTTTTTGAGCGGTTTCGCCGCGGAGGGAACCTCGAAACTGATCTCCACCCGCCGATTGGGAGCCTGCTCCTCCACCGACTTATCCGCCGGCACCAGCAACTCCAAAGCACCGCGCCCCAGGGTCTTCAGCGTCGCGGGATTGAAATCGTAACGTTTGATCAGCCAATCCCTCACCGCCTCCGCGCGCCGCTGGCTGAGTCGAAGGTTGTAGTCCTGCGCCCCGAGGGCATCCGTATGCCCCACAATGACCATCACGTAGTCCGCCGGAAAATTACGTTTGAACTGGGCGATCTTTTCCAAGCTCGGGAGGGAGTCCGCGGTCAATTCCGCGCTGTCGTAGGCAAAGAGCGCCCGATCCCCCACGGCCACGGGGGTCTCGCGCGTCGGAACCACCGTCATCCGGCTCAGCGCATCCTCCAAACTCTGACGTCCCGGAATCCCGGAATCGGATCCTCCAAGCACCCCGTTGGGAAGCCCGTTCGGGCTTCCTTTGCCCGCCGCGGCAAGAACCGGTTGCGCCCGCGACACGGGAGGCGCCTGCAGCAACCCAGCGGTCAACTCCTTCCAATCCGCATCGCGCACCCCCAGTTTGGAGGGGGGCTGCGGTTGGAGATTCGCCGGCTTGGCCAACTCGCGCGGCTTCTCCTGGAACAAATCCTTCGCCATCTCGACGGGACTTTCCTTCCGCTGCAATTCCTTGGGCTTCGCCTGGGCGTCGGAAAACACCAATGCTTCGACGGGAATCACCTTGCTCTCCGCGGGCTTCGCCGCCTCCGGCGGAGCTTCGAAGGCCTTGGGATCCACCTGCACCTGCTTCACCACAAATCGGGGCGGCACCAAAACCGCCGCCCGATTCTCACTCCACCCACGCAAACGCACCTGTCCCGACCACACCCACAGCGCCGCGTGAAGCCCCAGCGAAAGCAGCAACGCGAGAACATACCAGCCAAACGCCTGCGGCGGACTGCTGCGTCGGGGCGCATTGATGGCCATACTCCTCCCCCAAGGATGCCACAATCCCCCCCCGGAGACAACCGAGTCACCCTCCACTCCGGAGAATCTGCTTGTCCCCCATCGGCCCCCTCGCGCATACATCAGAGACGTTCACCTCGCGGCGAGTGCCCTGCTTCCCGCTCGGACTTGCCTCGAGGTGGCCGGGCGAAAGCCAGTGGCCAAAGTCACTGTCCAGGATGCGGGGGTATAGCTCAGTTGGTAGAGCGTCTCGTTCGCAATGAGAAGGTCAGGGGTTCGAATCCCCTTACCTCCACCATCCTAGGCCATTCAAAGCCGCCATTTCAGAAATGATCGCGCTTTTTCGCAGTTCGACGGGCAATACCAGCACGTCTCATTCCGCCCCTCAGAGTGCTGAGTGCGGACCCGTCTCTCGCCCCTGCCTACCCCGCCCCCCAAGAAACCGCTGCACCTCGGACCGGATCTCGCGCTTCCACGGTTGGTCAGCGCCACGTTCATTCATTTATCAAAAATTGGTTACGCTGGAGTGACCTGAAACGGACAAGAGGGGTGAACCCATTCATCAAAACCCCTTTTCACGCTGTTCTCGTTCTTTTCCCGCTTTCGCTCCTTGCCGCCAACACGCCGGGGACCCCCGCGAACACTCCACCGCAGAACTCGTGGGAGAAGCTAAAACTCCTCCGCCCGGGGATGGAGAAAGCCCTGCGCTCCCTCAAGGGCAATCAACCCAGCTTCCTCACCTTCAAAAACGCCACATCCACGGACATCGAAGTGTTCTGGCTGGACTACCAGGGGCAGCGGAAAAAGTACGCATCCTTGGCCCCCGGCAAGGAGTGGGGAATATCGACCTTCGCCACCCACCCTTGGGTGCTCGCAGAAGCAGGCGGCAAGCCCCTCGGCGTTGTTGTCGCCGGCAAAAAACCGGGCTCCCTGGAAGGGCACTACTGAAGCGCTCTTACCGCCCAGCCTTTTCTTTGTCGTCGGCGTCACACCACGTCCTTGGATACGAACGGTTTGAACATCTCGGACGCTTGGGGCGTATGACATGGGCGCCTTTGGGAGAAGAGGCCCCAAGAGCGGACCGACCGGCGCGCTCTGCGATGCCCCTCGAAAAACGCAACGAGGAGGGCCTTTGTCTTGTGCGGCACCTGCCACTCGTGGCGTCGGAACTCCAGCAAACAACTCGCGATGGCTCACAAGATTTGCTCGAGTGACACGGGGCTGCTTCCCATGCTGCCCGGCGTGCCTCGTCCCGAAATGGCATCTCAAGGGGAGACGCCCGGGGAGAGGGGCACATTCAGCGTCCCTGCGGTAACGCAGGGGAGACTGGGCGACGGATGGCACAATCCAGTTCGACCAACCAAGAATCCGATGCGATTCGAATTCCCCGAGCGCCACCATCCGAATCCGTCGGGAAGTCACGCCCAATAGGAGGGCCCCCCCCGGCGATCTCCAACGCAGCGGGCCCCCAGCGCCGCCCCCTAGGGAGCGGCCGCGACATCCCCAAGGTGGTTCCGGTTGTTTCGCAACACGGGCTTCCACGGCGGCTGCGAGCCCCTTGGAGGACCCAAGATCACTACGGGCCGGCCCATTTCATGGTGAACTCGCAGTTTTATTCGGGCTGTCGGCCGCGGCCGCGGCGGATGCCGTAGGCGGCGGGCCCGCCGTCCGAAATGAACCACCGGCTGCGCCGGTGATGGCCCGAATTGCGGGCGAGCCGAATTCTCACGCCTTGGGCAAGCTCCTCCCAGTCTCCAGTGATGCCCGTCCCGTTTCGGGGTCTCTGTAAAACGACTTTCCGAGACTACGAGTCACGCACTGCCTTCGGGATTGTCGATATGGTGAGGGACGCCCCTAGCCAAAAGAGGCCCCTACCATCCCCCCCCTCCCTCGCCTCTCAGAGGAAGCACCCAAAACAAAAAACCGACCCGCCAGTCGGCAGAGTCGGTTTTTAGACCGGAAAGAATTCCAGTTCGACGCCCCACGGGGAGGCGCAAAGCAAAGGACCTCCCTGGGCGGCTTGAATCCGCGCGCGGGAGGCCGGGCTTGGTTTACGCTTCAGGCTGGGTCTTGCGGAGACCGATCGCGCGATCCCCGTCCTTGAACTGACCCCGTTTCTTGAGCAACTCGATTCGCTCGAAGCGCTTCAGAACATTGCGTTTGGCGGCGATGGTGCTCGCCCCTTTAAGACTACGATGCTGGGACATAAGAAAAGAAGGTGAACCCAGACGTGTAACGCATCTCCACCGTCCCTGCAAAGGCAAATCACTCCAAGGCTGTTCCCTCCTGCCGAGCGACTCTCATCCATCGCAACGCAACACCTCGATGGTATCCCGCGAGGTCGATGCACGCACTGCCCCCCACACCGCCAGCCCAGCCAC
>JBEBAG010000357.1:0-27299 GCA_041159065.1 Verrucomicrobiota bacterium | reverse complement strand
TATGGGAGCCGTGTTCGAAGAACTGGCCACCCTTGCCGGGGGTGACCCCCGCGACGATTTGGGTGCCGTAGTCGAGGGAGAGTTGTGCGTGTCTGGCGCCGAAGCTTCCCGTGATGCCTTGAACGAGAATGCGGGACTGAGGAGTGACGAGGATGGCCATGATTGGAAAAAGGGCTGGGTCGACTTGAGGTGAGGCGGCTTAGGCGGCTTAGGCGGCTTTGACGGCTGCGACGATTTTCTGGGCGGCTTCCGCGAGGGTGGAGGCGCTGATGATGGTGAGTCCGCTTTCGGAGAGGGTCTTTTTCCCCGCCTCCACGTTGTTGCCCTCGAGGCGGACGACCAAGGGGAGCTGCAAGCCGACCTCGCGGGCGGCCTCGACGATGCCCGTGGCGATCACGTTGCAATCCATGATGCCGCCGAAAATGTTCACCAAGATGCCCTCCACGTTCTTGTCGGAGAGGATGATTTTGAAGGCGGCGGAAACCTGGTCCTTGGAAGCGCCACCGCCGACGTCGAGGAAGTTGGCGGGTTTGCCTCCGGCGTACTGGATGATGTCCATGGTGGCCATGGCGAGGCCGGCGCCGTTGACGAGGCAGGCGATGTTGCCGTCGAGTCCGATGTAGTTGAGGTTGAACTCGCTAGCGGCGACTTCGCGGGGATCCTCCTCGGCTTTGTCGCGCATGGCGACGACTTGGGGTTGGCGGTAGAGGGCGTTGTCGTCGAAGTTGAATTTCGCGTCGAGGGCGAGGAGGCGACCGTCTGGGGTGACGACGAGGGGATTGATCTCCACCATCGAGCAGTCGGCTTCGACGAAGGTGCGGTAGAGGGCGGTGAAGAGCTTCGAGGCCTGGGTCATCAGCGGGCCGCGCAGGTTGAGTGCGGCGGCGATCTTGCGGGTTTGGAAGGGTTGGATGCCCAGCAAGGGATCGATGGGGACGCGGATGATTTTCTCGGGGGTGTGTTCTGCGACGGTTTCGATGTCCATGCCGCCCTCGGTGCTGGCGATGATCATCGGGGCGGAGGTGGCCCTATCGAGAAGGATGGCGAAGTAGAGTTCGCGGGCGATGTCGACGGCCTCGGCGACGAGGACCTTGTTGACCAAGCGGCCCTCGGGACCGGTCTGGATGGTGACGAGGGTTTGGCCTAACATTTTTGCGGCCATGGCTTTCGCATCCGCCGGGGAGTGGACCAGATGCACCCCTCCCTTAAAGCCGTTGGTGAAGGTGCCTTTGCCGCGTCCGCCGGCATGAATTTGGGCTTTGACCACGATTTGCGAGGTGCCCAGCGAGGATGCGACCTGTTCGGCCTCCTCCGGGCTGGAGGCCACCCTTCCTTTGGAGGAGGCGACGCCAAATTTTTCGAAGAGTTCGCGGGCTTGGTATTCGTGGATGTTCATGGAAAAAGAGGAGGCGTCTCGGGGCGAGGAGGATGAGGAGGGAATCTCACATTCGCCCGCTCGGCTTTCGAAGGGAACCGGGCTTGTGCGGCTTTTGCGGCTTTTGCGGGTCGGTCGTGGCCTTGGAGTGAGCGGTCGCTGCATGCGCCGGTGCAGAAAGGCCGATTCTGCAAAGCGGCGCGGGGCAATGGAGTGCGACGAACACGGAAGGCATCGCTTTCATTACTAGGAGGGCGCGCAAGACGGAGGCAAGGGAAGGTTTGCTGGAATGCGACTAATTTTCCGATGCGCGCGGAGGCGAGGGCGCTCGGGAAGGGAGGGGCCGCTTGCTGGGGAGGAAGCAGCGGAGTAGGGGTGGGGAATGTCCGACTCTCCCCTTTCCCGACTCTGTGCGTTTCTGCGTTTTCCCAGCGTGTCCACCGATCCCAAACGGGTGAAGGAGGTTGGGGAGTGTGCTCAGTGGCTGGCCGGGCAGATGCGGGAGGCGGGACTGGAGACGCAGGTGCATCCCACCCCCGGACACCCCGTGGTTTTGGGCAGAAGCCGCTTTTTGCCGGGGCGCCCCACGGTGCTGATTTACGGTCACTATGACGTGCAGCCTGAGGATCCGGTGAACGAATGGGAAACGCCGCCTTTTGAACCGACGGTGCGCGAGGGAGTGATTTTTGCCCGGGGCGCGACCGATAACAAGGGACAGATCTTTGCGCATTTGCAGGGCATTTCGGCGACGATGCGGGAGAGGGGGGAGTTGCCGCTCAATGTGATCGTGCTCGCAGAGGGGGAGGAGGAGATCGGCAGCCCGAATTTGGAGGCGTTTTTGCGGGAGCACCGGGAGGCCCTCCGGTGTGATGTGATTGCGGTGTCGGACACGGGAATGGTCGCGCCCGGGGTGCCGACCTTGACGTATGGGCTCCGGGGCATCGCCGCGTTGGAGATGCGGGTGAAAGGGCCCGCTGTGGATCTGCACTCGGGCATCTATGGCGGCGCAGTTCAGAATCCGGCCACGGTGGTGGCGCGACTGGTGGCGGGGTTGCACGATGCGCAGGGGCGTGTGGCGGTGGCCGGTTTTTATGAAGGGGTGGAGCCGCTGCAGGACTGGGAGCGGGACGCCTGGGCACGATTGCCCTTGGGAGACGCGGAGTTGCAGGCGGTGACCGGGGTGCCGGCGCTTGCGGGGGAGGCGGGTTTTTCGGCTTTGGAGCGGACCTGGGCGAGGCCGACGGCGGAGGTCAATGGATTGGGCGGGGGCTTTCAGGGGGCGGGCACGAAGACGGTGATTCCGCGGGAGGCGTTTGCGAAGCTCACCTTCCGCTTGGTGCCGGGGCAGGATCCGGGGCGGATTTTGGAACGGGTGCAGGCGCATCTGCGGGAGCGCTGCCCGGAGGGGGTGGTGTTGGAGTTGATCCCCGGGCACAGTGGGGAGCCTTACCTGACCAATCCCCACAGCGCCCATGGGAAAGCGGCTCAGGCCGCCTTGCGGAAGGCTTTTCCGGGCAAGGAATTGGCCCTGATCCGGGAGGGAGGGAGCATCCCGATCATCAACACCTTCCGCTCCGTCCTCGGCGTGGACTCCATTCTCCTGGGACTCGCGCTTCCGGACTGCCGGGCCCATGCTCCGAACGAGAATTTTCCGGTGGCGAATTTCGAGGCGGGGATGGCCTTGAACCGGGCTTTGCTGGAGGAGCTGGCGGCTTGCGGGGGGCGGGGCTGAGGTTCGGGGATTTTCCTGCTCCCGGCGTTGGCGCGCCGCGTTAGAGTGGGGGGATGCCAACGCCTGCATTCACCTACCAAGATCCCTTTCCACTCGGTGCCGAAGAGACCTCCTACCGGCTTCTTTCCAAGGAGGGGGTGAGTGTCACTTCCTTTGAGGGGCGGGAGGTGCTGAAGGTGGAACTGGGGGCGCTGGAGTTTCTGGCGCGCCAGGCGATGCATGACTGCTCCTTCATGCTGCGCGAAAAACATTTGCGGCAGGTTGCCGCGATCCTCGACGATCCGGAAGCGTCCGAGAACGACCGCTACGTGGCGCTGACGCTCCTGAAAAACGCGGAGGTTGCCGCGCAGGGGATCCTCCCGTTTTGCCAGGACACGGGGACGGCCACGATTGTGGCGAAAAAGGGGCAGGCGGTGTGGACGGGCGGGGGGGATGCGGAGGCGCTCTCGAAGGGGGTGTACGAGTGCTACACGCAGGAGAATCTGAGGTATTCGCAAATGGCTCCCTTGGATATGTTTCGGGAGGTGAACACGGGGACGAACCTGCCGGCGCAGGTGGACCTCTACGCCACCGATGGGGATGCGTATGAGTTCCTGTTTGTGGCCAAGGGGGGAGGGTCCGCCAACAAGACCTTCCTTTTTCAGGAAACCAAGGCGCTGTTGAATCCCCAGTCGTTGGAGAAGTTTTTTCTGGAGAAGATGAGCGCTCTGGGCACCGCGGCGTGTCCTCCTTACCACCTCGTGTTTGTGATTGGTGGCACGAGCGCGGAGGCGTGCCTGAAGACGGTGAAGCTCGCCTCGGCCCGGGCGCTGGATGCGTTGCCCACCACCGGCAACGAGCAGGGGAGAGCGTTCCGGGATCTGGAGGCTGAAAAGCTGGCGCTGAAACTGGCGCAAAGCACGGGAATCGGCGCGCAGTTTGGGGGCAAGTACTTTGCGCTGGATGTGCGCGTGATCCGCTTGCCTCGGCATGGAGCGAGTTGCCCGGTGGGGATCGGGGTGTCCTGCTCGGCGGACCGAAATATCAAGGGGAAGATTACCCGGGAGGGAATCTGGTTGGAGCAGTTGGAGGTGAACCCGGGGCGCTTCATTCCCGAATCCCAGCGGGCCATTCGCGAGGATCGGGTCGTTCGCATCGACCTGAACCAGCCGATGGCGAGCATTTTGGCGGAACTCTCCAAGCACCCGGTCACCACGCGCCTGCTGCTGAGCGGGCCGATGGTCGTGGCGCGCGATATTGCGCACGCAAAGCTCAAGGAGCGCCTGGATGCGGGCCAGGGGTTGCCCGAGTACTTCAAGCAGCACCCGGTCTACTACGCGGGCCCTGCAAAAACGCCCAAGGGGTATGCTTCAGGGAGTTTTGGTCCTACGACCGCCGGGCGCATGGACAGTTATGTGGATCTCTTCCAGTCGCATGGAGGGTCGATGGTGATGCTGGCCAAGGGCAACCGGAGTGCGCAGGTCACGGAGGCTTGCCGGAAGCACGGAGGCTTTTATCTCGGAAGCATCGGGGGACCCGCGGCGATTCTGGCCAAGGAAAACATTAAAAAGGTCGAGGTGCTCGAGTATCCGGAGCTTGGGATGGAGGCGGTTTGGAAGATCGAGGTGGAGGATTTTCCGGCCTTCATCCTGGTGGACGACAAGGGCAACGACTTTTTTGCAAGCGGCTGTGGCCGTTGCGTTCTCGGCGGAGCCGCCGGGCATTGAACCGCAGCAATCCTCCTGCGGAAACGGCAGGGGCTTCCCTGAGTACTTCAGGGAGCCCGGTGGCAGGGAGAAACGGTCTGGGCGGCCTGCTTGGCGGCCTCGAAAATCTCCCGTAGCGGGACGCCTGACTGCCGAGCGAGGGCTTTGCAGGCCTCGTATTCGGGCACGCTCTGAAGCAGTTGGTCCCCTTGGAAGCCGCGTTTGATGGTGACGGTTCCGTGGGGGGTGGGCACCTCCACAAAGTCCCGCCGCAACTTGAGTCGGGTGACCTCGTGGAAACGCAGCCCGAAGGCACCGGATTCGCGGAACAGGATTTCCGAGCACACCGCGAGCTGGGATGGATCGCACAGGAGCGCAAGCAGCACGGCGGGGCGATTTTTTTTCATCTGGATCGGGGCGGTCCACACGTCGAGCGCGCCCGCCTCCCGCAATCGCTCGCAGACGTAACCGATGGTCTCCGGGGTGGCATCATCGAGATTGGTCTCCACCTGCAGCAACCGATCGACTTCGAATCCCTGGGGGAGCGTTTCCATGGGGGGAGCCGTGGGGGGAGGGATTCTCAGGAGATGGGTTCGCCAAGCACCGCGCGGAGGACATTGGGGCGGGAGGCGAGTTGGCGGGAGCCGACTCCGTAGCCGACCTTGAGGGTCTTCATGGGCGGCATCAGGCCAAAGCCCTTGCTGAACTCCGCCAGAATGGCAGCGCCGGTGGGGGTGATAAGCTCGTGGGACTCGTCGGTTTGACGCAGAGGAATGCCGCTGAGGATTTCGAGGGTGGCCGGGGCGGGGATTGGGAAACGGCCGTGATCGCACTGGATCCATCCATGTCCCTCCTGCAGTTCGGAGGCGAAGACGTGCGTGATGCCAAGGGCCTCGATGCCCACGCAGGCGCAAACCACATCGGCAATCGAATCGAGGGCGCCAACCTCGTGGAAGTGTACTTCCTCCGGAGTAGTGCCGTGGATCTTGGCCTCGGCGAGCGCGATGCGGTGGAAGATGGAGAGCGCGCGTTCCTTGACGAAGGGAGAGAGTTCGCTGCGGGAGATCAAATCCCGGATGTGCGTGTATTTGCGTTCCGGGGCGTGGGAATGCGTGTGGCCGTGGGAGTGATGCCCGTGGTCATGATCGTGGTGGTGGTGTCTATGGTCATGGTCATGGTCATGGTCCGAGCAGGAGTGCTCGTGCTTCTCATGCGGTTCGTGCCCGTGGTCATGATCGTGGTCATGATCGCAGCAGGAATGGTCGTGGGGATCGCATTCCTCGGTGTGGGTGGATCCGGAGTGAATGCTGAAGTGGACTCCTTCGATTTCGCCGCGTTTGGCGCGATCGAAGTGCATGTGGAAATCGCCCAGATCCAGTTTGGCGAGTTCCCATTCGAGGGTGGAGGGTTTGACGCCGAGGTCGCAGAGGGCGCCAACGGTCATGTCGCCGCTGATTCCCGAGAAGCAGTCAAAGTAGAGGATGCTCATGACAGGGGGAGAGTTAGTGGGAGAGTTGGTTGCGATAGGCTACGGCGGAATTCAGCTGCAGTGCATTGTCGTACAGGGCCTTGCCGACGATGGCGCCATGCAGGTCGGGGATCTGGCACAAACGCTGAAGATCTCCCAGACAGGAGACTCCGCCGCTGGCAATCACCTTGCAACGCACGGAGGCCAGCATGCGGTCTAGTTCTCGGTAGTTGGGGCCTGCCATCATGCCGTCGGTGGCGATGTCCGTGTAGATGAGGGTGCCCACTCCGGCCTGCTCCACGCGCTGGGCCAGCTCAAACGCGTTGATCTCCGAGGTCTCCGTCCAGCCTTTGGTCGAAACCAGTCCGTTCTTGGCGTCGATGCCGACGGCGATTTTTTCCGAACCAAACTCGCGGACCATGTCGGCCACGAACTGGAGGGATTCGGCGGCTCGGGTCCCGATGACCACGCGCGCGACGCCTGCATTCAAGGCGGCGGCGATGGATTCCGCGGAGCGCATCCCGCCTCCCAGCTCGATGGGAATGAGAAGTTGGCGGGCGAGGTCACGGACGATCTCCAGGTTGGCGTGCACTCCGGAAAACGCGGCGTCCAGGTCCACGATGTGGAGGAAATCGCCTCCCTCATCTTGCCAGCGGCGTGCATAGGCAAGGGGCGGAGCGGGATAGACGGTTTTCTGATCGGCTTTGCCTTGGCGAAGGCGAACGACTTCGCCTCCCATGAGATCGATTGCGGGTAGGAAGAGCATGAGGAAAGGAGAGTGGTAGGAGGAGAACGAAAAGGCGGAAGGGCCCTTCTAGGCTGAAACGGAGGGGGTCGGGGAGGGGACAGATGAAGCGATGGACCGGAGGAAATTGCGGAGGATGCCAAGACCCACCTCCTGACTCTTTTCCGGGTGAAACTGGACGCCGCCAACCCGGCCGCTTGTGCAGGCTGCGGCGAATTCCACGCCGTAGTGACAGGTGGCGGCCACGATTCCGGGATCGGCGGGTTCGGGGTAAAAGGAGTGCACAAAGTAGACGTGGGGATTCTGGGGAAGCCCCTTCCAAAGGGGATCTTGCGGCTTGGTCAGCTGCAGGGAGTTCCAGCCAATCTGCGGCACCTTGAGTCCCGGGGTGCGGAACAGGCGGACCTGTCCTTGAAAAAAACCGAAACCGGGGACCGCCGGGGACTCTTCACTGCCCTCAAACAGCATTTGGTAGCCGAGGCAAATCCCAAGGTAGGGTTTGTCTGCGGCGATCCATGCGCGCAGCGGTTCCCAGAGACGACGCTCTTGGAGCTGGCGGACGCAGTCACCGAAGGCGCCGACGCCAGGGAGCACGATGGCAGAGGCCTCGGGGAGGCGCTCGGGTTCCGCGAGGATTTGGACTTCGGCGTTTTCGCTGCGGAGGGCGTTGTAGACGCTGCGCAGGTTGCCGGAGCCGTAGTCAATGAGAGCAATCATGGGCGATGGAAAATCCGAGGGTTTCCGAGAAGGCTGCGGACGGGGGCGCGATCAGAGGGCCCCCTTGGTGCTGGGAACGCCGTGGACGCGGGGATCGATCTGGCAGGCTTGATCGATCGCCTTGGCCAGGCTTTTGAACGCGGCCTCCGCGAGATGGTGCCCGTCGCGTCCGTAGAGGAGGGCGAGGTGCAGATTGCAGGCGGCGCTGTTGGCGAAGGCGCGCATGAACTCCTCCACCAAGGTGAAGGAGAACGCTCCGATGGAGGCCACTCCCTCGGGGGCGCGGAAGTCGAGGAAAGGCCGGCCGCTGAAATCAATCACCGCGCGGCACAGGGTTTCGTCCATGGGCACGTAGGCCCAGCCGTAGCGGCGGATTCCGCGTTTGTCTCCGAGAGCCTTGGCAAAGGCCTGCCCGAGGGCGAGACCGGTGTCCTCGACGGTGTGATGGAAGTCGACCTCGATATCGCCATCGGTGTGCACCTCCAGATTGATGAGGCTATGGCGGGCCAAGAGGGTGAGCATGTGGTCAAAGAAGGGCACCTTGGTGTGGATGGAGCTCTGTCCCGTTCCATCGATTTCCAGTTGAAGGCGGATGCGGGTCTCGGTGGTGGCGCGCTCAATTCGTGCGGTGCGTGTGCTCATCGGGCAGAGGGTCAAAGGGGCAGTGTGCACCAAAGAACGCAGCGGTGAGAAGCGGGATCGAAGTACGCCCGAGAGGCCTCCTCCGCCCTTTTGGGCGAGCCTCGCATTCCCGAGGCGGGCAACCAGGGGGGCTCCCCGGTCGTGCGCCGGGTCACCCGACGCCGGTCATTTCGCCCGGTTGAGGATCTCGCGCACTTCGTCGGCCGTGAGTTGCCGGCCGGTCGAGACCCCGCCCATCGGGGCGTTTCCGGGGAAATACGATTGCCGAGCGCGCTCCGCCTCGCGTCCCGCGAAGGTTTGTCCGGCTTCTTTTGCCGTCTGGGTGGGAAAAGAGGGGGCGGCGAAGGCGGTGTCACGTCCTTTGTCGAACGTTTTGGTGCCAAACACTTTCTCCCAAAAACCCTTTTTGGGGCTGGCTTCCGGAGCCGCTTTCAATCCGTCGAAGGACTTGGCCAGAGAGGAGCTCGGCACTAGGAACTCCTTGGCCTGGAAGGTTTTTGTTTCGAAGGATTTTTGACCTGAAAAGCTCTTTTGGAAGGGAAAGCTGCCGGTTTCGACGGATTTGGGAGAGAAGCTCCCCTCCCTTGGGGTGAGGCGCGCGGAGTGGAGATCGAACGGTCGGCCCATGTCGATCTTTCCTTCGGGGGTACGCGCGAGCATCTGGTTCCTTCGGCGCACCCCTTCGCTCAGTGCAGAGTCTTCTCCGCTGGAGGTGTCGGCTGGGCGGGGAGCGCGGGTCATCGCGAGGGCTTGATCGTCTCCCAGGGGGGAGATCAGGAAGCCCAGCGCGGCTGCGAACAGCGCTCGGGCAGAGACACTCCGAACGAACTGGGGGTGAGGGAGTCGCATGGCGCGGGACGATGCCTCAGGTTCGGGGGCCACGCAAGTCTGCCCGAGACGGCCCAGCGTCACCGGACGGCTTGCGCCGCCGCCCGCAGTAAAAGGCCTTCGGAAGGCCGGAGGAGTGGTTGTCCTGGCCTTCCCCGACCCTGGGGGCACTCGGTCACTTTTGCGAATCGGAGACGCCTGCGGGAAGGCTGCCGAATTGTTTGCGGTAGAGGGTCCAGAACGGGTTCTCCGCGGGGCCCTCGGCGGATTCGTTCACCATCAGAGGGCGGGCGGACTCCCACCATTTTTCGAAGGCGGAGGCCATCTCGGCGACGATCGCGGGCTGTTGTGTGGCGATATTGGTGGACTCGGCGAAGTCAGACTGGAGATCGAAGAGCTCCCAATCGGGTTGGGCGGCTGCTTTTTTTCCCGCGCTGACCAAGTGGTAACGGGGCGTGCGGACGCTGCAGTTGGCATACTTGCCTGACTCGGGAGGGGCGCCTTGGTTCCAGCGTCCCACGTGGGTGATTAGCGTTCGGGTAGGCCATTCGGCTTCCGGGTTTTGGAGTAGGGGGACGAGACTGCGGCCCTCGACCTGCTGCGCGGCTTTTCCCGAAAGGGGGACTCCGGCGAGTTCAACGAGGGTGGGGAGGAAGTCGACGTGGGCGGTGAGCTTGGAGACGTCGGCGGGCTGCAGGGTGCCCGGCCAACGCCAGAACGAGTTGGCCCTTGTCCCTCCGAGATAGGGGGTTCCCTTGGTGCCCCGCATGCCGGCATTGAAGGTGGCGCAGCCGGCGGTTCCTCCATTGTCGTTCATGAAGACAACGAGGGTATTTTTCTCGATACCCCAGTCGCTGAGCTTCTGGAGGAGTTTGCCAATGTTTTCATCGGCATTGTGGAGCATTCCGAAGAACTTGGCGGTGTCTAGTTTGGGAACTTTGTCTTGGTAGAGGGCCAGGTCCTCGTCCCGCACCTGGAGGGGAGAGTGGGGCACGTTGGTGGCGATGTGAACGTAGAAAGGGCCTTTCTGTCGCACCGAGTCGATCCACTGCAGGGCCTGCGAAAAGAAGACATCGGTGCAGTAGCCTTGGGTCTTCACGAAGGCCCCGTTGTGTTTGAGGATCGGCGAGAAATAGGTGTTTCCCGGAGCGTCGCCGCAGGAACCCTTGTAGTGCTGCCCGATCCCGCCCCCGCCGTGGATGAAGACTTCGTCAAACCCCCTTTTTTCGGGCTGGTACGCATCCTCGTCACCGAGGTGCCATTTGCCAAAGATGCCGGAGACGTAGCCCGCCGATTTGAGCAACTCGGGAAGGGTCACGGCCTCCAAAGCGAGGCGTTCCCGTTCGTGGATTGTGTGGGTGATGCCGTTTTTGAATTCGTGGCGGCCAGTCAGCAAGGCGCTGCGGGTGGGCGCGCAGGTGGGGCTGACGTGGAAGTCGGTGAAACGGACTCCCTCGCGGTGAAGGCGGTCCATGTTGGGGGTTTTAAGGATGGGATTCCCGTGAGCCGAGACGTCGCCGTAGCCCTGATCGTCGGTGAGGATGAAAATGATGTTTGGTTTTTTTCCGGCAATGGAATCGGCGAAGCCCATGGTGGGAGTGCCCGCGAGGCAGAGCAGCAGGGCGGTCAGTTGCAGGAGGAAAAGGCGACGGAGTTTCATAGGGCAAAAGGGCCCCGAAGCGGGGCGGGCAAGGATGTGAGCGTTTTCAACCCCAGCGAGCCCGGAAAGTTTCGGCGCTCGCAGGGCGCAACCACCAAAATCGCCTCGGACTCGGAGCGGGGCGGAGGAGCCAGAGCGGAGGTCCGGAGAGGGATCAGCGCTGGCGGACGGTGATGTTTCCGAGGTTTTTCCCCGCCCCGTTCGCCGCGGCTTGGAATGCGGCGTTGTCGGCGAGTTCCGCCCCGTTGGTATTCATTTTGACCTCGGTGGATCCGTAGAAAACGTTGCGGACGAAGTTCACCATGCCGGGACGAACATCGCGTCCGTAGCCGGGGTCTGGGGCGACGCGCCCGGAGGCCGAGGCGATGTTGACGGAGGAACCTTCCTTGAATGTGACGTTCGCCAGTACGGGGGTTTGTGCGGAGAGCGCGACGGTCTGGACGGCGTTGAGGTTGACGTTATTCAGGTCCAAACGTCTGCCTGCGGTGGCTCTGAACGATGACTGGGTGGCGTTGGGATTGGTCGCCACAACAAGGTTTCCGATGGCCACGTTGCCTTGGGCGGTGATCTGCACGGCTTGGGCAGTGATGGTGGTCGTGGTGGTACGCACTGCCACCGGTTGGGGGAGCGACTCGGTGTTGAGGGTTTCCACGTTGATCCCGAGGTCGCGACCGGCGGAGAGATTGACGTAGAGGCGCTGCAGGGTTTCGGCGGGGGTGAAGGTGGAGTCCCCCTCGGGAGCGAGATTGGCGGTGGCGCGGAGGTGTCCTCCCACCACTTGCAGGTCTCGGGCGGCGGCGGCATCCACGGCGCGGTTGCCGGCGAGGAAGTCGGAGGAGGTTTCGACGTTCGTGAGCGAGAGATCGGTGCCGGCTTGCAGAGTGATGGCGCTGCCCACGAGGGAGGCGTTAAGAAGCGTCAAGGCGCGGTTGCTGGAGGTGAGCTTGATCGAGTAGGCGTTGAGGGTCAGGTCCTCGACCCGGGCAAACCCGAGAGGAACCACCGAGGAAGCAAGGTCCCTAGTGACGTTCAGGTCTTGCGCGGCGGTGATTTCAAGGGCGCCCGCCTCGATGCCCGTGTTGAAGAGGGTGATAGACGGGGCTGTGATCCGCACGAGTCCGGAGCGGGGAGAGGCCGTATCTCCGCTGATTCCGCCATGGTACAGGTTGCGAAGGCCGACGCTCTGCAGGAGCAAGACGGGATCATTCAGAGGCGTGGTTGCGGGAGCGATCCGGAGATTCTCGTCGAAGGACGCCCCCGCAGCGAACAGCTCGAAGGTGGGGACATCCCCCTGGAGCGTGATCCCTGGGGAGAGGAGGAGGGAGCGTCCGGCCGAGAGCAGAAGCTGATCAAGGGAGTGCCACGAGTTGGAAGGGGTAGTCTCGTCGAGGTTGAGCAGGTCCGAATTGGAGAGGGAGGGGCCGACGAACTCCACGCTGCGCTCGAATCGGAGGTCCTCCCGGGCGACGAGCGCGGCGCCGTTGACATTGGTCGTGCCGACGGGGACTGGGAGGAAATAGTCGGCGCCGGTCGCCCCGAAGGTGATGGAGGATCCGACGGTTGAAAGCAGAGAACCGGCGCTGGATTGGTTTCCGGGGATGGTCGCAGGAAGGGCGTAACTGGTTTCCCGATTCACTCCGCTTCCGTCGATGGAGAAGATCTGATCTGCGTGTGCGAAGTGTTCTCCGAGCGAGAGGGCCCGGCGGACGGCCTCGACAAATCGGGGGTCGAGTTGGGTGCGGGAGCCGACCTGGGTCTCCTGGCGTTTGACCTGCTCGAGAACGGTCGTGTTGATCGTGCTCACGGAGGTGTTGTCGAGTTTGAAGGCGAGGTCCGGGCGGTCCCCGATGAATAGGTCGGTCTGGTTGAGCTTCCCGTTCGCAATGCGGTTTTGCTGCTGCGTGATGGCGGCGTCGATCTTGGCGATCGAGGCCACGGGCTTGGAGAAGCCGGTGACCAACTTCGAGGTGGCGACTTGCCCCTTGAGCTCGAAGTTTAAGGGCTGGGAAGGTGGTTTGCCGGGGAGTGCAAAACTGAGTTGTCCGGCATTCACGTTCACTGGGGCGGAGCCTGGCGCGGCGATCTGCCCCTTGCCCTCAAGCAGCATGACTTTGAAGCCGCCGCTTTGATTGGCGCCCACAATCAAGGTGGTTCCAAGAACCGACGCCGTGGCGCCTGCGCTTTTGATGGTGCCGCCGCCCTTGCCGGAGGGGGAGTGGAAGAGCACGCTTCCCTTCTCAAGGTTTACCTCCCGGCTGTCGGCCGTGACGGAGAAGATGGTGCTGGAGCCGACCCGGGTGATGGTTTTGTCCTCGGCAATGAGCTCTGCGCGGGAATTGGGGCCGGTTTTGAGGACGTTCGGGGGCGTCAAGGTGTCATCCTTCTTCGCCTTGGAGAGTTTTTTGGTTGCGAGATCGAGGATGGAAACGTCGCCAACCACCTCGGTCAGAACCAAGTTGCGGATCGGAGCGGAAAGCGCGCTTGAGGCGGAGATAGCCCAAAGCAGGATCCAGAGGCGGGTATGCCGGCGTTTCATAAGCCTTCGGGAGGAGCAGGATTCGGGCCTGCTCTCTGAGGAAGGGGCCGTTTTGCCAAGGTCGTATCCCGACCGCGCTTTGGGTGGCGCTCGAAGGCCATCGGGGCCCAGCGGCTCCCATAATCCGTGCTCTCAAATCCGATCCGTTGTCTCAGGGGTGAGTGCGAGAGCGTTTGGAGGCGGCGGGTGGAAAGGAATCCCAGAGTTGGGGAGGGGCCGTTGAGGAGGGGGCTCAGGGCGAGGTGGGAAAGGGCGACTCAGGGCAGGGGGAGGAGAAGCCCCCGAATTTGGGGTAGATGTAGCGGCTGACGGTGGTGCCCTCCTTGCAGATGGCGCGCGCCACGTGCAAGCCCGCTCGGCGGAGATAGTCCAAGCTGTGCAGAAGCAGGGCGGATCCGAGTCCCCGGCTGCGGTATTCCGGAAGGACGCAGGGACCCGAGAGCAGATGGTTGCCGGAATCAGAGTCGGTGCTCAGGCAGGCGACGGCAATCATGCGCGGGCCGTGCAGCACGGCAACGGCCGCGTGTTCTTGGGAGCGGAACGCTTGGTGGATCCTTTGCCCGAGGGGGTCGGCGATCCGGCGGTAGCTCCCGCTCCACTGGTCATCGAAGGAGAAGGCCCTCGCCACCAAAGCCTGCACGACGGTCTCCTCGTGACGTTCCGCAGGCCGGAACATGAGCCCCGCAGGAAGTTCCGAATGCGACGCTGCGGGGCGCAGTACGGAGAGGTTCCAGATAAACTGTTTCCAAAGGTCTTGCTTCATGAAAGAGGGCGGCTTCCGGCCAGGGGGGGCAACAAACCCAACGGGAGTACCTTAGATCCCCCTTTTCAAAGCGCAACCAAGCGCAACAAGGCGTTGTTTGGAATGATACGCCGCGAGGAGGCTGCGCGGGAGGGGGCTATTCGGTTTCAAAGGAAGTGACCTCCCACGACTCCCCGAAGAATCCCGCGGCGCTGATTTTCCCCGGGGTTCGGGTGTTGGGGGCCTGACGGGTATCAATGATGGCCCAGTCCGGAAGCTTGGCACCTTGGCGAGCATTGTTGAGATAGTCGTATTCCCGGTAGGTGAATCCGCTGTTGCACACGATGTAGCGTCCCGGCGAGCGCGGGTTGGGATAAATGAAGGCCGGCACGTGATGCTGGACATCGAATTCCTTGGAGCCGAGGCCCAGGTTTTTCTCGTCCCAGCGAACTGGCAAATCGGCCATGATCGAGGCGAGGAAGGGATTGCTCGCAGGATCCCCCCAGAGGATGAGGTGGGAGTTTTCGATATCCTCTGGAGTCAGCGAGTCTGCGTCGCGGACCGAGATTTCGCCCCGGAACTGTCGACGCCACTGGGTGAGAAAGCGCTGCATTTCCGATTCGACCCACTGCGCGATAGCGGGATGCGACGCGGGTTTCGAGGGACGCACCACGAGGAATCGGTCGAGGAACGCGTCGTCGATGGGGCCTTGGAGTCCGGGTCGTTTTACGCGACCGGAGTAGGGGGCGTCTGAAAGAAACCAGCGGTTGGACAGCTTCACGCAATGCACCGACCACGACAGGTCGGTTTGAGGCGGAGGAGCGATGATTTCCTGCCCGTCCAGAACGATCTGGGTAGCGGAAAGGGGGTCCATGGGAAAGTCGCCGGGGCCACAGTGCAGGGTGAGCGAGGTGACATTTTCGGTGGTGATTCGGATTCTCTGTTCGTTCCGCTCCACATGGCCATCCACGCGCGCCTGATTCCAATGGTGTTCCATTCCCTGAATGGTGATCCAATGGGAACTCGGGTAGCGCAGGGTGTAGGTGGCGAAGTGGAGATGTTCGGGGAAACGATTTTTTCCCTTGGAGACGATCGCATCCAAGCGGCGTGCGATTTCCACTTTGGAGTCAGGATGGATTTTGTGCCCGGTTTTGGGTCCCAGGATGTGGGTGAGGGTGACCCCTTCCTCTTTGGCAGCCTCGGCCATCTTGGTCGCAGCCTGGCGCTGTTTATCGTCCTCTCCACTGTAGGCGACGGTGGGGCAGTTGCTCAGATTGCGCACGTAGCCCGGGCAATCATACCAGTTCCAAAGACGCTGTTCGTACCAAGGGGGCTGGACCTCTTCGCCTTGGAACACTCTCAGAAACTCGGGGGTCTCCGAGAAACCCGCTCCCGGGTTGGCCGCCGCCCAAAGTCCCGGATGATGGACGGTGAACTGCCAGGCGGCGGCGCCGCCCATTGAGAAGCCTCGCATGACGAGCCGGGAGGAATCGATGCGGTAGTGGCGTTGGGCGTGTTCGAGAGCCTCGAAGAGATCGGCTTCCCCGGCGAACTTGTTGGCGTTGCAGTATCGCCCATAGGGGTGGAGCACAAAGGCGCCGGGGGGGGTGTATTCTCCCGGAGATTTGCGCCGCTGCTCCAAGAAGCTGAGTTCGCTCAGGGTCTCGCCCCGCCCGTGGCACCAGACGTCGAGACGGTGGGTTTGGGCTCCCTCCGGATGGTACCCACCGGGGACGACGAGCCCGTAGGGCTGGATGGAACCGTCGATGCGCGAACGGTAGGCGCGCACAACCAGTCCGGTCTGGGTCGTCCATGGGGACTGTCCGTCGCGGAGGGCGCGGGCTCGGAGGGTGCCCTCCTCAAGCAGGGAGCGGGCGGTGTCGAACTCGGTTTTTTTGAAGAACTCGTTGTAGCGAAGGGCCCAATCGACGGCTTTGTGGAAAATCTCGACGTCGGGCAGGAGTTCAAGGAGAGCCGGCTTTTTTGCCAGAGAACTGCGGAGCGCCTGAATTTGCTCCCCGAGGGCGTTGACGCCGCTTTGGAGTTGGGTGCGATCGGCCTCAGGCACTTCGATTCCGGGCGGGGGAATCGGACGTACCTGATCGGGAAGGTTATCTTTTGGACCATCGGCGCGCGAGGCGGTGGGAACGAAGGAAAGGAGGGCCGCAGCGAGGGGCAGCAGGAGGGGGGCGGGGTTTCTCATGGAATCTGGGGAATGTAAGCGGAAGCGGGTTCTGCGGGGCAGAAGAAATTCGGGGGTGGAGGAGGGGGCTTCAGGGTTCGCCGCCGGAGGCCAGCGCAATCTGCTTTCCTGTTTGGAAAGGCGGCGTTTTGCTTCCTGCATGGACTGGACTGATTGGGCTCCGCGGGAAACGGCGAATCTCTGTTTTATCATCAAAGAGGGGCGTGTGCTTCTGATCCGGAAAAAACGCGGTCTTGGCGCGGGCAAAATGAACGCTCCCGGGGGCAAGTTGGAGCCGGGGGAGACCCCTTTGATGGGGGCCGTTCGCGAGACCGAGGAGGAGGTGGGCGTCACGCCGCTGCACTTGGAGGAGCGGGGGCTTTTGCGTTTTCAATTCACGGACGGTTACAGCCTGCTGTGCACCGTGTTCGTAGCTCGCGACTACACGGGGGGAGAACCGAGGCAGACAGAGGAGGCCGATCCGCAGTGGTTTGAACTCGATAAAGTTCCTTTCTCGGAAATGTGGGAGGATGATGCACACTGGCTTCCCGAGGTCCTCTCCGGAGGCACCTTCACGGCGTCCTTCCTCTTTGAAGAGGAGCGCATGCTGGAGCGGGAGGTCTTTTTCCACGGGCCCTACCGCGCGGGGCGACCTCGGAGGGTTCTGGTGGCGGGGTGCGGCTTTGTGGGACTGGCTGCGGCGCGTCTGTTTGGAAAAGCGGGCTGGGAGGTGACGGGGTGCACCTATTCGCTGGATTCGGCGAGGGCGCTTGAGGGGGAAGGTTTTCCGGTGCATGTGGCGGACATTGCGAGTCGCCAGAGTGTGGAGGGTTCCCTCGCTGGAGCATGCTTTGGGGTGGACTGCATCCTGCACTGTGCGAGTTCGGGCCGGGGCGGGGCGGACGCCTACCGACAGGTGTATTTTCGGGGGGCGCAGGTTTTGGGCGGAGTGTTGGCTCCAAGGCATCTGATTTTCACGAGCAGCACCTCTACATACGCGCAAACGGGGGGCGAGTGGGTATCCGAGGAGAGCGAGGCGGAGCCTCCCCGCGAGACAGGGCAAATTCTGCGCGAAACGGAGCGCTGGGTCCTTCGCCAGGGAGGGAGCGTGGCGAGGTTGGCCGGGATCTACGGCCCGGGGCGTTCGGTGCTTTTGCGCAAATACCTGTCGGGGGAGGCCGTGATTGAGGGGGACGGCACCCGCTGGATTAACCAGATCCACCGCGACGACGCGGCGGCGGCGCTGGTCCGGATCGCGGAACTGAGGGTCCCGGGGGTGTTCAATATCGCGGACGATCGCCCTTTGGTTCAGCGGGAGATGTACGCTTGGATGGCGCGCCACTTTGGCGGAGCGCTCCCACCGGTGGGGCCTGTGGATCTCGGGCGCAAGCGGGGCTGGACTCACAAACGGGTGAGCAACGCGAAGCTCCGTGGTCTGGGCTGGGAGCCTCGGTTTGCCTCGTTTTTCGATGCGGTGGAGCGGGACCCGGGCCTGGTCGCCCAGGCGTCCGCAGGGGCGCCGCAAGGCACCTCCTCTTCGGGTGAGTAGTGCGGGGAGCTGGCCGGGGTGCGCGTTCGCCCCCCCCCCCGGGGGCGGGGGCGCCTCGGAAGCGCGGAGCTTTCGGTCGTGCAGGGCCTGCAGAGCGGCGCGCTGGAGGGGGGGCGCGGGCTGGCAAACGGCGTTGACGATATCTGGGCGTGCCCGCGCTTTTACCTCGGCGTCGTTTTTTCGCTGGCAGAAGGGAGGCTCCGGTGGGAGGGAGAGGCATGAGTATGTGGAATCGCAGAGCGTTTTTGGCGGACGTGGCCCGGAAGGGGGTTGCCGGAGTCGTTGCGGTCGGGGGCTTTGGGGGGGCTTCGGGCGGGTTGCTCTCCGGCGGCTTTCTTGCGGCTCCCCGCGTGCTGGCGGCAGAGCCCTCCGGGGGAGCTTCGAAGCCTGCGACCGTGGCGGAGGGGGATGGCGCATGGGAGTCGCTTTTCGATGGAAAAAGCCTGGGTTTGTGGAAGCCAACGCCGTTCTCGGGCGGTGCGGAAACGCGCATCCAAGAGGGAGCGATCTGGGTCGGACAAGGAGAGGAACTGAGCGGATTTCATTTTCAGGGAAAGGCCCCCGAACTTCCCTACGAATTTGAGCTCGAGGCACAGCGTCTCTCGGGGCTGGATTTTTTCTGCGCGGTGACTTTTCCCGTGGGACCCCGGTTTTTGACGTTTGTGGTCGGGGGTTGGGGGGGGAGCGTGGTGGGGATTTCCTCAATCAACGGCGAGGATGCGTCCCGGAATGAGAGCACCTCGTATCGCCAGTTCAAAGACAAGGTCTGGTACCGCGTTCGCTTGAGGGTGGAGGCGCAGCGCCTTCAGGCTTGGATTGATCAGGACCGCGTGGTGGACGTGGATTTGAAGGGCAAGGAGATCGATCTGCGCCCCGGCGAGATTGATCTGTCCTGTCCCCTCGGGGTGGCCACGTTCCGGACGGAGGCCTTGTTCCGGAACCTCCGGTTGCGTCGCCTGCCGAACTAGGAAAACGGACGTATGGCGAAGGAGTATGTGCTTCGTCCTCGGACGCAGTCCGCGCCGCGGATCGCGTTTGCCCAGGAGTTGAATCCTCAGCAGTTGGCGGCGGTGACGGCTCCGCCCGGGCCGGCCTTGGTGCTTGCGGGGGCGGGTTCGGGCAAAACCCGTACGCTGACCTACCGGGTTGCCTATCTTCTGGAAAATGGGGTTCCGGCCTCGCAGATCCTGCTGCTGACCTTCACCAATAAGGCGTCGCGCGAGATGCTCGAGCGTGTATCCGCTCTGGTTTCGAGGGATTTAAGCGAGCTTTGGGGGGGGACTTTCCATTCCGTTGGGAACCGGATTCTGCGTCGCCACCCTGGGGAGGCTGGCTACGCGGAGGGCTTCACCGTGCTGGACCGGGAAGATTCGGAGGAGTTGTTGCAATCGGCTCTTCTGGAGGCGGAGGGAGGCGGGAAAGTGGCGAATCTTCCGCTGAAACCATCGCTCGCGGCGGATATCCTGAGCTACGCGGTGAACGTGGGAAAGGATCTGGAAGCGGTCCTCCGCGAGCGCTACCCGCAGGTGGAGGCGGCGCAGGATTTGTTGGAGGCGGCGGCTCGCATTTACCAGAGGCGGAAACGGGAACGGAACGTCTTGGATTTTGACGATTTGCTTGCGCGCACGGTGGAGCTGTTCCGGGCGCACGCCTCCGTTGCGGAGCTCTATCAGCGCCAGTTCCAGTTTGTGTTGGTGGACGAGTACCAGGACACCAATCCGTTGCAGTCCGAGTTGATTGATCTTCTGAGTGGCTACCACCGCAATCTGATGGCGGTGGGGGATGATGCGCAGGCGATTTACTCGTGGCGGGGGGCGGATCACCGCAACATTCTGAGTTTTGCCCAGCGCTATCCGGGGGCTCAGATTTATAAAGTGGAGAAGAATTACCGGAGTTCCCCGGAGATTCTGGAGGTGGCCAATGCGACGCTTGGGGGCTTGGAGAGCGTTTATCCCAAGACGCTCGAGGCGGTGAAGGCCTCGGGGGAGTTGCCCAAGGTGATTCCGGTGCAGTCGGCCGCTCAGCAGGCGCGCTTTGTCGTGTCCCGGATGCAGGAGTTGGCCGAGAGCGGTGTCTCTTGGAACGAGATGGCGGTGCTGTATCGGGCGCACTTCCACTCGATGGAGATCCAGATGGAAATGACCCGGGAGGGGATCCCGTTTCAAATCACGAGCGGCCTCCGCTTTTTCGAACAGGCGCATGTGAAGGATGTAGGCGCCTTTCTCAAGTTTGTGGTCAACCCGCGGGACGAGGTGGCCTTCAAGCGGATGGTGAAGCTGCTGCCCGGGATTGGCGCCCGCTCGGCGGAGCAATTATGGGAGGCGGTGCTGCCCTTGGCGCAAAGAGCGGTGCAGGAGCGCGGGACGTCCGGGGGAGTTTCGCTCGGAGGCGAAATGGGCCGGCTCAAGGTTCCGACGAAGGCGGCTGCCGCCTGGAAGCAGTTGGGGCACACGATTGAGGAGTTGCTTCCCGGGGGGGCTCCAGTGGCCCCCCTGCAGATGCTGAGGAGTGTCCGGGAGGCGGTTTACGACGATTATGCCCGGGCGAAGTTTCCGGACTTTGACAATCGGCGGGAGGATTTGGACACCTTGGCCCAGTTTGCGGCCCAGTATCGGAGCGCGGAGGAGTTCGTGGATCAGATGGCCTTGATGGGGGGGGCGACGGAGCCTGAGGGAACCGGCGGCGGTTCCGGGGAGGAGGAGAGCGTCACGCTCTCGAGCGTGCATCAGGCCAAGGGGTTGGAGTGGAAGGTGGTGTTCGTGGTCTGGCTGACGGAGGGCATGTTTCCCTCGCAGCGCTCCATGGGCAGCGCGGAGGCGTTGGAAGAGGAGCGGCGGCTTTTCTACGTGGCGGTGACGCGAGCGGAGGAGGATCTCTACTTGAGCTGGCCGCTCGTGCGCCGGAACGCTGGGGCGGCGGATGTATTTCAACGCGTGTCGCCGTTTCTGAGAGGATTGCCGGCGGAGAGGACTGAGGAGTGGCAGGTGTCTGGGGTGTGGTAGGGGGCTGGCTTTGACTTTTCCTGCAGGGCGGAAGTATGATGCGCGGTCTGAAACTCCCCCCAGACGTTTTGGTTCGTGCAGGGTTGTGCGGATGCGTACTGGGGGGGTGCAGCCAACCCTCTCTGAACCGATTCCGTGAGCGCCAACGAAGAGTTTATCCTTGAAATCCTGCAGGAGAGCGGACTGGCCACGCGATCGCAGATCGAAGCCGCGCGTGGTTTATGTTCCCCAGGGCAAGTGGTTGCGACGCTGATTGAGCAGGGGGTCCTGACCGAGGAGGATGAATCGCGTGCCCTCGCTGCGCACGCCGCCATGGAGTTTGTGGATCTCGCTTCGCTGGACATTCCAGCCGACGTGATCGCTCAGGTTCCGAGAGAGATTGTGGACCGCTTCAAGGTGCTCCCCGTCGGGGAGTCGGACTCCGGGTTGGTGATCGCCGTATCGAATCCCTTGGATTTCGACACGTTTGACAGTCTTGGGCATATGCTGGCCCGACCGGCGGAGTTCGTGTGCGCGACGGAGGGGGCGATTTTGGCGGCGATGGAGAAGTACTACGGGATCGGGGTCGCAAGCGACGGCGCGGATCGTCCGGATCCCTTTGCGACGGATCAGATTTTGGCGGAAGGCGAGACGGGGGATGCGCCGATCATCAAGATGGTGACCTCGCTTTTAATGGAGTCCTACAAGCTCCGGGCGAGCGACATTCATTTGGAGCCGCTGGAGAAGGTCTTCCGCGTTCGGCTGCGGATTGATGGGGTTTTGCAGGAAATGCAGAGCCCGCCGAAGCGGCTTCAGGCGGCGATCATTTCGCGCATCAAGATCATGACCGGCACGATGTCGATTGCGGAGAAGCGGTTGCCGCAGGATGGTCGCATTCAGGTGACGGTGGGGCAGCGTCAGGTGGACTTGCGTGTTTCCACGGTTCCCACCAACCACGGGGAGAGCATCGTCATGCGCGTCTTGGACAAGTCCGCGCTGCAGTTGGGTTTGCCGCAGCTTGGATTTTTGTCGGATGACCAGGAGGTTTTCGAGAGGCTCTTGGCATTGCCCGACGGCATCCTCTTGGTGACGGGGCCGACGGGGTCGGGAAAAACGACGACGCTGTATGCGTGTTTGAACTATATCAACCGCCCCGACCGGAAGTTGATCACGGTGGAGGATCCGGTGGAGTACCAGATGGCGGGAATCAATCAGGTGCAGGTGAACGCCGACATTGGGATGACCTTTCCGGCGGCGCTGCGTTCGATGCTGCGTCAGGCGCCGAACATCATCATGGTGGGGGAAATTCGTGACCCGGACACTGCGAATATTGCGATCAATGCGGCACTGACGGGTCACTTGGTTTTCTCGACGCTGCACACCAATGATGCGCCCGGTGCGGTGGCGCGTTTGGTGGACATTGGGGTTCAGCCCTTTCTGGTAGCCTCGGCGGTGCGTGGCATGCTGGCCCAGCGTTTGGTGCGCCGGATTTGTCCAAAGTGCCGCAGGCCGGCCGAGTTGCTGCCCTCGGATATGCGCTCGCTTGGGGTGGACGCCTCGCAGGTGGCGGCAGCCTCGGTCTCGAAGGGTGCGGGGTGCGATTCGTGCCGGAATTCGGGGTACAAGGGGCGAGCGGGGATTTTCGAGATCTTCATCGTGGACGACGACGTGCGCCACATGATCAACGACCATGCCACGACGCTGCAGTTACGGAAGAGGGCGCGGGAAATGGGGATGCGTACGATGCGTGAGGATGGGATTCGCAAGGTGCTTGCCGGAATGACGACGGCGGAGGAGGTGATCTCTGTGACGATGGGGGATCGCGAGTGAGAGGGAACGGAGCGCGCACGGGGACACAGGCAACGAAACAAATTTAACTACCATACGGGCGATGAACCACTTTCAGGTGTTGGAGTTGCTGGCCGAACAGCAGTTGATCAGCGAGGAGGTCATTGAGGATGTGGCCTTCGAGGTGACGCAGTCGGGGAGGCCGCCGGCGAAGGTTTTGGAGCGGCAGGGTTTAATGTCGGAGGCGCAGTTTTACGAAACGCTCGCCAGTATTCTGGGCACGGGAGTCGTTGATCTGGAAGGGTTTGAGCCGGACCCTGCGCTTTTGGATATTTTGCCTGTGGGCATGGCGCAGGTGCATCGGGCATTCCCGGTGGGTTGGGACGGGCACACCCTTCAGGTGGTGCTGGAGGACCCGCTCAACCATCAGGCGCTGGAGGATTTGCGGTTTGGATTGGGGTTGGACGTGCAATTGATGGTGGGGGCTGTGGATCACATCACCGAACTGCTGCGCAAGCACTACAGTCGTGGCGCGGGCGAGTTGAAGGATGTGCTCGCGGAGATGGGCAATACGATCGACGAGGCTCAGGCGGCCTCGGATGCGGCGGCGAATGCCGCGCCGATCATCCGCTACGTGGATCTGGTGCTGCAGCAGGCGGTGCGGGACCGCGCATCGGACATTCACTTTGAGCCGTTCGAGCACGACTTCAAAATTCGCTATCGGGTGGATGGCGCGCTTTACGAGATGGCCCCTCCTCCGAGGCACCTCGCTGGGCCGGTGCTGTCGCGCGTCAAGGTGATGGCCAACCTCAATATCGCGGAGCGACGCCTTCCCCAAGATGGACGGATCCAGCGCGAGGTGGGGGGGCGTCAGGTCGATTTGCGGGTATCCACCCTGCCGACGCAGTTTGGGGAGAGCGTGGTGCTGCGGGTGCTGGATCGGTCGTCGGTGAATTTGAGTTTGGAGGCGTTGGGGATGCCCACTCGGATTTACGAGTACCTGATGAAAACCATTGAACTGCCGAACGGGATTTTCATCGTCACGGGGCCAACCGGCTCGGGCAAGACGACGACGTTGTACGCCTGTTTGGAGAAGATGAACACGATCGACGCCAAGGTGCTCACGGCGGAGGATCCGGTGGAGTATGAAATTGACGGTCTGATTCAAGTCCCTGTCAATGAAGGAATTGGGTTGACATTTGCCAAGGTTTTGAAGGCTTTTTTGCGTCAGGATCCGGATCGGATCATGGTGGGGGAGACTCGGGATCAGGAAACGGCACAGATTGCGATCCAGGCTTCGCTGACGGGGCACTTGGTGTTGACGACGCTGCACACCAACGATGCGCCGGGTGCGGTGACCCGGTTGATGGATATGGGCGTGGAGCCCTTCATGATCTCCGCGTCGTTGGAGGGGGTCCTGGGGCAGCGATTGATTCGCAAGATTTGCCAGCAGTGTCTGACCTCCTACGAGCCGACGGAGGCCGTCTTGAAGCAACTGGGGCTGAGTCCGCATGAGATTGGGGACAAATGTTTTTACTACGGTTCCGGATGCGCGAACTGCAATGGGACGGGTTATCGGGGGCGTAAAGGGATCTATGAGTTGATGGATGTGAACGAGCCGCTGCGCGAATTGATCAATGAGCGGGCCCCCGGGGTGGTGCTGAAGCAGAAGGCCATCGAGTTGGGGATGTCGACGCTGCGGGAGGATGGGCTGCGGTGTATCTACAATGGTGAAACCTCGATTGAGGAAGTATTGAAGTACACATAGCCCGAGATGTTTGGTACCACTTGAAAAGTTTTCCCCCCTAGGAACCTATGCCCAAGTTTGAATATGTAGCGCTCGATTCCCGCGGCCAAGAGACTCGCGGGGTGGTAGAGGGACGGACCTCGAATGAAGTGGTGGCCGCTCTGCGCAAGGAGGGCATGTTTCCCACGAGTGTTACGGAGGCCGGGAAGGCGGTCGCGGCGGCGGCTCCGGCGAAGGCGGCGTCCGCAGCTGGGGGAGCGAAGGTGGTTGCGGCACCGAGTGCGGCGGCGGGAAAGCGCAAGAAGCTGGAGTTTAAGTTCCTCGAAAAGAAGAAGATCGATGGGAAGCTTCTGATGATTTTCACGCGTCAGCTGGCGACGCTGATTGACGCTGGGTTGCCCCTGCTGCGCGGACTGGATGTGCTGGGCAAGCAGGAGAAGGATCCGGTTCTCAAGCGGGTGTTGACGGATCTTTCGGAGGCGGTGCAGAGCGGAAGTACGTTCTCGGAGGCACTGGGACAGCACCCCGCGATTTTTGGGCGTTTGTACGTGAACATGGTGAAGGCGGGCGAACTCGGTGGGGTTTTGGAAGTGGTGTTGAACCGGTTGGCGGAGTTTCAGGAGAAGGCGCAAAAGCTGCGGAACAAGGTGAAGTCGGCGATGACCTATCCGGTCATCGTGCTCAGCATTGCCATTTTGATTCTGATCTTTTTGCTGACCTTCATCGTTCCGCAGTTTGAGAAGATCTTCAAAGACCTGTTGGGCGAGAAGCCATTGCCGGCCTTGACGATGTTTGTGATGAACCTGAGCCGGACGGCGGTGGCAAACTGGTATCTGGTGCTGGGGGCGGTGGTTGGTGGCATTGCGGGATGGAAGGCCCTCAACAAGTCGCCCAAGGGGCGGGCTTGGCTGGACCGGGCCTCCTTGAAGGCTCCCCTGTTTGGGGACCTGACGCAGAAGAGTTCGATTTCCCGTTTTTCGCGAACCTTGGGGACGCTGATCACCAGCGGGGTTCCGATTTTACAGGCTCTGATGATCACCCGCGAGACTGCGGGCAACAGCGTGATCTACGATGCGGTGACGAAGGTGCACGACGCGGTCAAAGAGGGGGAGACGATCGTGACGCCGATGGAGGCGAGCAAGGTGTTTCCGCCGATGGTGATCTCGATGGTGGACGTCGGCGAGGAGACCGGCCAGTTGCCGGACATGCTTCTGAAGATTGCGGACGTGTTCGACGACGAGGTCGACAACACGGTGGACGCGCTGACGTCGCTTTTGGAGCCGCTGATGATTGTATTCCTCGCGGTCATCGTGGGCACCATTGTGATTGCATTGTTCATGCCGATGGTGGAGCTGCTCAAGGGGTTGGGAAACAGTCCGGCATAGGCTTGCCGGAGGGCTTGAGAGTGAGGCGCAGGTGCCGGAGATCGTTTTATGAAATTGGCCGCATTTCGGAGCCGGAAGGCTGGATTCACGCTGGTGGAACTGATGGTGGTGATCACGGTGTTGCTCATTCTCATGACCATGGTCGTCGGGGTCGCCCGATACGCGACGGAGAAGTCATCCCGTTCTCGGGCCGAGGCGGATATCAGTGCCATCCGGGCGGCCTGTGAGAGTTACAAAACCGATCAGGCGGTTTATCCGGTTTCTGCCGAGTCGAATCAGTTGAACCCGTCGGTGACAGACACCTCGGTGTATCGGCCGGCGAGCTTGGAATTGTACAAGGCGATCTCCGGAGATTCGACGGGCACCGGTCGGCCGGATCCCGCGAATGCGAAAACTTACATCGATTTTAAGCGGGATCGTTTGCGTTTCTTCGGAGGCGCCGTATCCCACATTCGCGATCCTTGGGACACGGAATTGAAACCGAGTCCTTATGGATACTCCACGTGTCGGGCGGCCAATCCGACGGACGCTGCGAGTGGTTATAACGTGACGTATGATCTGTGGTCGGTGGCGAACAAGCCGGCCAATCCCAAGGCTTGGATCACCAACTGGTAAGGGTTTTTCCGAAGCAGGGGGATTCCCGGATTGAGACTCGGGCGGTTTGGAGGGCGGTGGGTTTGGCTCTCGGGCGCTCGGTCCGACGGTTTCGGTCTCAGCTCAGGCGCTCCAGAACCCAGCGGTATTCCGATTCAATGCTCCGCACGATGTCTCCGGGGTGCACTTCCGCGGGAAGCACGTCAAAGGTGTACGTCTCGATTTCGAGATGGGAACAGGCGCCCTCCTTCAGCGCGGTCCAGAAGGGGGCGTCCAGCGCGGAAGCGGTGGATTGGAGGGGGGCTTGCGGAGCGAGGAAGAGAGGGACGTGGAAGTGGACCCGGACCTCCTGAATGGAGGCGTCCGGGGGAGCGGTTTCGAGCGTGTGGAGCGCCTGGGGAAGGTCGGACCATGCATGGATTTGGCCGTTTGCATCGCGCGCCTTGAGTTGGTGGAGGTAGGTGGGTTCGGAGAATCGCCGGAGGGCCTCCAAGGTTTTGGGGGTGAGGGGGGCTTGTAGCGCCGCGCTGAGCTGGATTTTGGAGAGAAGCACTCCCGCGTTTTGGTACGCGCGCAGGGAGTCGTGGAGATTCTCAAACTGGAGGGCGACGTGGCAGGTATCGAAGCAGACCCCGATGTGGCGGCGCAGGAGGCGCTCGGCCTCTCCCGGAGAAACCTGGAGTTCCGTTTGGAGAACCGGAAGAGCGCCCTTGGGAAGGGTGTGTGCGAAGAAATCGAGAGTTTGAGGGGTGGTTTCAAGAAAACAGTCCGGTTCCGGTTCCAGGCCAAGGTGCACATAGCGTCCGGTTTCTTTTTCGATTTGAGCAAGGGCAGCCGCGGCGCGCCCGAGGTTGGAGGCGATGCGGAGCCGATCGGCCTCGGATTGAATCCACGGGGCGAACGAGCCAGGCACGGTGCTGATGCTCCCGCCCTGATGCTCTGG
>JBEBAG010000356.1:0-18700 GCA_041159065.1 Verrucomicrobiota bacterium | reverse complement strand
ACGCTCTCGGTGGGCGGGTCGCTGGACGCGGTGTTTGGCGGTTCGCTTTTTGGAACGAACGGCGCCGTGGTGAAGTCCGGCACGGGGGTCTGGACCCTGGGCGGAACGAGCACGTTCGGGGGAGGCCTGTCGCTGAGCGGCGGGGCGCTGCAGCTTGATTCGGACACCGCTCTGGGAACCGGGACGCTGTCCCTCGTGGCGGGCCGTCTGTCCGCCTCGGGAACGGCGGCGCGCACGGTGACCAATGCCGTGGCGTTGGCGGGAGATGTGACGCTGGGAGACGCGGTGGCGAGCGGCACGCTCACGTTTGCGGGCTCGGGGGTCTTGGGGGCGAACCGGACGCTCACGCTGGCGAGCGACGTGGGGTGGACCGGGGGAATCGGGGATGGGGGAAATGGGTTCGGCCTGACTAAGACGGGTTCGGGAACCCTGATGCTTTCCGGCTCGAACACGTACTTGGGAACGACGACCGTCAACGGCGGGGTGTTGAGCGTGGCGGGAGGGTCGGCGGTTGCGGATGCTTCCGCCGTGGTGGTGGGGGCGGCGGGGACCCTGAGTGTGCTGGCCTCGGAAACGGTGGGGAGTGTGAGCGGGTCGGGTTGGGTGCGATTGGAGGCCGGGACGCTGGCGGTGGCGGGCGCGGTGGATGCCGTGTACGCGGGGGTGATTTCGGGTTCTGGCGCCTTGGTGAAATCGGGAAGCGCCGCCTGGACGCTGACGGGCTCAAACGACTTTAGCGGCGGGGTCACGATTCACGAGGGGGCGTTGCTTTGGGGAAGTGAAACGGCGCTGGGCACCGGAACGCTGACGGTTCACGGGGGGACGCTTTCCTCCAGCGATGCCGGCGCGAGGACGCTCAACAATGCCTTGGCGGTGTACGATGCTTCCACCTTGGGGAGCCTGCTGAATCCGGGGACGCTGACCTTCGCTTCGGGAGTGTATTTGGGAGCCAACCAGCCGCTCACGGTGCTCAGCGGGGTCGAGTTTGGTGGCGAGGTCCGCGGCGCCACGGGGATCGGGTTGATCAAGATGGGGGCTGCGACGCTGACCCTGAGCGCGCCGAATGCGTACCTTGGAGAGACGGTGGTTGGGGAGGGCACGCTGCGATTGAGCGGGAGCGGCCGGCTGGCGTCCGGGACGATCACGGTGGCCAGCGGGGCCACCTGGGAGCTTCCCACGGCGGGGTACACGGTGGCGGCCGGCCAGACTTTGCGCGGGGCGGGGACGGTGTCCGGGAGTCTGACCCTGGCGGGGCAGAGCACGCTGACGCTCGAAAACAACGCGGCGCTGGCCAGTCTGGCATTGAATGGAAACGTGTCCATCAACGGGACGGTGCGCCTGCGTCTGGGCAGTGGGTTCACCGCGGACACGCTCAATGTGGGCGGGCTGCTTTCCTTCGGGCTCGGGGCGAAGTTGAAGCTGCTCGATTTCGGGGGCGTGGTGGCGGGGCGTTACGATATTGCAACGATTGGGCTGGGAAGCCCCCTGGGGGCTCTGCTGTTGGATGACGATGCGTTTGCGCTGTCCCGCTTGCGGGCCGTGCTCGATAAAACCACGGATCCGACCAAGCTGACCTTGGTGCTTTCCAACCCCGGGGAGCGGGAGCTTTACACGTGGGGGGATGGCAGCGCGGGAGCCCTTGGTTTTCCGGCGGTCGCGTCGCAGACCACCCCGCAGAAAATTTTGGCCACGGGTTCTGCGGACACGATTCAGATGGCGATTGGAGGCACTCATTCCGTGGGGCTGTATTCGGACGGGACGGTGTGGACGACGGGTTCGGCGGGAATGGGGCAACTGGGGGATGGCGGAGTGGTGGTGGGATCGACCTCGGGGCTGACCGTGGTCCGGGGCGCTTTGGAGGGCAAACGGGTGGTGTCGGTTGCGGCCGGGGCCAGTCACAGCGTGGCGATCACCGACGAGGGCCGCGCGTACGCATGGGGGAGCACCGCGAATGGGCGGTTGGGCGGCGGGGTGGTTCTGGCGGGAACCCAGAATTATCCGGGTTTGGTGACCAGCAGCGGGGTGTTGCTGGGGCGCCGTCTGGTGGCCGCCGTGGCAGGCGGGGGCGCGAGCAATGGCGGGCATACGTTGGCGCTGGATTCGGAGGGGCGGGTGTATGCGTGGGGCAGGGGACTCCAAGGTCAGCTGGGCAGTGGGCTGGCGTCGGATGCCTGGACCCCCGTGAACGTGACGAGCACCACGTGGACGGGGCGCAAGGTGGTGATGCTGGCGGCGGGGGAATTGCACAGTGTGGCCTTGGACGAGAGCGGAGGGGTGCACACCTGGGGGGATAACAGCCGGGGGCAGTTGGGCGATGGCACGGTGGGAACCGCTCCGCGTCCCACGCCGGTGGCGCTCGGAAGCGCGATGCGGGCGACGGTTAACACTCCGGGAGCCGGATACTTTTCCCCTCCGTCGGTCACCTTGGTTGGGGGAGGGGGCACTGGGGCGAGGGCCGTGGCGACGGTGGGCGGAGGCCGGGTGCTTTCGGTGACCATCACCTCCATGGGAACGGGTTACACCAGCGCTCCGCAGGTTTCCTTCAGTGGGGGCGGCGGGTTTGGAGCGAGCGCCACGATCACCCTGAACGCCATGCCCGTCATGGTGAGCGTGGCGGCCGGAGGCGCGCATACCTTGGCCATCGACAATCAGGGACGCGTCTGGGCGTGGGGAAATAATGGCCGGGGCCAGCTGGGACGCGACCCGGGGACGACGACCAGCAGCAGCGTGCCCTTGATGATTGCCGCCAGTGCCTTTGGGAATCAGAAGGTGCTCGCGGTCGCTGCCGGCTCGGATCACTCGCTTGCGCTCACCGAGGACGGCGTGGTCTGGGCCTGGGGATCCCATAGCTCCGGTCAGCTGGGCAACAACGCGGGGGCGGTTTCGACGTTCGCGTTCTCGGCCGTTCCCGTCCGCGTGGGGGCGGCCAGCGGCCCGCCGGTGGCCTCGGCTACGGGACTTTCCGCCTCAGGGAATCGCAGTGCGTTTTTGGGCGGGGTGTACCTTGCGACACCTCCGCAGCCGGTCGCGGTACCCTCGGGGATCGCCGTGATCAAGAGCGAGGGGCGCCTCGCCGGGGATGTCTTCGGAGTGTTGAGCAAGGCGGCCGTGGATGGGGGGCGTCTCCAGTACCAGTGGTTCCGGGGAAATCTCGGGCAGGAAACCCTCGACGCGTTCAATGTTCGCCCCAACGGCACTTGGTATATGCCTCCGGGCACCCCGCCGAGGTCGGTCTTCGTGCGCTTGACCGCCCTCGGTTCGGGACGGGTCTTTTTCTCCGATCCGGTTTTCTACACCGAGCTTGGGGTCACTGGGGAGACGACGGTGGTGAAGCCTCCGGTGGGGGTGGTTTTGCCCAACGGAGTGACCACCACCACGCTGGAAATCACGACCAATGGGACGCCGCCGAGTTTCTCGTGGACCCGGAACGGGTCTGCGACGGGGCTGACGCCGGAGGCGATCCTCAGCGGGGCGAACACGGTCGGATCGCGTCTCTCCAATGTGGGCGAGGGGGTGTATGCGGTCACGGTGAATACGGGCACGGCAGCGACAACGCAGACCTTGCGTGTCGGGGTGCGTTCGTGGAGCAGTCTGGCTGGGGTGTATCAGGCGCTTCTGGAGAATCGGCCCGCGGTGGGGGGCACGGTGGATTCGGGTTCCTCCACCGACATGCGCTATCCGGGACGGGTGACGGTTTCGCTCACCTCCTCGGCTTCCTTCTCCGGGAAACTGGACTACGAAGGGGTGACCTATTCGCTGGCGGGTTCCTTCGATCAGACCAGTCTGAACGCGCTCGCGGTGATCAACCGGGGGGCGGCGCTCAATCCGGTGGCCTTGGAGCTGAAGTTTACGCAGGACGACCTGGCCAACCTGACCATGAGCGCGGCTACGGTGGAGGATCTCAGGCCGTACGAGTCGGGTCCGGTCTGGCTGGCTCGGAGCACGGCCAATCCGACCCAACTGGCGGCGAGCGCGACTCTGTGCAAGGCGGTGACCAATCCGAGCGTGGTCAACGCGCCGGCGGGGATGGTTGCCCCCGTGTTCTCGGTGCTCTTCAAGGATGCCTCCGCCACGCCGACGCGGGCGACGGGCATTGCCGCGATGACGGCGAGTGCAAACGGATTGGTGACGGCCCTGGTGACGCTCGGGGATGGGGCGGATGGTTCGGTGACGGGCTCGTTGACGACGTATCTCGGTTGCGATGGGACGGTGAGCCTCTACCGCGCGCCGTATGGGAATTCGCCGGCGACCTCGGGGATCTTTGCCGGGCGTGTGAAACTCGACTGGAGCGCGGGCAATCCGGTGAGCGTTGCGGCGGGGGAGGAGTTGGAGTGGAAGAAACCCGATGCCACCACCGGGTTCAGCGCGAAACTGACGCCGCTGGGGAGCGGATTTGATCCTTCGATGAGCATGGAAGGGGTGATGGGGGTGAGCAGCGGCCTCGCGCTCTCCGTGTATGCGCCGACGCTCGGCACGCTGGAGGGCGCGGCCCCGCGGTTTGGGTTGAGCAACCTGACGATCCGGCCGGATTGGACGATGGATCCCGCGGCGCAGTGGGTGGCGTTTGGGACGTGGGTGGCGCAGTTGTCTGTCCCCAGCACGCAGGTCTCCTCTGGCTCGCCGTGGATGACTTTGAAGGTGAGCGACAGTCTGGGCGGGCGCTTCTATCAGACGGGCGGGATCATTCTGCAGCGGCCGCCGGGCGGGGTGCCCTCGGGCGTTTACGGGGTGCTGGGCTTTGTGGAGGCCGGCACGAGCACGGCGGTTTGGTCCGAGTGGACGATCCGGTAGACGGAACGGCTGGGGGGGCGGGGGCGGATCAAGTCGAGGCCGGGTGATCTCACCCGCATTCCTCTCAAGGGCTGTTCGCGCAAGTACCCTTCGCGCTGCGGATGTGAGTCCTCCAGAGGCATGGCCTCGGATCTGGAAGGTCGCCTTCCGAGCGCCAAAAGCGGACCGAGCATCATCCTGCGTCGTTCAAAATCCCCTGCGCGGGGGATTTCGGAAACCATCGGTGTCGGCTTCCATGAACCCATGAACGAGTCCTTGGGACAATCGGCCCCGGCATCTAAGCCAGATGCCGTAGATGGGGCGTTAAAAAGGCGGTTCGCGAAACCACCTGTGGCAAATTTGGGGGGGAACCCCGTTCGAATGAGTCTAATGAAGAGGGTCCTGGTATTTATTCTGTGCCAGCTTGCCTCTTGCGCCGTCTTCGCTGCGGATTCCCATTGGTCTTTTCAGCGTGTGGAGAATCCTCTGATACCGGCTGTGAAAAATCAGCGTTGGCCAAAAGATCCCCTCGACAGCTTCATTCTTTCCAAGCTGGAGGAGGCCTCCATGGTTCCAAATCCGGATGCGGATAAACTACAGCTTCTGCGGCGCGTGACGTTTGATCTGACTGGGTTGCCGCCAAGAATCGAGGACATCAAAGCCTTTTTAAACGATAAGGATCATTTTGAAAAAGCTTACGAAAAGGTGGTGAGCCGGCTTTTGGGATCGCCCGCGTTTGGAGAACGTTGGGCCAGGCACTGGTTGGATGTGGCCCGATATGCTGACACCGACGGTGGCAACCGGATTCGTTCGTTTAGGCTGGCCTGGAAGTATCGCAATTGGGTCATTGAGGCCCTCAACACCGATAAACCCTACGACTTCTTTGTCGCAGAACAAATCGCGGGGGATCTCTTTTCTGCCGGTAAAGAAGACCGGACCGTCGCAACGGGCTTTCTCGCGCTGGGCGCTCATGATCTCTCCACGATTCGTCTTGGAGAGTCTTTTGATTTGGACCGTATCCATGAGCAGATTGATACCCTCTCCCGGGCGTTTCTCGGCTTAAGCGTTGGTTGCGCGCGCTGCCATGATCACAAGTACGATCCCATCAAGCAAACGGACTATTATGCTCTCGCTGGAATTTTTCTGAGCACCAAGGTCTGGTTTGCTGCAGAATCGATCTTTGACTCGGAGTTGCAGGATCCCTCATCGAAGGGCAGGGAGAGCTTGAGGGGGCTCTTCGGAACGGGGGAGATTCTTGGACAGTCCAACTTTGATGCGGCCCCAAGAATTCGGGAAATGAGACTCACCGAAAAAGTGGCTGGGATGCTTTCAGGAAACGGGGATCCGGTTCGCTCGCATGCGTTCGGCCACCTCGAGCGCATTTCAACGCGGCCAAAAAGCGAGCAGTGGAGCGAGGTGATGGGGGTCAGTGAGTTTCATGCAAGCGACTGCGCCCTTCGAATTCGTGGAGAAAGAGCCCAACTGGGGCCGCTCGTTCCACGGGGCCGGATTCTGATTCCGGGGATGCCGGAAATTTCCCCGGTTCCTAATGGGGAGAGCGGTCGGCGCCAACTGGCCCTGTGGCTCGCCTCTCCCGAAAATCCGCTCACCGCTCGCGTGGCCGTAAACCGGGTGTGGGAACACCTGTTTGGAAAAGGGATCGTTCCAACGTCGACAGACTTTGGATTCATGGGCGATAAGCCAAGCCATCCCGAGTTGTTGGATCATCTCGCCACCCGCTTCATGCAGGGGAGGTGGTCCATCAAAGCTCTGGTTCGGTGCCTCGTCCTGAGTCGGGCCTACCGGATGTCCTCCCAAAGCCGCGAGGATGCGCGGATTTCCGATCCAGCCAATCGGCTGCTCTGGCGGATGAATTGGAAACGACTCGAAGCGGAGGCACTCCGCGATGCCCTGCTGCAGGTGAGTGGCATCCTCCGACCGGAGCGTCCCGCCGGACCCCCGATTTGGGGCACCAAAGGCGAGGCCGCGCTCGGTCTGAGTTCCCCCTTCCGGAGTATCTACTTGCCAATCACCCGTGATGGGTTGGTGCCTCGGATGTTCGATGCCTTCGATTTTCCCGACCCTTCGCAAGTATGCGCCAGACGGGAGTCGGGCAGTAACAGTGCCCAGAGCTTATTCTTTTTAAACAGCACCCTGATGGATCAAGTCTCGGCGAAACTTGCCGCGACGGTGATGCACCTCGGTTTGTCGGAGGGAATTCGAAAGGCCTACCTCCTCACGTTAGGGCGAGATCCCTCTAGCGATGAAATCAGTGAGGCGACCACTTGGATTAGTCATACGAGCAAGTATGTCCCCCATCGCAGAGCATGGGATGCTTTTGTTCAGGTGCTGCTCTCGGTTCCCGAATTCCGATACGTCCGCTGAGAATGACTCAACTCCTTATCTTCTGCCTATGAACTGTGCTAAAACCGAATGGGTCACCTCACGGCGCGATTTCCTCCAACGCACGGGTGCCGGGTTTGGCTGGCTAGCCTTTTGTGCGCTTCAAACCCAGAGGTGCCTTGCGAATATGGGGTCTTCAAAAGAGGCCCAAAACCCGCATCACACTCCTTTCGCAAAGCATGTTATTTTTCTAATGATGGATGGAGGCCCCAGCCATCTCGATACCTTTGATTATAAACCCAAGATTGCCCGAGCGGATTTCGATCCCTCCCCGTTTGAATTTCGAGCTTTTGGAAAGAGTGGCTTGAGAATGGCAAATATCTTTCCCAATCTCTCCATGCATGCGGATGATCTGTGTCTGCTGAATGGGATGTACGCCAGCAGCGGAGAGCATACGGCAGCTCGGTTGGGTCTTTTAACCGGAAGCGAGATGATACGGCGACCAGCCCTGGGCGCTTGGTCGTTTTATGGGATGGGTACTGAAAATGAGGATCTTCCGGGGTTTGTCACGATTGGGTCTTCCGGGGGAGTGGGGGTGAGAGGATTTTCCAGCGCTTATCTCCCGTCTCGTTATCAGGGCATCCGCATGGACTCAGGCCTAGGGATCCCGTTTTTGGGGCCTCTGCGATCGAAGGACGTTCAGAAAAGTCAGGTGGAACTGATTCGAGACATGAGTCGTCGCCTCGAGAAGGAAGATCCGCGCAACTCTGAAATTGATGCCGTGGCTCGCTCTTTTGAGAGGGCTTTTGCCATGCAGGCGTCTGTTCCGAAGATTATGGATTTCAGCAAGGTGGATAAAAAAACGAAAGAGAGTTACGGAAACACCTTGTTCGGGAGAAAGTGTCTTCTTGCGAGTCGCTTGGTCCAAAATGGTGTCCGCTTTGTCCAGCTGGACCTGAGCGGCTGGGATCATCATAGCGACCTTCCAAAGGTGTTATTGGAGAGGACCAAGGAGATGGACGCTCCAGTGGCGGCATTAATCGGAGACCTCAAGAACCAGGACCTTTTAAAAGATACTTTGATTGTGTGGGGCGGGGAATTTGGCCGCTCCCCGCGGATGGCGTCCGGTGGCAGGGACCACAATAACGAGGGGTTTACGATGTGGATGGCTGGCGGCGGCGTGAAGGGGGGAATTCGCTATGGTGCAACCGACGACATTGGAAAAAAAGCGGTGGATGGGAGGGTCAGCATGCCGGATTTGCACGCGACCATTCTTTATGCACTCGGGTTAGATGCGGAAAAGGTGTACGAGCCCTGGTTGGAGAACGATGCAAGCCTGCGGTCAAGTCCGGGTCATGCGGTGAAGTCTATTTTTCGATAGCGGGTGGAGGGCGTGAAAACCAAGCCAACGCAACCCAAACGAACCACCACTGGGCTCGTCTTCCTCCCGCCCAGTTTCGGGGACCCAGCCACTCCCGCAGTGAGGGGAGCTGCCTTCATCCACCCGGGAGAGGGCGAGGAGCGCTTTCCGGAAAAAGGTTCCGGAAAAGGAAACGCCCCGGGAACCGTGGAGGTTCTCCGGGGCGTTTGGAGAGGGAAATGGGAGCCCGAAGGCTCTTGATGGCAGCCTGAGGGCTTTTGGTTAGGCTGCGACCTTCGGAACGCCGGGCTTGGCAGCGAGCGCCGCCTTGGCTTTGGCGATCAACGCTTTGAACGCAGACTCCTCCTTAATCGCGAGGTCCGAGAGGACTTTGCGGTCCAGATCGATTCCGGCGGCTTTGAGGCCTTCCATGAAGCGGCTGTAGGTGAGTCCGTTGGCGCGGGCGGCGGCGTTGATACGCTGCTGCCAGAGCATGCGGAAGTTGCGCTTGCGGGTCTTGCGATCGCGGTAAGCCCAAACCTGGGCTTTCATCACGGCGTTCTTGGCGTAGCGGAACAGCTTGGAGCGGCGTCCGCGGAAGCCCTTGGCTTTTTCGAGCATTTTTTTCCGGCGACTCCGACTGGCCGGACCGTTCGTGGCTCTTGGCATGGATTGATTTGTTTGAGGCTGCGTTCAGCGAATTGTTTTTTCAATGGGTCCGGCGCCTCATTCGCTGAGGTGCCCGGCGAACTCGCCACAAAGCGGGAGCAGGACCGGACAGGCGCTGGGGACCGAGGATGGTCGAGGGCTTTTCCGACGCTTACGCGAAGGGGAGGCACTCTTTCATCCGAGCCACCATGGTTTCATGGACGAGGGCTGCTTTGCCGAGGTTGCGCTTGCGCTTGGCATTCTTGGAGGAAGCCAAGTGGCGCAGACCGGGTTTCCGGCGCAGCAGCTTGCCCGTAGCGGTCAATTTGAACCGCTTGGCCACGGCTTTTTTAGTCTTTCGACGAGCAATGGATCTAGGCATGGGGCGGGGGAGGTTACTGGTGAAAATCAAAAGAGCAACCCTCTTTTAAGTAAAAGTCGCCATCCCCCCCAGGCTGCCATCGAGACCTAGTCCTCGAGATCGTCCGAGGCACCCTTTTTCGCGGTCAATCCCCGGAGCTTCCCCTCAATGAAGGCATCCAAGTCCCCGTCCATCACATCCTGGATGTTGCTGCTCTGTACGCCGGTGCGCAGGTCTTTGATCAATTGGTAAGGCTGGAAGACGTACGAACGGATCTGGGACCCGAATGCGACCTCGGCTTTCTCCCCATACTGGCGCTCGATTTCCGCCTTCTGCTTGTCGACCTCGATCTGCTGGAGCTTGGCCGCCAGCATCCGCATCGCTAGGTTGCGGTTCTGGGCTTGGGAGCGTTCGCTCTGGCAGGCCGCAATCAATCCACTCGGTCTGTGTCGGATCCGGACGGCGGTCTCCACTTTGTTCACGTTCTGCCCGCCCTTGCCGCCGGCACGGTACGTGTCGACTTCGATGTCCGCCTCGTTGATTTCGATGGGAGCGCTTTCAGGAAGATCCGGCACCACGTCCACCCCGGCAAAGGAAGTGTGGCGCCGCTTGTTGGAATCAAAAGGGGAGATGCGCACCAGCCGGTGCACCCCGCGCTCGGTGGCCAAGTAGCCAAACGCGTACTCTCCCGAAACCCGGATCGTGGCAGATTTGATCCCCACCTCGTCCCCGGGTTGAATGTCCACAATCGAGGTCTGATATCCGCGCCTTTCACACCAACGCTGGTACATCCGCAGCAGCATATCGGCCCAGTCGCAGGCCTCCGTGCCTCCCGCCCCGGATTGGACGGAGAGGAAGGCGTGGCTGCGGTCGTTCGGGCCGGACAGCAGCATCTTGAGTTCGAACCCCTCCAAGGCCCGGGTGAACGTTGCAAGTTCCTTCTCCACTTCCGCCGCCGCCTGGATGGGGTCGGCCTCCGCCGCCGCGAGTTCCGCGAGCGCCTCGAGGTCGTCCATTTGGCGCTCGAGCGAGGTGAGGGGATGGATCTTGGCGCGCAGCGCAGACACCTCCTCCATTTGGAGCTGGGCGCGTTCTTTATGGTTCCAGAAGTCGGGGGCGCTCATGGCCTCTTCGATGGAGGCGAGGCGCGCCTGCAGGGCTGGCAAGTCAAAGATACCTCCGCAGCTCGCTGACGCGGGCTCGGAGGGCGGAAAGGTCGAGGTTGTCGAGATCGAGGGACATGAGTGGAGGAGAAGATGGCTGGGGGGCGGGAGAAGGAAAGTCGGGAAGTACGCGGGGGGAAAAGAAAAGGGCGGAGGCCTGGCAGATGCCAAGCCACCGCCCAAAGAGGGGGGCGCGGGGCGAAGGCTCGCTCGATGCGAGCGAGGCCGGCTTGCTAACGTTTGGCGGGTTCGAAGCGGAACAGCGTCTCCCCTTCCTGCATCAGGTCGAGGCGGTCGCGTGCGATGATGCTCAGATACTCGGGGCTGGTGCGCAGCAGGCGTTCCTGACGCTCGTGCTGGAGCAGGGTGCTCCGCAGCTGGGATGCCCGCGCCTCCAGATCCCGGATCCGAGCCTGCACCTCCTCGCGCTTTCCGGTTTCCGGAATGTAGCGCAACCAGAGCGTGCCCAAGACCACAAGCACGATCAGCCCCGCCATCGCCCGGTTGAGTGCGACCCAGACCGGACGCGGAGGAGGCAGTTCGTGCTCGAGGAAACGGTCGCTCACTTACACGTACATCTTACCGCCGTAGACGGCGTTGTCACCCAAAAGTTCTTCGATCCGAAGGAGCTGGTTGTATTTGGCCACGCGGTCGGTGCGGCACAGCGAGCCCGTCTTGATCTGCCCCGCGTTGGTCGCCACCGAGATGTCCGCGATCGTCGTGTCCTCCGTTTCCCCGGACCGATGCGAGATGACCGCCGTGTAATGGTGTTCCTTCGCGAGTTCGATCGCGTCCAGGGTCTCGGTCAGGGTCCCAATCTGGTTGACCTTCACCAGAATGGAGTTGGCCACGCCCCGCTCAATGCCCTTGCGGAGGAAAGACACGTTCGTCACAAAAAGATCATCGCCCACCAGCTGCGTATTCTTGCCCATCGCATCGGTCAGCGCCTTCCAGCCGGTCCAGTCGTTCTCCGCACACCCATCCTCGATGGAGACGATCGGATACTTCCTCTGAAGTTCCTGATAGTACGCGACCAGCTCCGCCGCCGAACGACGGGAGCCATCGCTCTTCTTGAAGACATATTGTCCCGAGGCCGCGTCAAAAAACTCGGAGGAGGCCACATCCAAGGCGATGAAGATCTGCTCTCCAAACTGGTAGCCCGCCTTTTTCACCGCCTCTGCGATGGTTTCCAGGGCGTCGTCGGCGCTCTTGAGATTCGGGGCGAACCCGCCCTCGTCGCCGATCGCGGTGGAAAGACCTCGTGCTTTCAACACCCCCTTGAGCGCGTGGAAAATTTCCGTCCCGGCGCGAAGGGCTTCGGAGAAGCGGTCGAACTTCTTGGGAACGATCATGAACTCCTGAAAATCAATCGGCGCGTCCGAATGAGCGCCGCCGTTGAGAATGTTCATCATCGGAACCGGCAACACCTTGGCGTTCGGGCCGCCAATGTACTTGAACAGGGGCTGCTCCAGCTGGTTGGCGGCGGCGTGCGCCGTGGCGAGCGAGACGGCCAGCAGCGCGTTGGCTCCCAGACGGCTCTTGTTTGGGGTGCCGTCCAACGCCAGCAGGGCGCGGTCCAAGGTCACTTGGTCGAGGGCGTCGAGGCCTTCCAATTCCGGCGCGATGGTTTCCTCGATGTTCTCCACGGCCTGCAGCACGCCCTTACCCAAGTAGCGGGCCTTGTCCCCGTCGCGTAGTTCCACCGCCTCGTGTTCGCCCGTGCTCGCTCCACTGGGGACCGCGGCGCGCCCAATGGCGCCCCCCACAAGCTCCACATCCACTTCAACGGTTGGATTACCCCGGGAATCGAGGATTTGACGGGCGGCGATGTGGTCAATGGCGGTGAGAGACATAGGTTTTGGTTTTGGAAAAAATCAGGCGCGAAGGTGCCTGTCCCGGCGGCGGTGTGGCAATGCTATTCAAAGAGAGAAGCCCCCGATCCCGGGGGAAATTCCCGAGGGGGGCTTCGCAGGGGAGTCCGGAATCGGGACTGCCGATTCCGGGAAGCGATTCCTAGCGCGGACTATGCTTTATTCCATGGCTCGATCGCGATGACGGTCACCTCGCGCTGCCCTTCCTCGGTGGGCACGGTCACTGTGGCCCCAACCTTCTGGCCCAAGAGCACCTGGGCGATGGCCGCCTTGTAGGAGATGATGTGTTTCTCGGGATTCGTATCCCACGCTCCCAGAATGTGGTACGTGTGCTCCTGCTGGTCCTGCACGCCCCGGATGGTGACGGAGGTTCCAATCGAAACGACGGAGGTGTCGGCGTTGGCGAAGTCGGTGCCTCGCGCAATGCTGAGTTCGCGTTCCATTTTGGCCTTTTGAAGCTCCATCAGGGCGCGGGCCTGCTTGGCGGCGTGGTACTCGAAATTCTCCCGCAGATCGCCGTGTTCGCGCGCCGTGGAGATTTCCTTGATGACCTCGGGGATCTTCTTGGAAACCAGCTCCTCGTATTCGGCCTGACGCCGCTGGAGGCTTTCCCAGGAGGCAATGATGGACTCCTGCTTCTCCTCCCGCTCGCCCGTAATCAGGCTTTCCAGTTCGGGGTAAGCCCGCACAAAGCGCCCGAGCAGGGAGCGCTTGTTCAGATCCTCGAAAACGGGGGTGAGCAGAAGTTTGCGCATCACCTCGCGCAATTCCTCCAGCTCGGCGTCCGCGATGAGATCGGGCAACAGGCCCTGATCGTTCATGAGCAAATCGTGGAGCTTGCGTTCGCGGTTCTCGTTGAATTGATCGCGTTCCAGCGCGGAAAGGATGGCGCTCATTACCCGGGGTTGGATGAGGCTTCGGAATTCCCCCGCACGCTCCTTCTTGTCGCACAGCCACGTCAGCACGGCGGAGGTGATCGAATGGTCCCGGATGGATCGGTCCAATGCGACCTTAAGCTCTTCGCCCCGCGCATTTTCCTGGAGCATGCGCGCCGATTCCGCCACCACCTTGGTGGACCCGCGGGAAAGAAGGGAGAGCACTTTGCTTGACCATTCCTCCCCGAAGGCCTCGGGCATGGAGGCGAGGATGCGTTTAAGCTTGGCCGCCGGGACCTGCTCCAGGAGTGCGGACAGGTTTTTCTGCTCCTCCACAAGCATGCCCGCGATCGAGGGGGCGTCGGCCGTGCGTTGCAACCCCTTGGAGCGCTCGAGCATTTCATCGCGCAACACCAGCAGGGTCAGGGCTTCCGCCGTGTACATTTTGGCGTTTTTGCGCGCGGATTCCTCTGCGGCATCCAGCACCGGCCGAAGCTGGGTCGCGGGGTCGCGGAATTCCTCCAAATCGCGGAGCATGCGTTCGAGGGCCGCGATTTGGTCCTTGGGCAGGCGTGCATTGGCGAAAGACTCCAAATGCTCGTCCGTGCGGGACACGGCCTCGGCGCGTAGCAAAATCGGGTCGCTCTTCTTGGTCGGAAGCGAGAAATGTCCGTCCTTTTTCAAGAGCTTTTTGGCGTTCTCCCACCACTTCTTGAAATCGGGCTCCTTGAACACGGCGGGCACAAGCGTCTGGGAGAGCTGATCTTGGGTGAGCTTTCCGCCGTAGCTCTGAAGGACCTCCCGCAGAAAGGCTACGGGCTCCTGGGCGGCTTGGGTCCGGACCTGAGCCAGATCCCCGGCGATCCGGGCGAGGATGTGGCTTTCCGGAATGGGCGTGAGGGATTCCGCCGCGTAGACCAGTTGCATCGTGTGGCCCTTCTTGGTCGTGAAATCGATGGAGAGCTGATTGAGGGCGAAATCGACTCCGGCAATGCGGCCGAAGCCCCAACTCTTGTGAAGCACACAGGTGCCGCTTGTGAGTTTGTCGAGGGCTTTGCCGTGGGCGGCGGTGAGTTTGCCGGCTTCGACAGCTTTCAGGGTCTCGGGGTTCATAGGATCGGGACGATAGGGACGGATTGCGGGACGGGAAAGGGGGAATGGTTAGACTAAAGAGGGAAGTGCCTTGGGGGCAAACGCGGAGAGTTCCCGAGGCGTTCGCGTGGAAGGTGGCATGGGGATGAAACGCCTTTTTGCAGGCAGGCTCATTTTTTTCCGGCCACCGGAGGGTCGGTTTTCGCAGGGTGGGGGGATGGCCTCCTCGACTTCACCCACTCCACCGCTGGGTTCCGCGATGCGGATGGCCCCGCCCGGTTCGCCCCAACCGTCTCATGCGTCGCCTGTGTCGCCTGCGTCGCCTGCGTCGCCTGCGTCGCCTGTGCCCCCCGTGTCGCCCCCCTTGAACGGGGAGGGGGTGGAGGTGGTGGTGGGCGGGATGCACTGTGCGGGTTGCGCGGCGCGCCTGGAGGGGGTGCTGCGGAAGGTGCCGGGAGTGGAGTCGGCCAGCGTCAATTTCGCCACGGGGCGCGCCCGGGTCCGCGCTGGGGAAGGGGGGGGAGGCGGTGCTGAGGCGGTCCCTGAGGCGGTCCTCAACGCGGTCCTCAACGCGGTTGAAAAGGCTGGATTCACGGGATTGGTGGAGTCGGGGGATCGGGAGGCTCCTGTGCACGCTGGGGCTGAGGATCTGGAGGAGGTGGCCCGCCGGCGGGAGAGGCGGTGCGCGCGGGCGCGTTTTCTGTGGGCGGCGCTTGGCTTTCTGCCGCTGGCCGCCTTCACGATGGGGGGGCATCTCGCGGAGCTTTTGGGTTGGGGCGGATCGGGGGGGCGCTCCCCAGGCGTTCCCGGTCCTCATGCCCTTGGGGGAGGAGGGGCTTGGGAGGGGGCTTGGGGAATGGGCCCGGGGGCTTGGGGAATGCAGGCGTTGATTTCGGGCCTGGTAGTGTTTGGGGCTGCGGGGGGGATGGTGCGTTCGGCGGGCAGGGCGCTCTGGCGCAGGGAACCGGGGATGGATCTCTTGGTGGGTGGGGGAGCGGTGCTCGCGTGGATAGGCAGTGTGCTGGCGGTGTTTTTTCCGGGGAGTGCCCAGGGGGCGTATTTCGAGGCGGCCGCCGGGATTGTGACTTTCGCCCTTCTGGGGCGATGGATGGAGTCGGAGGCGCGGGGCGCGGCCGGGGAGGCGTTGCACGCCCTCGCACGGTTGCAGCCGGACCATGCGCGGGTTGAGGCGCTGCCGGGGGAGGCGCTGCCGGGGGATGCAGGCGGGGTGGGGGTTCGCTCCCTGGCGATTGCGCAGATCACCCCGGGAATGATCGTGCAGGTGGCCCCCGGGGAACGGATTCCGGTGGACGGGGAGGTGCTGGAGGGGCGTTCCTTCGTGGATGAGAGTTGGGTGAGCGGGGAGGCGTTGCCGGTTCTGCGGGAGCCGGGCCACCGGGTGGTTGGAGGGACGGTGAATGGTCGGGAAGCCTTGAGGGTTCGGGTGCTGGCCTCCGGTCGGGAGGCGTTCCTCCAGCGGGTGCTCCGCATTGTCCGGGAGGCGCAGTCCTCCAAAATCCCGATCCAGCGGATGGCGGATGCGGCGTCCCGTCACTTCTGCACGGGGGTGTTGCTTTTGGCGGCGCTGACGGGGGGACTCTGGCTATGGGCCCGGGGGGGGGAAGGCGGGGCATGGAGCGAAGCGTTCTGGCATGCCCTTTCGGTGCTGGTGGTGGCGTGTCCCTGTGCGTTGGGGTTGGCGACCCCCGTGGCGGTGCTGGTGGCGGGGGGGGCGGCGGCCCGGCGGGGAATCCTCTTCCGGAGTGGGGAAGCATTGGAGCGGCTTTCGGGGCTGGGGGTGGTGGTGTTTGACAAAACGGGCACGCTGACCGGGGGCCGCATGGAGGTGCGGGAGTGGTGGGAGCGCAAGGGTTTCGATGGCCGCGTGTTGGAGTGGGTGGCGGCGGCGGAGCAGCGCAGCACCCATCCCGTGGCGGATGCCGTGGTGCGGGCGGCTGCACAAAGGGGGGTAAAAAACGGGGGCGGAGCCGGGGCGGGGGATGTGGAGCGGGTGGAGGCGGTGGGGGGGGCGGGTTTGCGGGCGCGGGTTTGCGGGCGGGAGTTGCGGGTGGGGACGCGCGCTTTTCTGGCGGAGGAATCGGTGGAGTGGTGCGGGCCGCAGGAGTCTGCGCCGCCGGCGGATGCGGTTTGGATTGCGGTGGATGGGGAGTTTGCCGGGTGGTTTCGCGTGGGGGACGCCCTGCGGCCCGAATCGAGGGAGGTGGTTGCGGAGCTCAAAAGGCGGGGGATTCGGACGGTGCTCTTGAGCGGGGATGCGGAGGCGGTGGCGGCGGAGGTGGGAAGGGCGGCCGGAATCGGGGAGGTGCATTCCGGGGTGCGTCCCGATGGGAAGCTGGAGGTGGTGCGGCGTCTGCAGGGGGCGGGCGGGGGGGTGGCGATGGTGGGGGATGGGATGAACGACGCGCCTGCGCTGGCGCAGGCGGATGTGGGGATTGCGATGGGTGGGGGAACCGCGGTGGCGCGGGATGCCGCGGGGGTGGTGCTGCTACGGGATGATTTGCGCGGCGTGGTGGCAGCGTTGGAGATCTCGAGGGCTACCCTGCGGGTGATCCGGCAGAACCTGGGGCTGGCGTTTGGATACAATCTCCTGGCCATCCCCCTGGCGGCTGGGGTGGTTCAGGGATGGGCGCCCGGTCCGGTGGCGGCCTCGGCGGCGATGGCGCTCTCCTCGGTGAGTGTGGTGCTCAACGCGCTTCGTCTGCGCGCCGTGGGGAGACGCTGGGCGAATCGGAGGCCGGAGGATCAACGGTGCGGGAACGAGGGGACGGGGAAGAACGGGTTGAGCGGGGAGGAGGGGGGGCGAATGGGATGATAGTCGTGGTCGTTGACATGCGAGGCGTAGAGAGAGCGGAGAGGGCTCGGGCACATTGGGAGCATGCGTATTTCCAAGCGTCTTCCAGTGACCCGCCGCGTCTGGCTGCGGATGGTTTTAGCCGCGCTCATGGTGGGCGGTGTGCCTGCGGGGATCCCCAAGGCTCGGGCGGTTGAGGGCGGGGCGTCGAAGGAACCGTTCTCATTCCGGGTGGGGTGCCAGACCTACACGTTCAACCGTTACACCGTGTACGAGGCGGTGGAGAAAATCGCGGAAGCGGGTGGGACCGTGGCCGAGTTTTATCCGGGCCAAAAGCTGAGCGCCACGGATCCGAAGGGTTTTGGGCCGGATCTCAGCGAGGATCAGATGGAGGCCCTCCTCGGGCATTTGAAACGCCACGGGGTGAAGGTCACGAGTTGCTACACCGGCATCCCGAAGGACGAGGCTGCTGCACGTAGGCTCTTCGCATTCGCCCGGCGGCTCGGGCTGGAGGCGTTGACGACCGAATCGGTGGAGGCGTTGGACACGGTCGAAAAAATGGTCAAGGAGTTCGACGTTCGCGTCGGCTTCCATGGCCACATGCGGAGGCCCGAGAAGGAAGGGTACCGGTTGTGGGATCCCCAGTACTTGCTTGAATTGCTCAAGGACCGCGACTCACGGATTGGGGTTTGTGCGGACACGGGCCACTGGGCGTCCTCCGGAGTGGTTCCGGTGGATGCGCTCCGCTTGCTTGCGGGCCGGATCGTGAATCTGCACTTGAAGGACCGCTCCTGCATCGGGACGCCGAGCACCGACCTGATCTTCGGAACCGGCGTTTTGAATGTCGCGGGAATGCTCGAGGAGCTTCGCAAACAAAACTTTCAAGGCTGCCTCTTCATCGAATACGAAACCAACTGGATCCACAGCGTGCCAGACGTGAAGGAGTGCCTTCGGTTTGTCCAGGATCCTCGAGCCCGGCCGGTTGCGGCAGGGCAGTGAGCCTCACCGTGGCGCGCTGCACCCTCATGCGCCAGCCGTGACCGTTCGGAGGCGCAGTTCTCACGACGCCTCGCGATTTGGGCCGCATTTCGGGAGGCTCTTTGGGGAGACCCCGCAGCGGGATGGAAAGAGGTTCAGGCGAGCAGATCTCTCAGAATCCGCCCCTCGTTGGACGGACCGATAAGCCGGTTATTGAGCCCCTGAAATTTGTAGCTCAAGAGGTAGGGGTCGAGGCCCAATTGGTGGAGGAGGGTCGCCTGCAGGTCGCGCAGCGTGACCTTCTGATCCGCGGGGCGGTAGCCGATTTCGTCGGTCGCCCCGTATTGGATGCCGGGTTTGATTCCGCCTCCGGCCATCCACATGGTGAAGCAGTGGGGGTGATGGTCGCGGCCCAGATAGGGGGAAC
>JBEBAG010000355.1:0-4063 GCA_041159065.1 Verrucomicrobiota bacterium | reverse complement strand
CCCGTCCCTCCCGCCGCGATTTCCTCTGCCAGTATGGCGGCGGCTTCGCCGGCCTCGCCCTCACCCATCTCCTCGCCCGGGACCTCCCCGCCTCCCCGTCGCGCTTTCCCTCCGCCTCCTCCCCCCTTCCCCATCACCCTCCCAAGGTCCGCCGCGTCATCCAGCTCTTCATGAACGGCGGCATCAGTCAGGTGGACTCCTTCCTCTACCGGCCCGAACTCCAGAGACGCGCCGGCCAAAAGGACGACGGTAAAAACCTGTTCGCCTCCCCCTTCGCCTTCGCCCAGCACGGGCAGTGCGGACGCTGGATCAGCAGCGTCTTTCCCCACCATGCCCGAGAGGTCGACAAAATGACCTTCCTGCTGGGCATGCACACCGACAACAACATCCACGGCACCAGCAGCTACATGATGAACACGGGATTCATGCGCGCCGGGTTCCCCTGCCTCGGCGCCTGGGTCTCCTACGGGCTGGGTCAACTCTCCGAAAACCTCCCCGCCTTCGTCGTCCTGCCGGACAAGGTCGGCATGCCCTACAATGGCGAGGGAAACTTCACCTCCGGGTTCCTCTCCCCGAGCCATCAGGGCACCGTGGTCCGCACCGGCGAGCGCACCCCGATCGCCGATCTCTTCGCCAATCCCCGCCATTCCTTCGTCAACCCCGACTCCGACCAGGACGGTCTCGCCCTGCTCACCTCCCTCAACCGCTCCCACCTCGCCACCCGTCCGGCCGACCCCCGCCTCGAAGCGCGCATCGCCTCCTACGAAATGGCCGCGCGCATGCAACTCAGCGCCCCGGAGGCCTTCGACCTCTCCCAAGAAACCCCCGCCACCCAAGCCGCCTACGGCATCGGAAGCCCGCTCGCCGACGATTTCGGCCGCCGCTGCCTCCTCGCCCGACGCCTCGTGGAACGCGGCGTCCGCTTCGTCCAAGTCTGGAGCGGTCACGACGGCCCCGTGAACAACTGGGACAACCATTTCGACGTCCCCAAAAACTTCCCCATCCAGGCGCAAAAGGTCGATCAACCCGCCGCCGCCCTCCTCGCCGACCTCCACCAGCGCGGGCTCCTCGAGGACACCCTGCTCCTCTTCTGCACCGAATTCGGACGCACCCCCACCGGCCAAATGGTCGGCACCCATCCCCCGGGACGCGACCACAACGGAAAGAGCTTCGCCATCTGGATGGCGGGCGCCGGCTTGCGCCCGGGATTCGCCTTTGGCGATGCCGATGAATTCGGCGCCAAGGCCACCACCGACGCCACCGACCACCACGACTTGCACGCCACCATCCTGCACCTGCTCGGCATCGACCACACCCAACTCAGCGTCCTGCACAACGGCGTCAACCGCCGCCTCACCGACGTCCATGGCCGGGTCATCCACGAGATTTTCGCCTAGCCTCTCCCCAAAATCCCCCCCTCACTGCGGATCCATCCCCCTTCCCATGATGCGACCGCTCCTCCCCCTGTTCCTGCGCGCACTCCCCGGGTGCCTCGCCCTCCTCTGGTGCCTCCCCTCCGCGCTTCGCGCCGCGGAACCTCCCCCCGCCCCCCTCACCTGGCACGCCTCGGGCAACGGCGGGATCGTCGCCGCCGGTCCCGAATCCTCCGCCCGAGCCGGAATCGAAATGCTCCGCAACCGGGGCAACGCCATCGATGGGGCCGTGGCCACCATCCTCAACCTGGCGGTGTCCGATTACGGCATGTTCTGCATCGGAGGGGAGGTGCCCTTCATGTTTTACGAAGCCAAGACCGGCAAGGTCATGGTCTTCAATGGAATGGGCGGCGCTCCCCGGGATCCCCAAACCATTGCGTGGTACTACGAACACGGCATCCCCCGCCGGGGCATCCAGGCCGCCACCGTCCCCAGCGCCCTCAGCACGCTCCTCGCCGCACTCGAACTCCACGGCACCCTCTCCTTCGAACAGGTGCTCGCCCCCACCCTCACCCTGCTGGATTCGGGAAAGGAACCCTGGCATCCCCGTCTCGCCGCCACCCTTCGCAGAATGGTTGCCGCCGAGAAAACCACGGAAGGAAGCCGGGAGCAGAAAATCCGCGCGGCCCGGGATCTTTTTTACAAGGGCGAGATCGCCTCGGAACTCGACCGCTTTTACGTCGCATCCGGCGCGATGCTCCGCAAAGCCGATCTCGAAGCCCACACGACCCACGTCGAAGAATCCGTCTCCGCCTCGTACCGCGGGTATGTGGTGCACAAATGCAACACATGGACCCAGGGCCCCGTGCTTCTCCAAACCCTCAGGCTGCTGGAGCCCTTCGATCTCGCGGGCATGGGCTTCTTTTCCCCGGACTACCTCCACACCACCGTGGAGGCCATGAAGCTCGCCTACGCCGACCGCGACAAATTCTACGGCGACCCCCGCTTCGTGAAGGTCCCGCTCCAGGCTTTGCTCTCCGATTCCTACACCCAGATCCGCCATCGCCTGATCGACCCCCAGCACGCCTCGCAAAAAATCCGCCCCGGCGACCCCGTGCGCATGATCGCCGACGCCGGCCCCGGGGAATCCTGGCCCGGCGAACCGGGCACCACCACGTGCGTGGTCGCCGACCAGTGGGGAAACGTGGTCGCAGCCACCCCCAGCGCCAACCCCGCGTACGGCGTCTGCGAGAGTTTGGGAGTCGCGCACAACACGCGCCTGAGCACCCTGAACACGCAGAAGGGACACCCCAACTGCCTCGAACCCGGAAAGCGTCCCCGCATCACCCTCACTCCCACCCTGGTGCTCAAGGACGGCAAGCCCATCCTCGCGCTGAGCGTTGCGGGAGGCGACATGCAGGACCAAGTGTCCCTGCAGATGCTGCTCGATTTTGTGGAGTTTGGGAAATCGCCGCGCGAAGCCATTGCGGCCCCCCGCTTTCTGACCTCGCATTTCCAGGATTCCTTCAATCCGTCTCCCGAGCCGCAAAAACGCATGGGGAAAATCGGCGGCGTCACCCTGAACCCGACCGCCCCCCCTTCCGCCGCCGATCCCGCCGCGGAACTGACCCGGCGCGGACACGCGGTGCACGTGGAAAAGGGGCCCCTGGCATTCCCCGTGATGGTGTCTTTCGATCCCAAAACCGGGACGGCCCACGCTGCGAGCCAGCCGACCGGCACCTTCCGGGGAAAAACCTGCGCGGCCCTGGCATCCCCCCGCTAGCGGGGCGCTGGTTCGAGGCACGCATTTTTACCGGTCCGCTTGAGGCCTGCCACCGCCGCAGGAGCAAGCGAAGAGAGGCACGGGGCAGCCCTGCCGATGAGCGGGTCAGCTCTCGGATTAGCCCGAATTTTTCGCATCAAGGCAAATTTTTTTGGGGGGTATGCACCTCGTGCAATCTGCTGTTGTTCACGAATTTGCCACGCAAAATAAAAGAAACCGTACCAATGGCAAACTGTACCAACCGCAAGCTTCCTTTTCCCAGCTTTGATCGTCGGAAAATCGAGGCTTGTTTCATAGGGGGTAATGTCTCCGGCGACGGTGGCCTACTGCTGCTGCTTCCACTCGAAGAGGGCCTCTGTAAGCTCCCCCGTTAACGGGACAGTTTGAAAATAGAGGGGGGTGGGGTGGGCGTTTGGTTTGGGGTTTGTTGTCTACGAAGGTCTCTGGGGGGAGATTGCCGAGGGAGTCGTGGGGGCGTTCCTCGTTATAAACCAGCATCCAGTGGTGCACGATTTCCCGAACCTCGGACAGCAACCGGAACAGGGAGGCGTCCTGCACTTCGCAACGAAAGGTTCGGTTCAAACGTTCGATATATGCGTTTTGGGTCAGTTTTCCGGGTTGGATGGTTTGGAGCCTGACCCCGTTTTTCTCGCTCCACTCCACCAGCTTGCTCGAAATCCCTTCCGGCCCGTTATCCACCCGGATCTGCTTGGGTAAGGGACGACTGTCCTTGATCATCACTCGTTCCGCGGGCAGCGAGGTTTCCACTTCAATCGCCAAGGCTTCTCTAGTGCCTTCGTCCACTACGTTGAAGGTCCGAAAACGCTGCCCCGACACCAGGCTGTCGCTCATGCAATCCATCGACCACCCCCGATTCGGCTCGGGAACCCCCTCCAGCGGCGGCTTC
>JBEBAG010000354.1:0-8753 GCA_041159065.1 Verrucomicrobiota bacterium | reverse complement strand
CCCCGACTCACTCAGAGGACCTTCCCGCCCCGTCGCTCGCCGCAAAATCGAACCCCGCACTGGCACCCCCCGCTTGAAGCGGAAAGCCCGCACAAAACGAGGCGAAGTCTCCCGCAGGATTGCCGATGCGCTCAAAGCGGCAGGCTCCGACGGGATCAGTGTGCGGCAGATGGCATCCCTCCTGCGCCTCAACTACCGCAACATCCACGTCTGGCTTTCGAGCACCGGTAAGAAAAACCATCCCATCGAACGGATCGGGCGGGGTGTGTACCGTCTGCGGTCCACACCGCAAAACAGCTAGTCCCGCGCGATCACGGAGAGACCCACGCGCCCTCTCGGGCCAGATCCTTTTAGCGCGATCGCCCCCAGGAACCACGCTTGTCGGGCGAAATGGGCCGTACTATACGGTCGCCTCCGTGAAAGAACTGCTCCGTACTCTCCTGAGTGAATGGCTGGGCACCACCCTCCTCCTGAGCATCGTCATCGGCTCCGGGATCATGGCGGAGCGGCTCTGCGGAGGGAACGTGGGACTGGCCCTCCTCGCAAACACCCTCGCCACCGTATGGGGCCTTTCCACGCTCATCTCCGTCTTCGGTCCGCTCAGCGGGGCACACCTCAATCCCGCGGTCTCCACCGTCATGGCCTTCCGAGGCCATTTGGCGTGGGGAAGACTCGCTCCCTATATCCTCGTTCAGCTCGCGGGCGGCCTCTGTGGAGCTCTCCTTGCGCACACCATGTTTGATCTGCCCCTCCTTCAGTGGTCTCAAAAAGCGCGCTCCGGGAGCGGACAGTGGGTCGCGGAGATGGTCGCCACCGCGGGACTCCTGCTGGTGATCCTCCGAGCCCCCAAGGAAAAGGCCGCAGGCCTCGTGTCCTCCTACATCGGGGCAGCCTACTGGTTCACCGCATCGACTTCGTTCGCAAACCCCGCGGCGGCTTTCGGACGGATGTTTTCAGACAGCTTCGCGGGCATTGCGCCCGCTCATGTGCCCGCCTTTGTGCTTTCGCAATTTCTGGGCGCGGGCCTTGGCACGCTGCTCCACAAGCTCCTCCCGGAGGCGGACTCCGATCGAACCGAGAAACCCAGACCGGGAATCTGAAAATGAAGGGAACGCACGGCGGCGCCGTGCCATCCACGATGGCTACCGCGGGGGCCGTTGATCGAGCGGTTTGATCTCAGGAACGATCACTAGGTACGAAAAAGCGCCCAACAGCGAAAACCCGCCTGCGACCACCAGCGGCACCGCAAACCCTCCGGTCTTTTTCAGCATCTCGCCTACAAAAAGCGTGATGCACACCCCGGCGAGGTTTGCCGCGAAATTCTGGATGCCACCAATCGATCCCACATGCCGCTTCGAGGGCGCCACGTCCGCCGGAAGCGACCAAATGCTGGCCGCCGCAAAGGCTAGGCTTGCGTAGGAAAAAGACATGAGCGCGATACACGCCTCGTTGCTCTCCACGAAAACGGAAAGTCCGATGCACGAACTGAGGAACATCCCGCCCACAAGCGGAATTTTTCGCGCCAGCGTTAAACGCATCCCGCTGCGCACCAAGCGATCGGAAACAAACCCTCCCAAGTAGCCCCCCAGCACGGCAACCAGTGCAGGAATCATCCCAACCATGCCCATCTTCTTCAGATCAAACCCCCGCGCCTTCACGAGATAGGTCGGGAACCAAGTACTGAAGAAGTAGATGACAAAATTCAGACAGAAAAAGCCCAGCATCATTCCCCAAATCGTCCGATACCGGAACAGTTCCCGCCACCCGACCTTCTCCCCCGCGCTCCCCTCCACCGCCTGGGGCTGATCCGACTCGATATACGCCCGCTCCTCCTTGCTCACCCAGCGGTGCTCCGCCGGTGGACGATAAATCCAAAGCCAAAACACCGCCCAGACCACCCCCAGCATCCCGGTGATGACAAACGACATCCGCCATCCGAACTGTTGGATGATCCACGAGACAATCGGAAGCGAAAGCGCCGTGCCCACTCGGTTGCCACTGTCAAAAATGCTGGTCGCCAACGCTCGCTCCCGCCGGGGAAACCAGTCCGCCACAATCTTGGCATTCGCCGGATACGCCGGAGCCTCGCCCACCCCGAGCAGCATCCGGATTCCGAACAGCGATCCGAACCCGCGTGCCACCGCCGCCGCCGCCGTAAACAGGGACCACCACAAAACCGCCACGAGGTACGCCACACGGGCCCCCACCTTGTCGATGAACCATCCGGAGGGCAGCTGAAACGCCGCGTAGGTCCAGAAAAACGCCCCCAACAACAGCCCCTGAGCCCTTGGAGAAAGATCCAAATCGGCGGCGATATGAGGCATTGCAACCCCGAGATTCGCCCGGTCGATGTAGTTGATCGCCGTCGCGGAGAAGGCCATGAACACCATCAACCAGCGCAGGTTCCCTGCAGGTTTTCCACCGTTCGTTCCAGAGTTTGATTCCATGCGTCAAGGGGGGATAAAGCGCCTCTCGTGTACGCAAGTCCCACTCCGGCTGCGACAGAAACTTTCGCCCGCCCGCCCGTAGCCGCGGGAAACCCTGAGGCCCCGGCCACCCCACCAACGCATCCTGCTCTCCCCCATGATGCCGCGCACTCCCGCCTCCCCGGGTCGACTCCGCGCAATCTCGCCCGCGTTCGCGGACTGGCTCCCCCTCAAAAAATACGGGGAAGCCCAGCGCCTCGCGCCAGGGCTCCCCCGCATCACACCAAGTCCCTCGGAACTATTTCGGGAACGGATGATCCTTCAGCAACTCCTCCACCGTGCAGAAGTTCAGCCGGCCAGGGTACGCCGCACGCACCTTCGCCACCTGAGCCGCCTCCACCGGAGCCGCCTCGTTTCCAAAACTGTTGCGCACAAACGTCAGCACCGCCGCCAGCTCCCCGTCATTGAGCAACCCACCAAAGCCCGTCATCGGAACCTGGCCATCGTACTTTTTCCCGTTCAATTCCAGCGGCCCCATTAAACCAAACATCGCCAGCTTGATCAGACGCTCCGGCTCCCCCGTCACCCAAGGGCTCTTCTCCAGCGAGGGAAACGCCGGGTCCAGGCCCTTCCCATTCGGCTGATGACAGGTCACACAGTGCCCCTCGCGGAAATACACTTTCTGTCCCAGAATATACTGCTCCTTCGCCGCTCCCGCGAGCCGCTTGGGGACTTTCAACTCGGGATGCTCCGGCTCCTCCTTCACCGCCACCCCGGCCAACCGATCCCTCGCCGTCTTCACCGCACCCTGACTCCACCCATCCAACGGCTTGGATTCCGCCACCGCGACAATCCTCTTGGCGTCAGCGAGACGTGACTCGGGAAGCCAGGACGCCGCCACCACCGCCTCCAGCCGCACCCGCCCGTGTTCGTCTCCCGCCGCCTTCTCAAGCAACGCCACGTGATCCGCGACCCGATGCGTATTGTACCGCAACACACGCACCGCTGCAGCACGCGCGTGGAAATCCTTCGCTTCCAGCATCTGCCGCAACAATCCCTCATCCGGCTGATTCAGCCCCCACGTCGTCCACAGCGCCTCAAGCACGAAGTGCTCGTACTCCGGGTGGCTCTTGTCCAACCCCTCAACCCACGTCTTAAGTGCAGGCAAAACCTCGCTCGCTGCACGACCGCGCAACTCCCGGCGTGAGCGGTAACGCACCCGCAACTCGGGTTCCTTCAGATTGTTCAGAAGCGCCGTCACCGTCGCTCCAGCCACCTGCACCGGCTTCAACAGCGGCCGCGAGGGGTAGGTAATCCGGTAGATCCGCCCATGCTCGTGGTCCCGGAACGGATCGCGGGCGTTGTGCTGCATGTGCCCAATCAACGGATTGTGCCAGTCCAGCACGTACAGCGAACCGTCCGGCGCAAACTCCAAGTCCACCGGACGGAAGTTCCCGTCACTGCTCTTGAGCAACTCGTGCCGGAAGGTTGTTTTCCATCCCGTTCCATCGTCCTGGATCTGGTGCTGCTTGATTCCCAGAAATCCAATCGCATTGCACAAAATCAGATCCCCCTGCACTTCGTCCGGGAAGTGCCGGGAGGACACAATCTCCAAGCCCGAGGTGGGGCGCACCTTCTGCCCATCCGGAATCAAATCCGGCGTCGAGGGCGTCTTGGCTCCGTACGGTGCTTTTACCGAGGCCGGCAGCATCCAGTTCATGCTCGGGCCCGAGGTGTGCAGGAAAAAATCCTGCCCCCAACGGTCAAACACCACTCCCCACGGGTTCGGAATCGCCAACTGCGCCGTGCGCTCCAAGTGGCCCCGTTGCGGGCTGTACCGCAGGAAACCGCCGTCCACGCAGCGCACCGGCCCGTAGGGCGTCTCCACGTTGGAGTGCAGGAAAACCCCCTCGCACAACACGAAGGCTCCGCTTGGATCGGCCGTGTAGGCGCTGATCGCGTGGTGGGTGTCGTGCGTATCGAACCCACCCAGCACGATCTCCTTGCGGTCCGCCCGGTCGTCCCCATTGGTGTCCCTCAAAAGGACGAGGTTCGGCTCCTCGGACAAATAAACCCCCTCCGGGGCAAACTCGAAGCCGATGGGCAGATGCAGATGGTCCGCAAACACCGTCTCCTTGTCCGCCTTTCCATCCCCGTCGGTGTCCTCGTAGATCAATATTTTGTCATTGGGCATCGCATCGCCCGGACGGTAGTGCGGATAGGTGGGAGCCACCGCCACCCACAGACGGCCCTTGTTGTCGAAGGAGAGTTGAATGGGATTGGCAAGGTTGGGGAACCGCTCCTCGCTCGCGAAAAGCTCCACCTTGTACCCCTCCGGTACGGTCAGGGTTTTCACCGCCTCGTCCCCAGGCAAAAAGCGGTCGCTCCCGTTCTTCACGCTCGGCTGGTAATTGGTCTTCACCGGCGGAAGCACGTGCGTCCCGCTGTCGTCCACCGAGAGGTCGGATTTCTTTCCCGCGGCCAACTGGTGGATCAACGTATCCCGCAAGGCCATCATTTCACGCGACTTCTTCACTTCATCGGGATAATTCTGCGGACCGTACGGGTTGTAGCGCCGGCCGTGCGTGTGCACCCCGTTGAGGATGTTGTAGTCGGTGTTCCAGAACCAATCCTTGTTGAGCACGGCTTGGTGCACCAGTTCCGGGTCCGCCTTGGAAACCCGGGCCTGCGCTCCGTAAAGGCCCGTTGCCAGGAGCTCCGCCACGCGCTGATAGCCCTCGTCATTGGGAATGAAGCCGAGGGTCGTGAGGGGTCGCTCCGCCTTCGGATAGAGCGCCTTGGTGGCTGAAAACAGATCAATGAAAGTCAGCCCCCGCTTGGCCGCCACCCGCTGCACCGCCTCGCTGTAAAGACGCAGGTTGGCGTTCTCCTTTTCCCCATTCGGCAAATCCCGCTTCCCGGACTGATCTTCAAACGCAATCGGCGAAACCAACACCACCCGCGGCGCCGCTTCCCCGTTGTACGCCTTGCTCAGGGTGTGCTCCACCCAGGCCTCCAGCTCCGCCTCAAAATTCGCAACCCGCTCCGGGCCATCAAACGACTCGTTGTACCCGAAAAAACCCACCACCGTGTCCGCCTTCAAGAACGCCAGCCACTCGTCCGGCTGCGGATAGAAGCCCTTGCCCTGATGCACCTTCTTGTCCGGGTGGAACTTCTCCGCGCCGGGAAACGCCCACTGCGAATCCCGGGAAGGATGAGGACGAAAACCGGGCGTGTCCCCCACATGCCCCATGTTCCGCACCAAAAGCTCGCTCTCCGGAAAACGCAGGTGCAGCTCGCTCTCCATCCGACCGTAGTACACGTCCCGCTCCGCGAGCCCGTTTCCAATGAATACCACCCGCTCCCCCTTTTGAGGCTTGGCCACCCCCTGCGGACGCTTCCCGCTCGCAGTCGCCGGGATCGGCATCTTGGCATGCGGCGCATTTTCCGGGGCGCTATTCAGGGACTGATTTGCAGTCTGGGCCACGGCACTGGCCGACAGACCTGCCAATGCGGCAAGTGCAAACAGGGTGGGAAAGGAAACAGGAAGTTTCATGGGTAGAGGGGTCGTTGTGAGGGATCGCAAACCAACCTGGGGGGAGGAGAGACCGCTCTCCGTCCGGCGAAAAGCGGACAAGAAACGTCTCACATCCCAACCCCCTCACGCAACCGCGATTTCCCGCACGCCCCCGACCCGGGTCCCAGCCCAAAGGCCCCGCAAAACACTGAAATCCAGCACCCCCCGCGTCCCCGTCGGGACTCTCACCCGTCACTTCGCGCTGAAACGAAAATGGGTCCGGCTCTTCAACACCGTTCCCGGACGCAGAATGCAGGTCGGAAACGCCGCCTGGTTCGGGGAATCGGGATAGTGCTGCGTCTCCAGACAGAAACCACTTCGCTGCGGATAGGGTCTGCCACTTTTGCCCACGATTTTCCCGTCCAAGAAGTTCCCGCAATAAAACTGGATTCCGGGCTCCGTCGTGTACACCTCCATCCGCCGCCCGGAAACGGGTTCCTCCACCTCCGCCGCCAGCGCCAAACGGCCGTCCTGGCTGTCCAGCACCCAGTTGTGATCGTACCCACCGCCCAGACGCAACTGCTCCTCCTGCGCCCCAACCCGAGCCCCAATCGTCTCAAACTGCGTAAAATCCAAGGGGGTGTTCTTCACCGATCGAAGCTCGCCCGTCGGAATCAATCCGGCATTCACCGGGGTGAATCGGGACGCCACCAAGCGCAGACGGTGTCCGAGAATATCCCCGTCCCCTTCCCCCCGGAGATTGAAGTAGCTGTGCTGGGTGACATTCACCGGAGTCGCCCGGTCGGTCTCTGCCTCGTATTCAACCTGCCATTCATTCTCCTCCGTGAGCCAGTAGGTGGCGGTCACCCGCAGATTCCCGGGGTACCCCTCCTCCCCATCCTTGCTCAGGTACCGGAAACGCACCCCCTGGGCCCCCGCACGGACCACGCCCTCCCCCTCCCAAACCACCTTGTCGAAGCCGCGCATCCCTCCGTGTAAGGAACACGGGATTCCGGCCGGATCATTATTCGTCGCCAGCGTGTAGCTTTTGCCGTCCAGACTGAACTTCCCAAACGCAATGCGGTTTCCAAACCGCCCCACAATCGCCCCAAAATAGGGCGTCTCCTGCAGGTACCCCGAGAGGGTCGGGTACCCGAGGACAATGTCCCCCGGCTTCCCCTCCCGGTCCGCCGTGTGCAGGCTCACCACAATCGCTCCGTAGGTCACCGCCCGCAAACGCGTTCCGCGCGCGTTCGACAGCGTGAACACCTGCACCTCGGTCCCATCCGGCATCCGACCGAAGGGCTCCGGCGCGGGCGCCGCAGGCGCCGCAAAGACGGAGGTTCCCAAACACGCAAGCAACGCGGCAAACCGGAGGAGAGGGGAGAAAGCCATGGGGCAGGTCCATACAAATTCGTGGCGTAAAAAGGCAGCACAAACCCCCGGCGCCCCCGCGCATCCACCGCCCGGCACGGCCTCCCTCGGCGACAGCCGGCGACACGGAGAACCCCACCTTAAGGGCTAAGAATGTCCGCCACCCCGCGTTTTTCTTATCACCCATCGTTTTATTAGACATACAACCTGCACACCCCGCCCGCCATGCCTTCCCCACTCCCACCTCCCGTCTCCGCCCCTGCCCTCGCCCCTCTCCGAGTCGGCTGCGGCGAATGGGGGTTCCGCAACCTCCCCCTCAGAGACCACTTCGAAATCGCCGCATCCTTCGGCTTTCGGGAACTCGAGTTCGGGATCGGAGGCAACCAGCCCGGCCGCCTCCCCGAAGCTCCTTCCGCCGGGGACATCGCCTCCTTCCGCGCCCTCTCCTCCGCATTCGGAATCGCGACCCCCGGCTGCTGCATCGAAAACGACTTCACCCTCGCAGCCCCCCATCTTCACGCGATGCAGGTCCACAACGCCCTGAGCCAATGTCGCGCTGCCGCTCTCTGCGGCGCCAAACAGGTCCGGTTCTTTGCAGGATTCACGCCCCTCGCGGAAATGACCGAGGCCCTCTGGAACCAACTCCTCCACGCCCTGCTCACCTGCGATGCCGAACTGGAAGCGCTGGGACTCTCCATGGCCATCGAAACCCACGGTGCGATCCGGCCCCAACCGGACGGCTCCGCCGTGCATTTGCCCACGGTCACCACGGACCCCGAAGCGCTCTCCCGCCTGAGCGCGGAGCTCCCCGAGCGCATCGGTTTCAACTTCGACCCGGGCAACCTTCGCGCCGCAAATCCCGCGGACCTCTCGTGCTCCGTCGACCTCCTCGCCGGACGGATCACCTACTGCCACCTCAAGGACTGGATCCGATCCGGCACGGGCTGGCGCCCCTGCGCGGTCGGCGATGCCCCCGCAGGCCTCGACTTCCAAAACCTTCTCCCGCGCACCGGCTATCAGGGCACCTACCTCATCGAGTACGAGCCTCTGGCCGACACCCGGGAGGGCATCGCCCGGAGCCTCGCCCACCTCCAATCCCTCGGATTCCCCCTCGTCTTCTAGCAGGGCTTCGAAGGCCGCCGCGGGGGCGTCCCCAATTCGCACCCTCCGCTCGTTTTCCACACGAAACTCGCCCTCCCCGCAGGAGTGCTGTGCAATCCTTGCTGCACTCCTCGCATCTCCATGCTCCGCATCTTTCACACCGCCGACTGGCATCTCGGGCAAACCCTCCACCAACACGATCGCGGCTACGAACACGCCCAATTCCTCGATTGGCTTCTTCTCACCCTCCAGGACCGCCAACCCGACGTCCTCCTCCTCTCCGGCGATGTCTTTGACACCCTCAATCCCCCGGCCGCCGCCCTGCGCCGCTTCTA
>JBEBAG010000353.1:0-5189 GCA_041159065.1 Verrucomicrobiota bacterium | reverse complement strand
GTACTGCACCCGCTACATGATCGGCACCCGAGGCAAGGGCGAGCCCGCCTCCGCAGCCAACCACATCGGTTTCCGCTGCATCCTCCCCGCTCAGGGCCCCCAATAGGCGGGACGCGCCCCGCAGGCGATCCGGACGCTCCGCTGGCTCCGCGCAAAATCCCGCGACGGAGGGCGTCCCGGCTTTGGCACCGTTCTGGCTTACCCAGAGGTTCTTCACCCCTGCACCCGCACACCCACAATGCTCGAATTCCACTCCGCCAGCGTCCGCATGGTCAATTCCCGGCGCGCCATCGCCGAATGCCTCGAAGTCGCACTCCAAGGCAAATCCTGTGACCTCATCCTGATCCACGCCTCGCTGGGGCACGATTTCAAGGAACTCGCGGACGAGGCCCAGCAACTCCACCCCCAGGCCCGCGTGGTGGCGGCTTCCTGTTGCGGGGTCGTAGGTACCGAGGGGGTGAGCGAATCGATGAAGGACGTCGCCATCATGGCCATCTCGGGCAAGGACTTCGCCCTCGCGCACGTGGACGGGATCTTCGGCGAAAATTCCTTCGAAAAATCGGTGGATCTCGCCCACCAACTCCGAAGCCAAAATCCCGCAGTCAACATGGTCTACTTCCTGGCCTCGGGGATCGACATCGCCAACGATCGCTGCATCGCCGGCCTCGAATCCGTGCTGGGCTCCTCCGTCACCGTCTTTGGCGCCACCTCTTCGGACAACATGCGCGGGGTGGTGAGCTATCAGTCGGTGGACGGACAGGTTTTCGAGCATGCCGCCTTCGCCATCGGATTTGCGGATCCCTCGCTCGAGGTGGACACGCAAGCAACCCACGGTTTTGTCGCCGTGGGCGACCCGCTCGTGGTGACCCGATCGGAAGGACACAAAATCATCGAGCTCAACGGCCGTCCCGCTTGGCTGGAGTACACCCAGCGGCTGGGGCTGCCCGAATCCGCGACGCCCGGCGACACCATCCCCGTGGGAGCGCTCGCGGAGCGCCTCTCGCCGGCGCTGGCTGCCGAGTACGGCAACGAGCACATCCTGCGGGTAGTTACCAAACGCGACGAGGCGGGCGTGATGTACTACGCCACCGAATGCCCGGTGGGAACGGAACTCTGGCTCACGGTGCGCGATGAACCCCGCATCTTCGAGGATCTGGACCGGATGATGATCGCCCTCAACCAGCGCTCGGGCGGACGCAAGCCCGTCGCGGTGTTTCACGCAGATTGCCTTGCCCGGGGTCGGTTTCTCTTCAACCGCATTATGAAGGAGGAATTGGTCAGCCGGATGCAGTTCCCGCTCTCCACCGGGGGCGTGCCGCCGCCCTGGCTCGGAATGTACGGCTTTGGCGAATTTGCCCGACTGGGTGGGGCCAACACTTACCACAACTACACCACCGCCCTTTACGTCCTATACCGGCGCTAGAACAAGCCCCCCATTCCCCGGATGGAACGCCCCCCTGTCCACGACGCCGATCTCCTCGCCCGATACGAGGATTTGCAGCGGCGCGTGGTGCGGTTCTCCCTCGTCGAGCAGGAGCTCATCAACACGCGCAACCGGCTCGACCGCGAGCTCAGCCGTTTCGGCCGGATGCAGTCCTTCAGCCGTCGGGCGCTTCCCCTTGAGCGCCTCGAGGATTTCGCCACCACGGTGTCCGAGGCCCTGGTGGACGTCTTCGAACTCGAACTCGGGATCTTCTGGATCATCCGAGAGGATGGCAGCCTGCACGAGACGGCAGCCTCCACCGCCGCTTTCCCCACCGAATTGCTGCACCAAATTGGGACGCACTTGCTCCAAAAGGAGTCGCAGGCGGCCGCGGAAATTATTCCGGGAACGGCCAATCCCGCCGTCTGCGCCCCACTCGAGCTTAGCCAGGCCGTTATCCTGCGCTGCCGCAACTCCCGCCAGAAAACCACCGCCATCCTGCTCGGCGGAATCAGCGAGAAGAACGCGCGCATCTTTGAACCCGTCTCCTCCGAACACTCCCAGTCCCTCGGACTCTTCGCCCAACAAGTCGCCGCACTCCACGAGAACATCCGGGCGCGCTCGCTCATCGACCTGCAAATGCGTGCCCTTCGCGAAACGGAGGAACAACACCGCGCCGCACGCCGCCAGGCCGAAGCCGCCAATCAGGCCAAAAGCGCGTTCCTGGCCAACATGAGCCATGAAATACGCACCCCCATGAACGGTGTCCTCGGCATGCTCCAACTGCTCGAGGACCTTCGGCCGACCCCCCAGCAGGCCGAATACATCCACAGCGCGGAACAGGCCGCCACCTCCCTCCTCACCATCCTCGGCGATATCCTCGACCTCTCCAAAATCGAGGCGGGCAAAATCGAAGTCGAAAAAAAACCCTTCCCCCTCGAAAAAACCGTCCGCGAGGTAATCGCCCTCTTCGAGGCCCCCGCGCGCACGCGCGGCATCGCTCTGCGACTCCAAATTCCCTCCCTTCCCGTCGTCCTCGGCGACTCCAACCGCCTGCGCCAGATCCTCGTCAACCTCGTCGGAAACGCCCTCAAGTTCACCTCCCAAGGTGAGGTCCTTGTCTCCGTCACCCCAGTCCCCGAGGGCTACTACACCTTTCGCGTCCAAGACTCCGGAATCGGAATCCCCCCGGATGTCCTCCCCAGGCTTTTCGAACCCTTCATCCAGGCGGACACCTCCACCTCCCGCCGATTCGGCGGAACCGGCCTCGGCCTCGCCATCTCCCAGCACCTCGTCCACCTTATGGGCGGCGAACTCCGCGTCGAAAGCCGCGAGGGCTCCGGCTCGACCTTCTTCTTCTCCCTTCCGCTGCCTCCCGATCCCTCCGCCCCCAACCCTGCCCCATCCGACTCCCCAAGCATCCCCGCCGCACTGGACCAAACCGCAAAACTCCGTGGCCACGTCCTCGTCGCCGAGGACAACCTCATTTCTCAAATCGTCGCACGCGGACATCTCGAAAAACTGGGGCTCTCCGTCACCGTGGTTTCCAACGGATCGGAGGCTCTGGAGCGGCTCAAAGCACCAGACTCCCCGCCTTTCTCAATGGTTCTCATGGACTGCCGCATGCCCGGCATGGATGGTTACGAGGCCACTGCCCAGTGGCGTGCCTACGAGTCCCAGCACCACCTCCCGCGCCTTCCCATCCTTGCGCTCACCGCCAATGCACTCGCCGAGGACGAGAAAGCCTGCCTCGCCGCGGGCATGGACGCCTTTCTCACCAAACCGCTGCGCCGCGCAATGCTCACTTCACAACTCGCCCGGTATCTAAAGCCCGGGAATCCGTAGTCCCCGGCCTCACCCCCTCCCTCCCCCGGGGCGACCTTCCCTCAGGCCGCGGCTCCCTGGCGCCTCATCGCGTCAGCCCTCACTCGGCCACCTCGCCCACGACTTCCTCGGGATCAATGTCCCCCCGCTCATAGGAGGCCACCGCGCAACGGACCATCGCCACCGCAGCCTCCCGTTCGTCGTGAATCACCTGCACCCCCAGCTCTCGCAGACGACTCACCTCGGTCGGATACTTCGCCCTCCCAAAAATCAAAATCCCCGCGTTGCGCTCACGCACCATCGGAACGGCCATACAGGTGGAATCGACCGCGGGAAACGTGAACGCCACCAGACGCGCCTGGCCAATCCCCGCGAGATCCAGCGCCTCGGCGTGCGTGGAATCGGCAAACAACACCGCCTGACCGGACGCCTTGAGGCTGCGCACGGTCTGCGAGTTGAGATCCATCACCAGGGTGTCGACCCCGCACCGCTTCAACGCCTCATTCAACGCGCGCCCCACCGGCCCGTACCCGCAAATGATCGCGTGATCGTGCATCCCTTGGATTCGCCGGGAGGGCGTCGTCAGCTCGGGGGCCACCTGGGAACGCGTGGAGAGCCACCCCCTGCGTTCCATCCACCGCGCCACCGGCAGCGCCACCCGCATCAGGGTCGGCACCACCGACATCGTGACGGCCGTGCACACCAAAAGCATTTGCTCGGTCACCGGATCCAAAGGCCGATAGCCCCCCGCCTTGCCCAAGAGCACAAGCGAAAATTCCCCCGTGCTCGCCAGGCTCGCCGCAGCCAGCACGGCCGGCCTTCCCGGAAGCCGCAGCGCGCGCAGGACGAAAAACACAATGCCGCTTTTGAGCATCAGAATCACCAGGCTCCCCGCCAGCACCTGGGGCCAATGCGCAGCCACCGCGCGCAGGTCGATCAGCAGCCCTACCGAGATGAAGAAAATCGCGAGGAACAGATCCTTGAAGGGCAGGATCTCCGCGAGAATCCGGTGGCTGTAGATCGACTCGCTCACCACCAACCCCGCCGCAAACGCCCCCAAGGCCAGCGACAAATTCAACGCCCCGCCGGCAAAAGCCACCCCGGCACACATCCCCACCACCGTGAGCGTAAAGAGCTCGCGACTCCGCGTCGCCGCCACCGCGTGCAGCAGAGGCGTAATTCCAAACCGGCCCAGCACCCCGGCCCCAACCAAAAACATCCCCCCCTTGAACAAAGCCACGCCCAATTCCGAAGCCACCTTGCCTCCACCGCTTTGGTAAAGAATCGGCATCACCAGAAAAAACACGATCACCAGAATGTCCTGGAAAAGCGCAATCCCGAGCCCGGCGCGCGCTCCCGGGCTGTTTTGGTGTCCGGAGTCCTGAAAGGATTTCATCGCCACCGCCGTCGAGCTTAACGCCAGCGCCACGCCCAGCACGACCGAGTCCACGCGAGGCACTCCCACGGCCATCGCGCCCCCCCCCACGGCGAGGACGGTGATGCCGACCTGCAACCCCCCGCCCACGAGGGCGGTTCGCCACAGGTGCTTGAGTTCCCCAAAGGAGAACTCGATCCCGAGCGTGAACATGAGCAACACCACCCCGATCTCTGCCAGTTCGTGGATCACCGGCCCCCCCTGATTCGAGCCGGTCAGACTGAGCAGCCCCGTGTTGCCAATGAGCACGCCGCACAGGAGATACCCCACCAGCAAACTCTGCCGGATCCGGATCAGCACCAGCGAAACCAACACCGCCAGAAGCAACACCAGGGTGAGCAGCGCGAACAACGGCGACACGTTCGCCACCCCGCTCGCAAGCACGATCAACCCCACACTCATGCGGGGAAGTCTCCCCCCCTTCCCCCCACGAACAAAGCGCAAAATCCCCCCGCATCCCACCCCCCGCACCCCACAGGCATCCCGCAGGAAACCACTCCCTAAGAA
>JBEBAG010000352.1:0-2614 GCA_041159065.1 Verrucomicrobiota bacterium | reverse complement strand
GGAATGCAGCAGGGCGGCGCTGTGGATTCCGGGCTCGAGGACTTGGAGGGGGGTGCCGCGGAAGAGCAGCGGGGGCTTCCCGGAGGGGGGGGAGGGGCTGGGGGAGGGTTCTTGGATGAGGAGGACGGCGTCAAAGCCGTCTTGTTCGTGGAGGGTGAAGCGGATGGGGTTGGGGAGGTGGAGGATGGCGTGGAGTCGGGCGATGGGGGCGTCGCCCGGGGCGGAGGGGGGAGGAAGGAAGGCGGTGGCGTGAAGGCAGGGGAATCCGTCTCGGGATTCCACGCTGAAGATGCGGACCCCGGCGAGGGGGGCGGGGAGGGGCAGGGTGGGGGCGGGTTCCCACCAGGGGGCGTGGGTGGCCAGAAAGTGCTCCGGCTTGGCGGTGGCGGCGAGGACGCGTCCGTGGGCGTCGGTGAGTTCCAGGAAGGTGAATTCGGGGTGGCGCTGAGCGAATTCGCGAAGGTGGTGGGAAATGGGGTGGCCGAGGATTGCAAGCACCTCGGGGGAGAGCGGAGGGAGGTCCCGCCACCCGGCTTCGCAGCGCCTTGCGGCATGCAGCGTTTCGGGCGTGAGGGGATGGGAGAGGGGGCCGACCTCCGAGGCAAGAATTCCCAACGCGGGGGAGAGGTGGATCCAGTCCTCAAGGGCATGGAGCTGGCCCTCCAGCGTTTCCTGGAGTTGGAGGGCGAGAACGGCGGTGCGCGACTCCATCAACCGGCCGAGGGAGGTGCGGAATTTCCGGTACCCGGTCAGGTCGATGGCGACGATGCCGAGGGCGAGGGGCAGCAGGAGGGAGATGAGCAGAATCCCCAAAATTCGGGAGCGGAGGGACGGGGGCCGGTTCTTGCCGGAGCCTGCAGGCGGGGTGGGTGGGGGTGGGGGCGGGGTGGGGGGCGGGGTAAAGCGTTGCTCTTGGCGCGCGGGCGCGGGCCCCCCCGGTGCCTCCTCCTCCCCTCTCCTCAGGCTCCCGCCGGATGTGCTGCCGGATGTGGCCGCGCTTCCCTCCTCCATGGATAAAGGTATCCGTGGAGGGTTGGATTGCAAGGGAATGGTTTGTAAGCCATTCTGCGAAAGTGATTTAATTTCTTCCCCTCGCGGGGGAGACTAGGAGGGAGCCATCGTGAGGGCGTGGGTGAGGGGGTCGGCGGCTAGGGCGGCGTCGAGGGCGAGCGCGGCGCATCCGATGGCGCCGGCGTGATTGCCGAGGAGGGCGGGCACGATGCGGAGTTCCTCGTGGAGCACCTTGGAAGTGCGCTGGCGTACGGTATCGCGGAGGGGGCCAAAGAGGGGATCCCCGGCTTTGGCGACCCCGCCGCCGATGACGATGATTTCGGGGTTGAGGAGCCAGACGGCGCTGGCGAGTGCAGCGCCGATTTCGGATGCGATTTCTTCCCAGAGGGCGAGGGCGATGGGGCATTCGCGGTGGGCCGCCATGGCGAGGATTTCCGGGGTGCAGGGCACGGCGGGAGGGGGGGTGCAGGCGGCGTCGTAGGCGGCTTGGGCGCGCGCGGTGATTTCGGCGTTGCCGACGTACTCCTCGAGTCCGCCGCGGTTGCCATAGGGCCCCGGTTTTCCGTGGTGATCGATGCTGACGTGGCCGAGTTCCCCGGCGGCGAGGCGCGCGCCGCGGTAGAGATGGCCGTCGAGGATGAGGGCCCCCCCGACGCCGGTGCCGAGGGTGATGCAGATGGCGCTTCGGGCATGTTGGGCGGCGCCGTACCGCCATTCCCCGTAGGCCATCGCATTGGCGTCGTTTTCGAGGATGACTGGGACGTCAAAACGGTCGGCGAGGAATTGTCTGACGGGCACGTCCTCCCAGCCTTCGACATTGGAGAGGCCGTGGACGACGCCGTGGGTGCTGTCGACGAGGCCTGGAAGGCCGATGCCGATGGGAACGTGGGAGGGGAGATCGGAGCAGAGTTCGGAGATGGCCTCGGAGATGGCGTCGAGGGTTTGGCGGGCGGAGGCGTTTTGGGGGTTGATGGGAGGCGCTTGGCGGAGGAGCTGGGGGCCCCGGACGAGGGCGGATTTGATGCTGGTGCCGCCGAAGTCGATGCCGATGGCTAAGGGAAGCGAGGAAGGGGTCACGAGGGCGAGGAAGGTTTGGGTTTGCGAGGTTTGGAAGAAGGGGCGGGGTTGGGGCGGAGATGGTTTTCTCCGATGATTCGGAGGCCCTCGAGGGTGAGGGTGGGATGGATGTGTTGGATTTCGGGGAGCCCGGCGGCGATGAGCTCGGCGTAGCCTCCGGTGGCGATGACGGTCGGGGCTTTTCGGGAGGGGAGGGCTTTGCGGACCTCCTCGAGAATTTGGCGCACGAGTCCGCGGTATCCGTAGACGGCGCCTGCGAGCATGGCGTGTTTGGTGGATTTGCCGATGGGGCCCGGGGGTTCGAGGAGGGAGATTTTGGGAAGGAGCGCGGTGCGCTGGTGGAGGTATTCGGTCATGGCCTCGAGGCCCGGAGCGATGACGCCGCCGAGGTAGTCGCCTTTGGCGGAGAGGATGTCGAAGGAGACGGCGGTGCCGAAGTCTACGACGATGGCGGGAGAGGCGAAGAGGGCGGCGGCGGCGGCGGTGTTGGCGAGGCGGTCGGCGCCGATGGAGGCGGGCTGGGGGT
>JBEBAG010000351.1:0-7509 GCA_041159065.1 Verrucomicrobiota bacterium | reverse complement strand
TGGTGGTGGGAGCTGGGAGTGTGAACACGACGGGGCTGAGCGTGGGGTATGCGGGGAGCACGGCATCGGCAGGGGCGGTGAGCGGGAGCGCGGTGGTGACGTACACCTCGCGTGGTCAGGCTGGGACGGGGCTTGGGGACGTGGCGGCGGAGGTGGCTTCGCAAAGTGTCGGGCTGAGTGGACGGATCTATCGGTTGGCTCAGGCGGGACTTGGCGGGGGCGGTACGCTGGACTTGGGGAGTGTGCACGCGGGAGGCACATTCGCGGGCGTGTCGGTTGAGGTGCGGAATACGGCGCTGGCGGACGGGTATTCGGACCTGCTGAGGGCCACCGTTGCGGGGGCAGGTTTGGCCTCGGGAACGCTAACCCTGGAGGCGGGGCGGACGGGACAGATGTGGATCGGGAGCGGGGTTTCGACGGCGACGGAGGGAGACATTTTGCAGTCGGTGACCCTGGGTTTGACGTCGGTTGGAAATGTGGGAACGGGTTTGGTTGATGTGAGTTTGGGAGGGCAGAGTGTGATGTTGAGTGGTTTGGTTTACAGCGGTCGTGGGGTTTGGATGGGAGGCTCGGGCGACTGGACAGAGACTGCGCGTTGGGCCCGGAAAGGAGGGCGGCCGGGGTTGGACGGCGCATTGAGCCGGGGACAGGACAGCGCGCGGTTTGAGTCGGCGGATGCGATCGAGGTCCGGTTGCCCGCGCAGGTACTGGAACTGGGGAGTGTGGACTTTCGTGGGATGGGGGGAGTGCGCTTGGTGGGGGCGAGCGGCGGCGGGTCGAAGATCTCCCTTTCTGGAAGCGCGCAGATGAGTGCGTCGGGTGGAGGGCACCGGGTGGAGGTTCCCGTGGAGTTTGTCCAGACCGCCGCGGTGCGCGTGGAGGAGGGGGTGAAGTTGACTCTGGGCGGAGTGATTAGCGGTTCGGGAGGGCTGATGAAGCTCGGCGGAGGGACTCTGTTCTTGGAGGCGGTCAACACGTACGAGGGTTCTACATTGGTGAGTGCGGGCCGCTTGGAGTTGGGCATTGGGGCGCGTTTGGGAGCGGGGCTGATCAGTTTGAGCGCGGGCACGCAGTTGGCCTTTCACTTGAATGCAGATGTGACGCTTTCAAACACGATTGTGGGCGCGGGTACGGTGGTCAGTTTGAATCCCCAGTATCGCGTTTTCTGGAACGGCGGATCCACGGGGGCCGGTCCGGGAAGCGTGGTGGTTGAGCCCGGGCAGACGGTGGATTTCTCGCAGGTTGTGGTTTCGGGAAGCGGTGCCTTGGTTGTCACTTCGGGAACCATTCAGGTGAGCGCGGGAGCGGCGCAGGAACTCGACAAGCCGACGATTATCGGTCAGTCGGCAAATATCTCTGTGAATGACGGAGCGAGTCTGGTGATGAGCGGCAGTATTTCCGGTGATGGAACTTTGAAAAAGGTCTCCGGCGGAGTGCTCACGCTTGCCGGCAGCAATACGTACACGGGTGGTACCGAGGTGTTGGGGGGGACGCTGGAGGTTCGAAGCGGCGCGGCGCTTGGGGTGAGCGGGGTGAATGTGGGGAGTGACGGCAAGTTGGTGGTGAATGTGCAGGATGCGAGGATGCAGCTTGCCAATGCGCTCTCCGGTGCCGGGGAGTTGACCAAGATAGGAGCGGGGACGCTGTGGCTGAGCGGAAGCAATGCGCTCGCGCTGGGGACTCGGATTCAGGAGGGGGCGATTCGGGTGGATGCGGCTGGAGCGGTGGGGAATCGCATGACCTTGGAAGGCGGGAGTTTGGTGCTTGGAGGATCGGTCAATCTTTCCCAGTCGGTCAGCGTGGCGAAGGCATCCGCAGTGGTGGTGGAGGCAGCACAATCGGCCGAGTTGAGCGGGCTCTTGGGCGGGGCGGGTTCCTTTCTGAAGCTGGGTGAAGGCGCCCTCAAGCTGAGCGGGAGCGGCGCCTTGGAAGGGGCTGCGATTGTGCAGGAAGGCACGCTCAAGGTGACCCAGGCGACAACCCTTTCGCGGGTGACGCAGTTGGTGGTCGGCGGAAAGGGGGCGGACCAAGAGACGACGGTTCTCGACGTCCGAGCGCTGGGCGACGCTTTTGTGCTGGGCGCGGGGCAGATGCTGAAGGGGCGGGGCGTGCTCGTGGGGAATGTCCGCTTGAGTGGCGCGGTGCTTGCCCCGGGCAACTCGATTGATGTGCAGCGCGTCCAGGGAAGGTTGGTTCTGGACGGCGGCGCCTATGAGGCCGAGTACACGCCCTTGATTGCTGGGAAATCGGATCGGCTGGAGGTCGTTACCTCGGGAACGCTCGACGGCTCCATTTCCATTGATGGCACGGCCTTGGTTCCCAAGGGGGAGGCGCGGCTTTTGGATTTCGCGGCGCGCCGGTACACGATTTTGAAAGCGGAGGGGGGAATCAACGGGCGCTTCAGCATGATTCCTCAGACGGCGATGATTCGGGCGCGGGCCATCTATGGGGATGAGACCCCGGTGACTGCGGGCAGCGCGCCCTTGCAGGTGCTTTCGGTCGACATGGAAATCCAACGCATTGCGGCGGAAACGATCGGGGGACAGGGGAACCTCAGGGAGGTTGGAAGGGGCGTGGATTTTCTACTGGGATCCTCCCGTCCGGAGTTTCTGTCGTTGCTGACGCGGATGGAGGCGATGCCGACGGAAGAGGAGGTGCGAGGCACGCTCCTACAGCTGAGTCCGGTGATTTACGCGGAGCTGTTTGAGATGAGTGCGATGCGCCTTGGAGAAATCCAGAGGCCGGTTTCGGACCGGCTGAACGCGCTGGGGATGGCGAGTCTTCCGGGGGTTCGGGAGGAGAGTGCGCGGGTGTTGGCAGCGTCTGCGTTTGGAGGTGAGCAGGGGTGGAGCGCGTGGAGTGCCGGATTCAACGGGGCGCGCGAGTTGCAGGCTGATGTTGCCGGCGGGTTTGGAGGGGGTGGCGTCAGCGCATCGGGGAATGTGAGTGGCGTGGAACATCGTTTTGGAAGGCTAACGCTCGGCCTTTTTGGGGTGATGCAGACGGGAGGGCTGCAGCTCTCGGGGCCCAGTGGAAGCGTGCGTTCGGAAAGTTGGCATGTGGGAGGATATGGAACGTTGCCGCTTGGCGAGCGACTGTTTGCCGATGCGATGGCCGTTTACGGGGAGGATGAGAGCGAGGTGAAACGGACGCAGTGGCTGCCCGACGGTGTCGTGAACAGCCGGGGGCGTTCGCGGAGCAGAGAATGGATGCTGCAGCTGGGAGGCGGCATGCAGCTAGGCCCTTCGGGAGGGCGGTGGAGTTTGGTTCCGAGTATGCGCGTGGCCTATCTGGGGGCTCGGCAGGCGGGGGTCCGGGAGGAGGGCGGCGGGGCGTTCGGGGTGTCGACGGGAGCTGCGACGCATGGGACGTTGCTTTCGCGGACCGCCCTCGAGGCCGCGAGGGAGTTGCGCATCGGAGGTCTTCCCATTCGTGTTGGGGGGAATGTGGAGTGGGTGCACAACTTCCATTCCGATCCTCGAGGCACCCGGGTGCGGTGGCAGGGGGATGAATCGCGCTTGTGGGAGATCAGCAGTGCGCGCAGTCGGAGGGATTCCGTCAGGTTTGGAGTGTCTCTGGAGTTGGTGGTCGCGGACCGGAAGACCTTGCGCATTTACGGGGAGCATGAGTTTTTCCGAAGGGCGCAGGGGAGTCAGTTTGGGTTGAGTTTCGCGGTGGGTTTTTAGCGGGTGCTTCGGGGCCGGTTTTCAATAGGGAATGTCCGCCTGGTTCAATCCGGGGCGGCGTCTCCGGCGTAGTCTCCCTGGGTACGTGGGGTGCTGCGGATGTGAACACGCTCCGTGCCCGCGCTGAATCGAAGGAGATCTCATGATGAAGAAGACCATGCTGTTGCAGTTCGTTGTGTGGTGCGTATGGGCGGTCCAGGGCCTGGCCGCGGAGCGTCCCAATGTCGTCTTCATTCTGAGTGATGACGTGGGTTACGGGGACCTCGGGTGTTACGGTGCAAATTGCGTGAGGACGCCGCACTTGGATGGCTTGGCAAAGGCGGGGACCTTGTTCCGTGATGCGCACTCGACGGCAGCGGTGTGTACCCCGACTCGGTTTGCCCTCATGACGGGTCGCTACGCGTGGAGGCATCGGGGCACGGGGATCGCACCCGGGGATGCGGCGCTTCTGATTCCCCGGGACAAGCCCACTCTCGCGGGAGCGTTGAAGTCGGCGGGGTACGCGACGGGCGTCGTCGGGAAGTGGCATCTCGGACTGGGGGAGGGGAGGCCGGATTTCAATGGGGAGATTCGCCCTGGGCCGCTGGAGGTCGGGTTCGATTACGCGTTCTACATTCCGGCAACGGGTGACCGCGTGCCGTGCGTCTTTGTGGAAAACCATCGGGTCGTCGGTGCGGATCCCGCAGATCCCATTTCCGTAAGCTACGGATCCCGCATTGGTTCGGAGCCGACCGGCCTCGAGCGGCCGGATCTTCTAAAAATCAAAGCGGATCCGCAGCATTCCCAGACGATTGTGAATGGAATTTCGCGGATTGGATACATGACGGGCGGCAAGGCGGCCCTGTGGAAAGACGAGGACATGGCCGATCGCTTGACTGAAAAGGCGGTGGGTTTCATTGAGCGCCAGTCGGCAGAGAAGCCGTTCTTCCTCTACCTCGCTACGCATGACATTCACGAGCCCATGGTCCCGCACCCCCGGTTTCGCGGAACCAGCCAGTGCGGTTGGCGCGGGGATGTCATCCACCAGCTCGATTGGACGGTGGGCGAGGTGCTGGCGGCCTTGGAGCGGAAAGGGTTTGGGAGAAATACGATCGTGATCTTCAGCTCGGACAACGGCGGCGCGATCAAGTCGACCTACGACGATGGCACGAATGAGTTGCACAAGCTCCAGCCTCCGAATGGGAGCCTGCGTGGGATGAAGGGAAGCCTGTACGAAGGTGGTCACCGGGTACCGTTTTTGGTGCGCTGGCCTGGGCACGTCCCGGAGGGAAAGGTGTCTGAGGCGTTGGTGGCGTTGGTGGATCTTCCGGCCACGTTGTGTGCGGTCGCAGGCAAGGCTTTGAAGGAGGGTGAGTTTGCGGACTCCGTGGATGTGATGCCCGCGTGGCTTGGAAAGCCCGGGGCGAACGGGCGTGAGCAGCTGGTGGTCCAGGGGAACAACCAGGCCCCGCTTGCGCTCCGGAAGGGCGCGTGGAAGTTGGTTCAAAAAAACAGATCGCAGAGCGAATTATACGACTTGAACGGGGACCTCGCGGAGACCTCCGAACTTTCGAAGACACATCCCGAAAAGTTGCGTGAGCTTTCTGCGCTGCTGGAGGCGGAGATCGCCAAAGGGCGGGAGTAGCGGAGCGCGGGTGCGTTCGGATGGCTCAGTCGGCAGTCAGGCCAAACTGGCGGAGGATCTCAAGATAGAGCGGTTCGCCGCGGGAGATGTTGGCGCGCCAGTCGTCTGTAGACGCGGAGTCGGCCCGGTCTGAAACGAACTTATAGCAGTGGAATTCGACGGAGGAGTGAATGCAGGCCTTGGCGATTGCATAGGCCTCCATATCCACGAGGTCCGCGGCGATGCGGAGGTTTGCGGACGTGACGAAGCTGTCTCCCGAACTGCAGGTGAGCCCCCCGATGCCGGTGGAAAGGTGGACGGATTGCTCGTAAGGGGTCTGGCCGGGTTCAAAGCCAAGGGCGCTCACATCCATATCGCGCTGCACAAAGCGAGTGCAGCGATGGATTCCAGAGCCAACGCTCAATCCCCCGGCGGTTCCGAAGTTCCAGACGCGGGCGGGTTGGTGGCGCTCGATAAGACGCGCCGCGCTGAGGCTGGCGTTCACCTTGCCGACGCCCGTGAGGAAGACGTTGGGCCAACGGGCCAGCGTGGGAGCCTCATCCGCGAGTGCGATCAGAATCAGGTCATTCTTCGCAGTCGAGCAGGGCGTGGACGTGGATGCCGGCGGAGGTCAGGCTGTCTGAGCCTCCCAGGAACGGAATGTTGATGATCGCTCCCAGCTCAATCTGGGATGCGGGAATCAGGAAGTGCTTTTGCAAGAGATGAACAATCGCCTTGGCAGTGCCGCCTGTCGCCAGCACATCATCGATCAGCATGATGCGCTTCCCTGCGATCGCGGCGTCGGCCTGCATGCTGATGGAGGAGGCTGCGTACTCGTACTGGTAGCTCTCCGTCACGGTTTTACCCGGAAGCTTTCCAGGTTTTCGTGCGAGGTGAAGCGGCAGCTTCGCGGCGTAGGCCACAGCCGCACCCCAGATGAAGCCCCGGGCATCCGGGCAGACAATGGCTTCTGTTTCGCGTTCGGCGCAGAGCAGGGTGAGCCGGTTGACCGTCCATGAGAACGCTTCGGGATGGTTGACGATGGAGCAGATATCAAAAAAATTGATGCCCGGCTGTGGCCAGTCGGGAACGGTACGGATGAGGCTGCGGAGTTTTGCGGTGTCCATGGTGGAGAATGGGAGGCAACTATTCTGGCAAGGGCTTGCCGCGGGTCTCGGGGCACGCAAAGCAGAAAAGAATTCCCGCGAGATAGACAAGGGTGATGACCGCGCCCATCGGAGCATAGCCGCCGAAGTGGGCGACGAGGTTTCCACTGGCGATGGCTCCGCCCGCTGCAATCAAGCGGCCTGCATTGTAGCAAAGGCCTTGGCCCGTCGCCCGGATTCGAGTGGGGAAGAGCTCCGGAAAGTAGAGGGGAAAGAAGCCGTAGAAGGAGGCGCTGAAGAAGGCGAGCAGGAAGACCTTGAATTGGAAGAGTGCTCCCCATTCCGCATGGGCCCGGAAGAGCCATGCGCTCATGCCGAGAGAGAGCGCGCAGAGGGTGCCATAAGCCCACCGGCGAGGAATGGAGGCGAGCGCAAGGGGACCCATCCAGGCGCCCAAGGCGGCGCCCAGTGAGGACAGCATCTGCACGGTCGCCTTGGCGTCTGGTCGGGTGCCTTGGGTGAGTTGGTCAGCCCACGCGGGGATCCATTGCACGGAACCCCACGTGCCAATCAATGCGACGGCGGAAAGAAGGGTTCCGAGAATGGTGGACCTCAGCAAGGGGGGCCTGAAGAGCGGGGCGATTCGTGAAAGCGTCGAAGAATTCGAGGCGGCCACCGCGGCCTTCCATTTTTCGGACTCTGGAACCCAGATCCGGATGACGAGCGTGAGCACCGCGGGAGACGCGCCCACCAGAAACATCCAGCGCCAGGAGTCGGGGGTGACGTGAAAAATCCGTGCAAGAAGACCGTCGAGAAGCATCCCCACGTTGGCTGCAGCGCCGATGGCTGCCGCAAGCCATGGGCGGAAACGGTCCGGCCAGGATTCCATGACGAGGGCCACGCCGAGCGCCCATTCGCCCCCCATGCCCAGGGCGGCGATGAAGCGAAAAAGAGCCAGATGCCATGGGGCATGGGCAAAATAGCCCGCGGCGCTGAAAAGCGAGTAGCAGAGGATGCTCCATGCCATGGCCTTGACCCGACCCACTTTGTCACCGAGCCAGCCAAAGACGAATCCGCCCAAGGCAGCGCCGACAAGGAATGCAGCCGTGATGAA
>JBEBAG010000350.1:0-7593 GCA_041159065.1 Verrucomicrobiota bacterium | reverse complement strand
GAAGGCGGCGGGGGCCGACGGGGAGGCGGGGGGCTCGGCGTGTGTCAGGGAGCCCGGAAACAGAAGCCCGAGGCTGCCAAGGAGCCGGGCGAAGCGTAGGGAAAAGAAGGGGGGTCGCATCCACGCAGCGTGGCGGGGAGGAAGGCCGACGCAAGACGGATCACGGGGCCTGGGTGAATCCCGTTTCCAATCGCTGCGGAAGGCGCTAAGAGGGCGATATGAAAGTCCTGTTCTCCTCCTTCTTGATTGGGATGATGGCGCTGGCGAGCGCTTCGGCGGCTCCCGCAGTTTCCCCGGGAAAAGGAGAGGGGGGAGTCGAAAAGCTGACCTTCGGCGGGGGCTGCTTTTGGTGTTTGGAGGCCGTGTTTCAGCGCTTGAAGGGGGTCACCGGGGTGGTGAGCGGCTATGCCGGCGGTTCGGTGGAGAACCCCACCTACAAGCAGGTTTGCACAGGGAACACCGGCCACGCGGAGGTTGTTCAGATCGAGTTTCGTCCGGAGGTGCTTCCTCTGGAGAAGCTTTTGGACGTGTTCTGGGCGGCGCATGATCCCACCACCCTCAACCGGCAGGGCCATGACGTGGGGACCCAGTACCGGTCGGTCATCTTCTACGGAAACGACGCCCAGAAGCAGGCGATCGAGAAATCCAAAGCCCTGGCGCAGAAAGACTTTTCCGATCCGATTGTCACGGAGATCGTCCCGGTCACCAAATTTTACCGGGCTGAGGACTATCATCAGAATTATTTCAATTTGAACGAGAAGCAAAACCGCTACTGCTCCATTGTCATCACCCCCAAGCTGCAGAAGCTCCTGAGCAAAGGGCTGATTTCGGAAAAACCCGTCCAGTAAACCCTCCAACATTCTCCAACAGCGTCCGGTTTCCAAACGCCCCCATGAATCCCTTGACCGCAGCCCAGAAGCGCGACCTGAAATCCCGAGCCCAACGGATGGAACCCGCCGTCCGTGTGGGGGTGGCGGGTGTGACGGAAGCCGTGATCCGCAGTTTGTCGGAAGCGTTGGATCTGCATGGCTTGGTGAAGGTGCGTTTTGCGGATTTCAAAGAGGAGCGTCGGACCCTGGCTCCGGCCCTTGCGGAATCGACGCAAAGCGCCTTGGTCCAGTTGGTCGGGAATGTCGCCGTTTTCTATCGCGCCCGTCCCGGAGCGACTCCCTCCGCGTAAGCTTCGGACCCGCGTAGAAAGCCGGCCCGTGGGGCGCAGAAAAACGTGTACAACCCCTTTTCGATCGATAGTCTCCGCGATTGCTTTTGCTGAAACCCTGAAAAGAGCTCCCTATGTCTTCCCCCCAGGAAAGATTGTTTGGGCCGCTGGACTCCCGCCTGAATGTCGGGAGTTGCGCCGCCCTGCTGATTCCGAACCGACGCGATCGCGTTGAGCTCGAAGCGCGTGCGCAGGCAGTGGGCGGGCCGGCTCGGTTGGGCTTATCAGATCTGTTTGGACGGTCCTTGCGGAGGGCGTTGAAGGGGATTCCTCTGACGGTCCTTGTGGCGGTGGGCGGAGTGGGTTTGGGGCTGTGGAGCGCCACGGCGGCAGCGCAGGCGCCCGCTCAGGCTCCTGCCGCGAAGGAGGAGGACATGGGCGCCGTTTTTGGCGCGATGTACAAAAAAGCGATGGAGTCCTTCGCGAAAGGGGAGTTCAAGGAGTGTATCGAGGGGTTGAAGGAGATGATTGCGAAGGGGGCCGAGGGGCCCGGACTGGAGAGCGTCCGTTTCACGATCGGCTCGGCGCTTTTCAATCAGAAGGATTACAAGGGCGCGAAGGAAGCGTTTGAGCTCTACCTCAAGGAGTATCCGGCGGGGACCAAGGTGTTGGAGGCGTCGACGGCGGTGGGGCAGTGCATGATGAACCTTGGGGACAAGGCGGGCGCGCTGAAGTCGTTTGCGGAACTGGCCCAGAAGCCCGGGGCAAACAAGGAGCGGATGGTATTGGTCCAAGCCAACCTGCTCACGGAGCTGAAAAAGAAGGAGGAGGCCATTGCGTTGCTGCGTCCGACGGTGAACGCGCTTCTGCCCACGGATGAATCGGTTCAAATTGCAGCCCTTCTCGCGGAACTGGAGGTGGAAGCCGGCAACGTAGAGAACTCGTTCAAACTGCTGGACCTGCTCTACGGTCGTTTTGATGTGGTGGAAAACCCGCTGCAGGTCAACGCCTTGGCATTCAAGATTGGCGACGCGCTCCGGCTCAAAAAGGACTTCAAGCTGGCGGTCCGCGCATACAACTTGGTCCAGCGCAAGGAGGACGTCCTCCTGCTCCAGCGGGAGAAGCTGCTGCGACTCAAGGCCCGCTACGATGCCAACATCGCCTCGCTCTCGAAGAACCCGGAGCGGCTCGCCGAAGTCCAAAAGATCAACTCGGACATCAAGGCGCTGTTCGACGACGGAACCCGGGTGCTCGGCGAAGTCGAGCAGGCGGAGGATTACGTGATCCCTCTGCGCACCCGGCAGGCGGCGGTTTACTTGGAGCTCAAGCGCCACTGGAACGTGATCGTCTTGTTTGAGGCGCTGCTGAAGTCCGGTAATCCGAAGCCCGAGGAGCGGGAGAACATGGAGTTCACCATCCTCATGAGCCATGCGGAATTGAAGAACTCGAAGGAACTGGATCAGTCGATCGACCGGTACCTGAAGGAGTTCCCGACGGGCAAGTACCTTCCCCAAGTCAATTACTTCAAGGGCACCCAGCTCATGAGTGCCAATGACTTGGCGGGGGCGGAGACGCTTTTCGGAACTGCGATCAAAAACAAGACAGCCGGGGATAACCACGAGAGCATTCTATTCCTTCTGGGGAACATCCGGTACGAGCTGCAGCTCTGGGACAAGGCGCTCGAAACGTACGAGGAGTACCGGAAGCAGTATCCCAAGGGGGAAAGTTTTGAGGAGGCGCTTTACCGGAAATCGCTGTGCTACTTCTTCAAGGGGGATTTTGAAAAGGCGCTCCCCAGCCTGAGTGACTATGTGAAGGAGCATCCGGACGGTCAGTTTGCTCCGGACGCCGGCTTCCGCATCGCCGCGTGTTACATGGCCGCCGAGCGTCCCAAGGAGGTGATCCAGCGGTGTTTGGAATGGGAGAAGTCCTTCGGCTTTCACAAGCTGATGCCGGAAGTGCTCTCGTTGCTGGGCGATGCCTACGTCGCGATCGACAAGCGGGCGGAGGCGGCGGATGCCTATTTCCGGGCGCTTCAGTTGAATGCGTCGGATGAGGTGCTCAACTACGTGCTGTTCGAGGCAAACAAGCAGTACCAGAAGCTGGGGCAGTGGGATAAGAGCGTGGAGCTTTTTAAGAATTTCATTGAGCGCAATCCCAAGCATCCCGCCGTGGTGGCCTCGATGTACTGGCTGGCGCGCGCCCTCGTGAAGGAGGGCAAGCCGGAGGAGGCCAAAGCCTTTCTTTCCGAGAAAATCTACTCCTTCATCAATGACCGGGCGAGCGATGCGGTAGAGCAGTTGCTCACCCAGCTTGCGCAGATGTGTTCGAAGAAGCCTCGGCCCGTTCCGGTGGCCAAGCCTGTGGAAGGCGCCAAGGTGGAGGGGGGCACGAGCGTCGCTTCCGCAGCCGCCCCGGCGCCTGCGCCGGCTCCGGCAGAAGGCGCCGCCGCCGCAGCCAGTACGCCGGAGGGGGCTCCCGCTCCTGCGCCGCCGCCCTTCGATCCCGATGCCGAGTTGGCGAAGTATCTTTCCGCGAAAAAGGCGGGCGGCACCCCGCTCGTGAATGCCCGGGTGCTGTTTGCGCGTTCGGAACTGGCGCGCATGACGCGCCGCCCGAAGGAGGCGGACGAACTGGTGGACCGGATCGGGGCGGAGTTTGCCCCGAGAGACTTGGGGGCCGCGCTGTTGGCGCGGACGGGAGACCGGCTTTTGGAGTTGAAGAATATCGCGAAGGCCGAGGCGATCTACCGGGAGTTGATGGCGGCCTTTCCGAAGTCGGAGCTCTTGGATTACGCCTACAACGGCCTTGGACAAATGGCGTTGCAGAAGGGAGATGCGGAGGGCGCGCTGAAGTGGTTCAACGAGGCGATTGAGAAGGTTGGCGCCGATGTAAAGCTTCGGGATGTCACCTTGGGGAAGGGTCGGGCATTGCTGCAGTTGGGCAAGCTGGACGACGCCAAGGCGATTTTCGAGCAAGTGGCTGCGACCAAAGAGTGGCGGGGACCGGTGACCGCGGACGCGATGTACCTCCTCGGGGAAGTGGCCTTCCAGAAGAAGGACTTCCAATTGGCGCTGCAGTTCTTCCAGAAGGTGGTCTTGGCCTATCAGCGGTATCCGCAGCCTGTGGCCAAGTCCTATCTGCGCGCCGCGGATTGTTACGAAAAGTTGGGCGACGCGGAGAATGCCAAGGCGCAGTTGCGGGAAATGGTGTCCAAGGAGAAGCTTGCCGGGCTTGCGGAGTTGGAGCAGGCCAAAACCCGTTTGGAAGGAGCTCAATAGGGATGAAAACCGTAGCAAAAGCGGCATTGGTATGGCTGGGTTTGATGGTGGGGGGCTTCCCTGCGGCGCAGGCGGAGGACCTTCTTTTGAAGGACGGGAATTTGATTCGTGGCGTGGGGATTCGCCGGGAGGGGCAGTTCTTGTTTGCCAAACCGGAAGGAGGGCAGGAGCAAATCGTTCCGTTGGCCAATGTCGCCCGCATTACCTTTCGGGAATCGCAGGGCTTGAGAGACGCCCGGCAGGCATTCAAGGACGGGGAGAGCCGTTCGATCATTTCGAACACGGGGAGCGAACTGACCTATCACCGGTTCTGGGTGGATATGCCGGGCAGCGTGTGGTTGCCGATCATGGAGTTGCGGGTCCCCGCCCTTGCGGCGGCGGGGCGCCCGGATGACGTCGCCGAGCTGATCCGGGATTGGGTTGCCACGGGAAACCCCGACTTGGATACGGCCGTGGCGCTCATGAAGCTCAAGGAGTCGAAGGCTCCGAAAGAGGAGCTGATGAAGGCCTACACTGCGGCCACGGCTGGAAATCCCTCCACCCTGACGGCCGCCATTGCGTGGCTGGAGATGGGGAATCTTGCGCTCGAGGCGAGGGACTGGGCGGCGGCAATTCGGAATTTCGTGTCGGTTCAGGTTTTCGCTCCGAAGTGGAGGCCCTTGCATCCCTCGGCGATGCTCGGGTGTGTGAAGGCGTGTGTGGGTAATGAGCAACCCGACCATGCCGTTCCCTTTCTTGATGATTTGAAGAACGAGTTTCCGAAGTCCTCGCAGAGCAGGATCGCGCCGACCTTGGTGCGGTAGGGGCGGCGGCATGTTCTGCAACGAAGCGTCTTTCTCCTCCATCCACTCCTTAACTCCCAACAATCCCCTAACATGAAACGAACCTTCCAAACTGGACTCCTGGCGCTCTTTGCGCTCTCGACGCTGATCTGTGCACCCCAGGCTCAAGCTGCGGAAGAAAAAGCGGCGGCGGCGCACCACAAAACACTTTGGGAACAAATCTACGAAGGCGGATGGGTCATGATTCCGATCGGAATCTGCTCCGTGCTCACCGTGTACCTGTGCGGGGACGGTTGGATGCGTACCTCGCGCAAACGCACGGCGCCTCCGCAGTTTGAGGCGGAGGTGAAACGGCTCTTCCGCGAGGGGGACTACGTGGCCGCGTACAATTTTGCCAAGGAGAACCCCAGTCCGCTCACCAACATTCTGCGGTCCGGGATTGGAATGTTGGGTGAAGGAAAGGCGGCCACTGAGGAGGCGATGGTGGCTGCGATGCATCAGGAGAGTTCCAAACTGAACACCTACATCAGCTACCTCTCGGTGATCGGGGTGTGTACGCCGATGATCGGGTTGCTGGGAACGGTGACGGGGATGATCAAGGCGTTTGCCAACCTGGGAACCTCGGGAATCGGGGATCCCTCAGGGCTTTCCGCCGCGATCGGGGAGGTGCTGATCGCGACCGCGAGCGGGCTGCTCATCGCGATTCCGGCTTTCGGGATGTTCTATTTTTTGCGGAGTCGCTCCAACGAATCCATGCACCACATCCAGGACGTTGTGGCGGATCTCTTCCGCAAGATGCCCTACGAGCACATGTCGGGGCTGCACATCAGCGGCGAGGAGCTCTTCGCGGCCACCCCGAACTGGGTCGAGGCGGAAGCGGTGGTTGAATAACCCGGGCACGCGCACGCGGACGGAGCCCCATCCCAAACCCCGAACAAGAAAGGAGCGACTGCTATGGCCGGTGGCGGAGGAAATATGGAGTCGGGCGAGCCCGACTTCCAAATCGCACCCATGATCGACGTGCTCCTGGTGATGTTGATCTTCTTCATGACGATCACCTCGGCGCAGGTGCTGCGCGTGGACAAGAACATCAAGCTGCCCATCGCGCAGAATGCATCTCGCAAGGACAGCAGTCGTTCCGAGGTGATCATCAACGTGCGCTGGGAGGCGGCTGCCCAGAAGGCCGTCTACACGTTCGAGGACAAGCCCTACGACTCGGTGGCTGAGTTCGAGCAGGAACTGAAAAACGCCAAGGAGGCTGCAGAGCGTCAGCTCTCCTCGTCCCAGAATCCCTCGGTGCGTGCGGTGATCCGGGCCGACCGGGAATGTCCCGCGTTGTACGTGAACAAAGCCATGAATGCGGCTGCGGTGGCGGGCATCGATGACATCACGTTCTCAACCGTCAACCACGACTAGGCGATGAAGAACTTTGTACCGGAAGAGGCTCCCGCGGGCGGATTTCAAATTGCGCCGATGATCGATGTCGTGTTCGTCATCATGCTCTTTTTCATGGTCATGGCAGGCGCCGTGAAGGTCGAAAACGAGCTGAACACGAAACTTCCCGGGAGTGCGGAATCCTCTGGCGCCACCGAATTCGTGGATGAAATCACCATCACCATCTCGGAGTCCGGCGAGGTGGCGCTCAACGACGAACCGCACGATACGCCGACGGCTTCTGAGCTCAAACAGCTCCGCGGCACCCTCTTGCGCCTCAAACAGAATGCGGATAACGCGAAGACGCCCGCCGTGGTCACGGTGGTGAGCGAGCCGCAGGCCAAATACCACCGGACCATTGCCGTTTTGGACGCCTTGGCTGCCGCGAAAATCGACACCGTGACCTTCACCGTAAGCGACGAATGAGTGCGGACCCCCAGAACCCCCACGACCCCGAAAATCCTCCCGCGAGCCCGGACGCCGCCGCTCACGGAGTTCCCGGGGAGGCGCCCAAGGTGAAATTCTCCCTTTGGCAGCGGATTGTGAACAAAGGGGCGACCTTCTTGGTGATCAGCATTCTCTTCCACTTGGTGCTGCTGATCGGGGCAACCCTCTATGTCGTCCAGACCATTCAGGCGAAGGAGAAGCTGAAATTCACTCAGAAGCTCTCAGGAGGCCCGCCCGGCCAGAAAAACCTCGAGTACAAGGTCCAAAATGCGAAGCGCAACCAGACGATGAGCGCTCCGATGGCCGCGAATACGCGCATCACCTCCACCTCGACCAATGCGAAGGTGGCGATTCCCGATGCTCCGACGATGAGCACCTCCACCTCGGCGCTTCCCTCGATGATGGGCGGCATGGGGGGGACGGGGTTCGGTGCCTCCGGCGGAGGGCGTGGGGGCGGGTCGGGCGGAGGGGGAGGCGGGATGGGGGGCGC
>JBEBAG010000349.1:0-9141 GCA_041159065.1 Verrucomicrobiota bacterium | reverse complement strand
GGCGATCGGGAGTGACATCATGATGGTGCTGGACCAATGCATTCCCTCGACGGCTTCGGAGTCTTCTGCGCGGGAGGCGATGGAAATCACCCACCGGTGGGCGGCGCGCAGCCTAGCTGCGCGGGGGGATTCGCCGCAGGCGATGTTTGGGATTGTGCAGGGGGCCTTGTTTCGAGACCTGCGCAGGCAAAGCGCCGAGATTCTCACGCAGATGCCTTTTGATGGGTTTGCAATCGGCGGGCTTGCGGTGGGCGAAGGCAAGGAGGCGCGGGAGGAGGTATGCGAGTACACGGCGGCGCATTTGCCCGAGGACAAGCCGCGCTATCTGATGGGGGTGGGGACGCCGCTGGACATCCTCGAGGCGGTGCATCGGGGCGTGGACATGTTTGACTGCATTATTCCCACGCAAGTAGCTCAGCGCGGCGGGGCTTTCACTTCCCGGGGATTTCTTCAGTTGCGCCGGGGCGTCTACCGATACTCCCAAGAACCCTTGGATCCGGCGTGTCCCTGTCCGACGTGTCGCCGGTACGGCCGCGCCTACCTGCACCATCTGACCAAAACGAAGGAGACGCTGGGGTGGCAGCTGCTGGGGCAGCACAACATCTACTTCTACCACCGGTTGATGCGCGAGATTCGCGAGAGTATTTTGGAGGATCGTTTCCTTCCGCTTTATCACGAAAAACGGTCGTTTTTGCAGGAAGACGACCTCGATAACCCGGTTGAGAATCCGAAGGTGAAGCGCAAAAAAAGTCCGGCGCTGACGCTGGGCGAGTATGAGGTGCATACGGCCTTTGAGGGATTCGCCAGTATCCGGCACGTGGCCTCTGGCGAGATCATGCACTCGCGCACTCCTCCCATGGAGGAAGCGCGGGCGCTTTACATTGAGCAGTCCTTTCTTGGGGAGCGTCTTCGGCTTCCCTTGGATTCCGCGGCGGGCGGGACTGGGGGTGAGCCTTTGGTCGTTTGGGATGTGGGGCTCGGGGCAGCCGCCAATGCAATGGCGGCCATCCAGTGCTACGAGGCGGAGGCGTCCCGCGGGCCGGTTCGCCCGATGCAAATCGTGAGCTTTGAAAATGATCTGGATTCCTTGAAACTGGCGTTTCGTCATTCCGACAAATTCCTGTACTTGCGCCATAGCGGGCCGGCTTGGATCCTCCGGCAGGGGGAGTGGCGTTCGAGAGAGCATCCCGGGTTGAGCTGGCGCGTAGTGCACGGAGACTTCTTGGAAACTCAGAAGGTTGAGGGGAGCCGCCCGGAGTTGATTTTTTACGACATGTTTTCGAGTAAAACGTGCTCGGAGCAGTGGCGGCTGGGGTTGTTTCAAAGGCTGTTCGCGGCATGCGCATCGGAGGGAGCCGAGTTGTTTACCTACACCTGTTCAACGGCTTCGCGCGTGGCGATGCTTGGGGCTGGTTTCTGGGTGGCCCGTGGACGCAATGCGGGAGAGAAGCTGGAGACGACGATTGCATTCACTCCGGCAGCCCTCGGGAAGGGTTACGCGGCAAGACACGAGCTTTTGGGGGACGAATGGCTTCGAAAATGGCGTCGTTCGGCTGCCAAGTACCCGACTGAAATCGAGGAAGGCCAGCGGGATTTGTTTGCGCAAGGGATTTTGGGCCATCCCCAGTTCGGGTCCTTCGAGGGACACGAGGGATCGGGCAAAGCCGGCGAGTCCACCGGGCGAGGAAAGCATGAGTAGGCTCAAGGAGGAACTCCGACGGAGGCTGAGCGACGTCATGCGGGCACAGCAAGAGGAGCTCGAGCGCTCGGCTCGCCAGATTCACGCGGAAGCGACGCACGAGCAGAGTAAGGCGGAAAATAAGTACGACACCCGCGCGCTGGAGGCTTCGTACCTGGCTGAGGGGCAGACCCGCTTGGCGCTCGAAATCGCAAGATCCCTGGAGCTGCTCCAGGAATTCGAGCCCCGCGATTTTTCGCCCGGGGAATCGGTGGATCTGGGGGCCCTTGTGGAAATTTCTGGGGCCGAAGCCGAAGGGGTCTATTTTCTGGCTCCGTGCGCGGGAGGAACCGTTCTGGAACTCGGCGGGCGTACCGTCCAAGTCATCACGCCGCAGTCGCCCATGGGAAAACTGCTCGTCGGGAGAAAAACGGGCGATGCGCTGGTGTTTGTGCTGGGCAGGCTCCGCCAGTCCTACCGGGTGGTTGCGGTTCAGTAGCCGGTTCGGCGGCCGGCCCGCGTGCGGTGGAAAAATATCGATTCCTCCCTGCGGCGGCGTTGGAATCGGGGATGGACTCCTCCGCCACGGACTTTCTTCTCGAGCTTCTCCACACCCCCAGTCCAACCGGGTTTGAGGCGTCAGGGCAGCGTTGCTGGGCCTCGTATCTTCGTCCCATCTCGGACGGAGTCGATTCGGATGCCTATGGCACGGCTTGGGCCGAGCTCCGGGGTTCGGGGCCTCGGGTGCTTCTGGCGGCCCATGCGGATGAAATTGGTTTTATCGTGAAGCATGTGACCAAGGAGGGGTTTTTGCGCATCGACCGGATTGGCGGTTCTGACACGGCCACGGCGCGTGGACGCCGTCTGCGCATTCTGGGGGATCGGGGAGCCGTGATTGGGTTGGTGGGGAACACGGCGATTCATTTGCGCAAAAATGCCGGGGAGGAAAAGGTGCCCCGGGTCCACGAGCTCTTTGTCGATGTCGGGGCCTCTTCTGCCGAGGAGGTCGCCTCGATGGGAATCCGGGTCGGTCACCCCGCCGTCTACGCGGATGGGGCAGAGCTTCTTGGAGAGCACCGTATTTCCGGGCGGGCCTTGGATAATCGAATCGGGGGGTTCATCCTCTCGGAACTCTTCCGACGGTTGTACGTGGAGCGTCCCGTTGCGCACGTGATCGCCCTGAATGCGGTGCAAGAGGAAATCGGAGGGCACGGGGCCCGGATGGCGGCGTACCGGCTCCGTCCGGAGGTGTGTCTTGTCATTGACGTCACCCACGCGACGGACACGCCGGGTATTTCCGTGGACGAACACGGCGAGGTGGAATTGGGCGGGGGGCCCACCCTGACCCACGGGGCTTGCAACCATCCGCAGGTGGTACAAAGGCTGATGGAGGTTGCCCAGAGCAAGGGGATCGCGGTGCAGCACGAGAGCGCCTCGCGGTATACAGGGACGGATGCAGACGTGGTGTTTGAGGTGCGCGAGGGGGTGCCCACGGCCCTGGTCTCGCTGCCGTTGCGATATATGCATTCGGTGATCGAAGTCGCGGATTTACGCGATGTGGAGAGGGTGGTGGATTTGTTGGAGGGGTTTGTGCGCTCGCTTGGCGCGGGGGAAAGGTTTGAGGTGAAGCTGTAAGCGGCGTCACGAGGGGAGGGCTTGGATCAGTCGCGCTGAAGGCGCAGTCCGGGGCAGGTTCCGCCCTGGGAAGTACCTGCCCCTAGTCGGTTTTACGGTGGTGGCAACCCGAGGGGCCTTCCCCGAGACGGCGCTCAAGCGGGTTTCGCGGTCCCTGCAACGGGCGAGCCCGCTCCGCTGGGCGCGGGGGGAGCTGCGGAGGGAAAGAGGCCACGCAGTTCGGCCGGAAGGATGAGGCTGATCTTGGCCAGCGGGGCGATGCCGAGGAATCGGGCGCATACGCCGAGCACGTCCCGGACGAGACACGCCGGATCCAGCACCCGCGGGGCGACCAGTTTTTCCGAGACTCTGGCGAGGAACTCCGCGCGCGAGAGGGGCTGCGGCGCGAGGGCGGGACGCCAGCCCTCGTAATACACTCCGCGCAGGAGCAGCGGAAGCTGCGCCCCGAGGTGGACGGTTTCGTCCACGGGAAGGCGGTCGCGCAGCGTTTGTAATACTGCCCGGAGGGCTTGGTAGGCCAGATGGGGTTCCAGATGGGCCTGCAGGGCGAGGGCGTCCACCCATTGGTGGGCCTTGTGGAGGGTGGTTTCAAATACCTCGAGATGTTGTGCGCTCATAGCACCCTCCACTACGGAGCAAGCGGGGCAAAAGGGGGGGCGGAAATAAAAAATCGGCTCGCCCGCCCGTGGCGCACTTTGCTTTTGCGCGGCGGCCTGCGGCGTTTCAACCTGCCCCGGTGATTGACCGATACACTCTTCCCGAAATGCGCTCGATTTGGACCGAGCAGCGAAAATACGAAATCTGGCTCGAGATCGAGGTGCTGGCTTGTGAAGCCATGGCCGAGTTGGGCGTGATCCCTCTGGAGGATGCGCGTACCATTCGGGAAAAAGCACGTTTTTCTGTGGCGGAGATCGAGGAGATCGAGCGGAGGACCCACCATGATGTGATCGCGTTTCTTGAGAACGTGGCTTCCTCGGTAGGGCCCGCGGCTCGGTGGATGCATCAGGGAATGACCTCTTCCGACGTGCTCGACACCACGCTTGCGGTGCAGATGGCCCAGGCTTCGGATATTCTGCTCAAGGATTTGCGCGAGCTTCTCGAGGTCGTTGGGCGGAGGGCCCGGGAGTTTCAATGGACTCCGATGATCGGAAGGAGTCATGGGATCCATGCGGAGCCGGTGACTTTTGGGCTCAAGTTGGCGTTGATGTACGACGAGTTCCGGCGGGCTCTCGCGCGGTTGGAGGGGGTGCAGCCGCGGATTCGGGTGGGCAAGCTGAGCGGCGCGGTGGGGACGCACGCCCATCTGGACCCCCAGGTGGAGGAGCGGGTGTGTGCGCGTCTGGGGCTGCAGGCGGCGGTGCTGAGTACCCAGGTCATTCAGCGCGACAGGCATGCGGAGTTTCAGACGACGCTGGCTCTGATTGCGAGCAGTGTGGACCGCTGGGCCACGGAGTTCCGCCACTTGCAGCGCACGGAGGTCCTGGAGGTGGAGGAGTACTTCAATCCCGGCCAGAAAGGCTCGTCTGCGATGCCGCACAAGCGCAATCCGATAACGGGTGAAAAGCTGAGTGGTTTGGCGAGGCTGGTGAGGTCGAACGCGGTGGCGGCATTGGAGAATGTGGCGCTTTGGCATGAGCGCGATATTTCGCATTCCTCTGTGGAGCGGGTGATTATGCCTGATTCGACGATCCTGTTGGATTACATGCTGGTGACGCTGCGGAGGCTGGTGGATCGGTTGCTCGTTTACCCCGAAAACATGGCGCGCAATATGGCGTTGACCAAGGGTTTGTACTACAGCCAGAGCGTGCTATTGGAGTTGACGCGGCGGGGTTTGGAGCGCAAGGCGGCCTACGAGGCGGTGCAGCGGGCGGCGATGAAAACTTGGCTGGGGGAGATTTCGCTTCAGGAGAATCTCCTGGCCGAACCCGAGGTGGCCTCGGTGCTTTCCCGGGAGGAGGTGGACCGGTTGTGTTCACTGGAGGTGCACTTCAAGCATGTGTCGGAGACCTTCCGAAAACTGGGCCTGGAGTAGTCTGTCCGGGAGGGAGGCGAGGGAAAAAAAGTGGACCCCTCGCTTTGCTCCCGAGGGTCTTGATGTATGTTTGGGAAAACCGTGTTTCGCGCTATGGACCGCCGTACTTCTCTTTTAATGATGCTTGTTTTCGCGCCCCTCGTGGCGTGCAAGCGGCCAACCCTGCCGACCCTTTCCAAGGAGGCGGCGGAGGCGGCCTCGGGGACTGCCGCGGTGGTTGCGCCAACGCCGGTGGCGGCGGAACCCGTGCCGGAGGCCCCTGCTCCGAAGCCGAAGACGGTGGACACCAAAGGGGCGGTGATTGTGCTGTGCTATCACCGGTTCGAGGAGAAGCCGAGGGATGGGATGGCGGTGACCCCGGCGGCTTTTGAGGCCCAAATGCAGGCCTTAAAGGAGGGCGGCTACACGGTGATTCCGATGCAGCAGTTTTTGGGGTGGCGCCGGGGGGAGAAGTCGGTCCCGGAAAAAAGCTGTGTCATCACGATCGATGACGGGTACCGGTCCGGTTACGAGGTGGCGTGGCCAATTCTGAAGAAGCATGGCTATCCTTTCACGATGTTCATCTACACGGCCTTCGTGAAGGGAGGGGCTTTGGCGGGGGGGGCTTCTCTTTCGTGGGCGGAACTGGCGGAGTTACGGGATGCGGGGGTGGACATCCAGAGCCACACGGTGCACCACCAGAATCTTCGCGTGAAGAAGGGGAAGTATCAGAGTCAGTTTCCGAGTTACGAAGAGTGGCTGCGGAACGAGATGGGGGAGTCGAAGCGAATTTTGGAAAAGCAGCTCGGGATTTCGGTCACGGCGCTTGCTTATCCCTACGGCAACCACAGCGAGGAGATTCGTTCGGTGGCGATGGGGGTAGGATACGAGGCGGCGTTCACGGTGTACGGGCAGCGACTCACTTTCCACAGCCCGGCGGACCAACTGGGCCGGTATGCCGTGGATAGCACGAAGCCGAAAATTTTCACGGATGCCTTGGCGATGGTGGGGGGGGGAGGCGGCGGGGGAGAGCATGGCGCGGCGTCTTCGGGAGTGGCTCCCGTGACGGGGCAACTGGCGGCGGCCTCGATGGTGACCGTGCCCATGGAGGGCGAGACGGTTCGGGATGCGCGTCCCGTTCTCAAAGCGAACTTGGCGGCCATGGGGGAAGTGGAGCCCGGGACGGTGGAAATGCGCGTGAGTGGGGTGGGGGCGGTTCCGGTCAAGTATGATCCGGTGACGAAGCTGGCGGTGGGAACGCTGCTTCAGCCCTTAAAGGAGAAGCAGGTGACGGTGATTCTTTCCGCCACGGTGGGTGGGAGGAAGGTGGAGACGCGTTGGAATTTCCGCTACGAGCCGGCGGGTTCGAGGGATTCGGCCTCCAAGGGGGAGGGGGCGAGGGCGAATTGAAGGAGTGGGGGATGGGAGGTTCTGGGTTTTCGAAGGGGGAGGAGCCACGGTTCCTCATTCCAGCGGTGGGTTAAAATCAAGGAGGGCTAACTGAGTATGTTTTCGTTGCTGTCGGATAAGCTGCAGGATGTTTTCAAGAATTTGAGAGGCCAGGGTTCGATCTCGGAATCGAATGTGCAGGATGCCCTACGGGAGGTGCGCATGGCTTTGCTGGAGGCGGATGTGGAGTTCAGCGTGGCCAAGGCTTTCATCGCTCGGGTGAAGGACAAGGCGCTTGGGGAGGCGGTGTTGCGTTCGGTGACCCCGGGGCAGCAAATTGTGAAGATCTTTCATGACGAGCTGACCGTGCTTTTGGGGGGGGATGCGGCGCCCTTGAGTCTTCAGCCTCCGGGGCGGATTTTGATTGCGGGATTAAACGGTGCGGGGAAAACGACGTCCTCGGGGAAGCTGGCGCTGTGGTTGAAGAAGCAGGGTCGGAGGCCCTTGTTGATTGCGTGTGACTTGTATCGCCCTGCGGCCGTTGAGCAGTTGGCGACGTTGGGGCGGCAGGTGGGGGTGCCGGTGTACACGCCTGTGGCAGGGGAGGGGGATGTGCTTCGTGTGGTCAGGGAGGCCTTGGAGTGGGCGAAGACGCAGGCGGGGGATGTGTTGATTTTTGACACGGCCGGACGCCAGGAGGTGGACGAGGCTTTGCTGGAGGAGGTTCGGAGAGTGAAGGAGTTGATTGACCCGCAGGAGGTTTTGTTGGTGGCGGATGCGGCAACCGGGCAGCAGGCGGTTTCGGTGGCCCGGCGTTTTCACGAGGTGCTGGGGATCACAGGGCTGATTTTGACGAAGCTGGATGGGGATGCGCGTGGTGGAGCGGCGCTCTCGATGCGGGAGGTCACGCAGCGTCCGATCAAGTTTGCGGGACTGGGGGAGAAGTTGGAGCAGTTTGAGCCATTCCATCCGGACCGGCTTGCTGGTCGCATTTTGGGGATGGGGGACATTGTGAGCCTGGTGGAGAAGGCGGCGGAGGCGATCGACGAGGCTGACGCCAAGCGGATGGAGGAGCGACTGCGGCGGGCGGAGTTTGACTTCAACGATTTCCTCGCACAGTTCAAAATGCTGCGTCGGCTGGGTCCCTTGGAGAATCTGCTTGCGATGCTGCCCGGGATGGGGAAGATCAAGGACTTTTCCGTGGACGAGAAACAGATTCGGAGGATTGAGGCGATGGTGCTTTCAATGACTCCGAAGGAGCGGAGTAATCCGGACATTTTCAATGCGCGTCGCCGCCAGCGGGTTGCGCGAGGGAGTGGAGTTTCTGTGACGGAAGTGAATGATCTGATTCATCGTTTTGGGATGATGAAAAAGGTCATGAAAAACATGGGTAATTTTAAGAAAATGATGGCGCGTACCCAGCGCGCTGGAGTTCGTTAGCAGTACTTGATTTATGGCCGTTTCGATCCGTCTTCGTCGTGAAGGGACCACTAACAGTCCCTACTACAAAATAGTCGTTGCTGATTCCCGCAGTCCCCGGGATGGGAAGTTTTTGGAAATCATTGGGAACTATGATCCCAAGCGTGCGGGGGTGAACGCCAATTTGGATCTGGCTCGCGCCGACTACTGGATCAGCAAAGGGGCGCAACCTTCCGAAACGGTTCGTTCGATCATCAAGAAGTCGAGGAAGGCTGCGACTGCCGCAGCCTAGTTGGTTTCCCTCGGGCTTTTCTCTTCTGTCCTCTTGCTTGGCCTCTTGAGGTCTTTCATTCGGCTTCGCCGATAAAAGCGTTCTTCGTGGCTCATTTCGCGGTGGGACCTCCTCGGAGGTTCCGCCGCTTTTTTGTGCGACCGATCCGATCCGCGGACGGGCTAGCGAAGGGTGGCTGCGGCCGGGTGGAGGGGTGGAGGAAAATGAAGGGCACGGGGTTTTGCTAGGGTTGGATGCAGGCTTGTCCGGTTTCGCGATCATTTTGGTTGCTGGACGTTGGGCCGGTTTTGTGGGGTGAAGGGGGGGCGGCGCTACGACGTGGCCCGCTGGGTGGCATGTGGTTTGTTTGACCCCTCCGATTCCTTCGTCCGTGGGAGGGGGCGGGAGAAACGCAGAGAGCGGGGCGGTGCGCAAAAAGGAGCAAAAAATTTGCGACCATCGTGTCTCTTGTCGGGTTTTTTTGGAGGGGACGGTGGAAGAATAGGCCCAAGAGGAACTGGGACGACGGAAGGGGAATGTGTTAGGGATGAAGGGATGGAAATGCGTTTCAGTGTCACGCTGCTGGCTGCAGACGGCTCGAGACGTGTGTGGAAATTTGGTGGTGGGACGGCGGTGTTGGGGACGGAGGTGGGCTGTGAGGTGGTGGTAGAGGGGCAGGGGATTTGGGGGAGGCACGCGCGGATCGAGTTTGAGGATCTTGGAATCTGGGTTGAGGAT
>JBEBAG010000348.1:0-5543 GCA_041159065.1 Verrucomicrobiota bacterium | reverse complement strand
CTTCCTCAAAACCGGCGTCCTCCCCGTGGTAGGGATCGGGAATGGGACGGTCGCCCAGGAAAAGAGCGAGCTTGTGGTGATGTTCCGCCGGGCAACGATGGCGGAGGGCAGCGAGGTTGCTGGGGTCCGCCGCGAGGATCAGATCGAAGCGGGAGAAGTCGGCCGGGTCGACTTTGCGGGCCCGGAGGCCGGAGAGCTCGTAGCCTCGCCTGCGGGCGTGGCGGATGGCGCGATGATCGGGAGGAGCCCCGGTGTGGTAGCCCTCGGTTCCGGCGGAATCGACCTGGATGGGCAGCTTGGCCTTTTGGATTTCGGCTTCCAAGACGGCCTGAGCGGTGGGCGAGCGGCAGATGTTGCCGAGGCAAACGACGAGGACTTTGGAGGGGGGATGCGGGAGCATGGGGAGGGAATGGGGCGGGAGCGAGAAGCCGAGAGGCTAGTTCAGGTAGGCCGCTTCATTGCAGAACATGAGGGCTTGAACGAGGCTTTCCCAAGGGGAGAGGGCGTGGCGGGCGACGAGTTCGCCCTCGTTCATGATGGCCTTTTTGGCGTCGCCGCGTCCGCCGCGGATCTCGTTTTTCTTCAGATCGAGCAGGGCCTGTTTGAGTCCGTCCGCGGAGAGTTTCTCGGTGCCCTTGACGACGTCGTTCTGCATACGGGCCTCCTTGGTGAGGAAGGAGTAAGCCATGTCGAACTCGGATTTGGAGGGGCTTCTTCCCAAGACGATTTGGAAGATGTTCAGGATTCCAGCACGGGTGTCCTTGCGGTTGACGAGGGCATCGATGATTTCCGGGCGCTGGACCACTTTCTGGATGACGCCGATGGTGAACGGGCTGTTCATCAGGAAGAGGGCCTGTTGGGGAACAATACTGGTGGTGCGTTTGGTGTTGGGTTCGAGCGCGGAGGCGACATCGAACTGAGCCAGAAGATCGGGAACGCTCCCGCGATCGATGTAGCCGTACACGGTGCGCCGGTAGGAGTAGGGCTCACTGACGAGGTTGATGGGGGGGCCGTACAAGGTGCGGTCCATGGCTCCGGACATGGTCAGCAGGGAGTCGCGGAACGCCTCGAAGTCGAGGCGACGGACGTTGGCGTGCCAAAGCAGGCTGTTGGCGGGGTCCATTTCCTGTTGGCGTTTAAGGAAGTGGGAGCGGCTGCTCTGCTGGTAGGCATTGGAGAGCATGATGGCCTTGTGCAAGGCCTTGAGGGACCAGGCGGGTTTGCTCGCGCCGTAGTCGTCCACAAACCAGGACGAGAGGAAATCGAGGAGCTCGGGGTGGGTGGGTTTGCCGGCCTGGTTGCCGAGGTCATCCGGAGTGCGCACCAAGCCCTCCCCGAAGTGATACATCCAGACGCGATTGACCATGACCCGCGCGGTGAGAGGGTTCTCCGGGCTTGCGATGGCCTTGGCCAGCTCCAGACGGCCGCTGCCTTCCTTGAAGGGCTGGGGGGCGCCGCCCGTGGACAGCACCTCGATAAAGCGGCGCGGAACAATCTTGGTTTCCTCACCGGCTTTAGGCGCATTGCCCCGGGGATAGATCGGGGAATCGACCGGTTTGCCCAGATCCTCGAGCACCATGGCGCGCACGGGGGCCCCCTTGGACATCATTTCCACCTCGTTGATCTTGGCGAGTCCGGCCCGGTTCTCCAATTCGCCTCCCTCGCGCAGGCCCCATTCCCGGATCAGCTTTTTGACGGCGTCGATCGATTGGAGTTCGGCTCCAGTGACTAGGCGGTTGGGGAAAGCCGCCAGCTCCATCAGGGACTTTTCGGCAGAGGCTTCCAGCGGGGTGGTTTGCTGGGCGATCCGTTTGAAAATCCCGCCCTTTACCGCGGGATCGATCACCGTGCGGCAGAATTTTTCAAAGAGCGCAGAGACGGTTTCGAGGTCGTGGGGCAGGTCGCCCGCCTTGCTGAGGAAATCGCTCACCAGGGGGTTGATCGTCCCTCCCTTCTTCGTCAGGCCGTCGGCGGTCAGGGTGCTCCCAATCAATTGCACAAACGGCCCGAGAATCGGGTCCCGCGCATTCAGATGTCGCCGGAGGTGATCACGGACAAAACGTTCGTCGCGTTCGGAGAGTTTGTTTTTTTCGATGACAGCGGCCGCTTTTTTGACGGACTCGACATCCTCCTTGGAGCGCTCGAGATAGGCGATCTGGAGGTAGACCCCGGCATGCTTGCGGAAGCGCTCGGACATGTCGGTCTGAATGTCAAACGCCGCTTGAAACGCCTTGGATTTGAGGGCGTCCATTTTCTTGGAATACTCCACGCCCTCTTTGGAAGTGGGGTCCCCGCCGATGACGGGCCCCTCCTTAGGCTCCACGGTGCTGCGGAACACGCCGTGCAGGGCGTAGTAGTCGGCCTGCTTGACGGGATCGAACTTGTGGTCGTGGCAGCGAGCGCAGGCCAGGGTGAGCCCCAAAAAGCCGCGTCCCACGACGTCGATGCGGTCGTTGATGATGTCGTCCCGGTTTTGGAAACGTTGTCCAACGGTCAGAAAACCGAGGGCTGCGAGGTTTTCCTTGGGGTTGTTTTCGATTTTGTCGGCGGCCAGTTGGTTGAGGATGAACTGGTTGTATGGCATGTCCTCGTTGATGGAGCGGATCAGCCAGTCGCGGTAGGACCAGGCGTGGGCGTAACGATAGTCCTGGCCGCGGTTGTTTCCGGTCAGGCCGGTGGTGTCGGAATAGCGGGCGGTGTCCATCCAGTGGCGTGCCCAGCGCTCGCCGTAGGCGGGGGAAGCGAGGAGCGCGTCGATGACCTTCTCGAAGGCGTTGGGGGACTCATTGGAAACGAAGTCCGTGATTTCCTTGGGGGTCGGCGGAATCCCGACCAGATCGAAGTAGGCTCGGCGCAGCACCGCCTCTTTTTTGAGGCGTTTTTCGTCCAAGGTGCCCGTGTCGGGGGGATCTGCGGGGAGCATTCCCTTCTCCTCCAGCTTGGCGAGGACGAACTTGTCGATGGAGTTCTTGCACCAGGCCGCATTTTTGACCGTGGGCGGTTTGGGGCGCGACACGGGCTGGAAAGCCCAGTGATCTTTCTTGCCAAGGCGGGGTCCCCCGGTGGACTCGCGGGGGTCGGGAGCCCCCATGGTGATCCACGCTTTGAGGGCGTCAATCTGCTCTGCGCTGAGCTGTTTTTTGGGGGGCATCTGGAGGTCATCCTTCCACTCCACCGCCTTGATCATGGAGCTGGCCGCCACGTCGCCAGGCTTGAGAATGGCGCCGTTGTCGCCCCCTTTTTCAATGTCCTGCCGGGAGTCCATGCTCAGGCCGCCCTTCACCTTGCCTTTCTCGACGGAGTGGCATTCCAGGCAGTGGTTGGCGAAGATGGGCCGGATTTTGTTCTCGAAAAAAGCGATCTGCTCCGAGGAGAGGGCCGGGGTGACCGCTCCCGAAACGGGGAGCGCTGCGCTCAGAAAAGCGCTGGTCAGCGCAGCGCTCAGGGAAGCGGGAAGGATGCCGGCGCGGGAGGATAGGAACGGCAGGCTTGGGGGGGGGCACGATTGCATGGCGTAAGACGTTTCGGCGTTACGGACTTTTTAGCAGCTTTAACACCGAGGAGCCCTCGAGGTTACAACGGGCGTGGATATTTCCGCGAAAAAGCCAGGAACGTGTGCATTCCCGGCGGGAAAAGTGCTTCTCTGCGCTTCCAGTGTCAGAATCCCGCCTTTTGGACGATGTTTCTTCGGCCCGAGGAATCTCAGTTTTGCGAAACGGCGCCACGGTCTGGGCCCGGGGAGGAATCCTTCCGCGTGAAACTTCCTCGAAGCGTCCGGGAATCCACTTAAAATGCATCGGCGATGAGACGGTTCCTCCTGTTTTGCCTTCTGTGGATGCAATGGGCTCTGACCGGCACCGGCGTCGCGGCGGATCCGGCTTTTCTGCAGGAGGTTCGGATGATTCGCCGGGCCTATTTGGACACGCTCGGACTGTTGCCGACGCGGGAGGAGCTGGAGTGGTACCTCGTCTATAATCAAAACGGGTATTCGCTGGCGGTGAACTTCTTGATGCAGCGCGGACCCGTCAACGGGTTGGATGCGGCGCGGCTGGTTTCGGCGGAATACCGGGATCAGGAGGAGCGTCCGGTGCCCAAGAGTGTTTTGAAGCGGAACGTGGCCTACCTTGCGGGAGTGTATCAGGGGGGGGAGACGGACGAACTTTTTGAGAAGGCCTCCCTCAAGCTGATTGAGGACGCTATGAAAATCGGGGAGGGATATGTTTCCGGCGCGATCGATTACCTGGTGCAGTGTCTGACGTGCCGCCCCGCGACCCTCGTCGAGGTCAACGAATTGTCGGCCATTTTCAACCAGGTCAGCCGCAAATCGGAGGATGAAGTGGCTTGGAAAACGGTGCTGGCGCACGTGATGGAGATGCACGACAGCAAGTACAAATAGCAGCCCCCCGGAGCCGGAGTGCGGCGCCGGGGGGAGGCTTTTGGGGGCGCGCTGGAGGGGCGGGAACTTGCGAAGGGATTTGGAGAGGCGGACTGCCTAACCGAGGAGGCGAACTAGGATGTCGCCAATCAGGGCGGGGTTGGCCTTCCCTTGGGAGAGCTTCATCACCTGTCCCTTCAGGAAGTTGATGGAAGCGGCCTTGCCCGAGCGGTATTCGGCCACAGGCTTGGGATTGGCATCGATGGCCTGCTGACACAGCGACTCGATTGCGCCGAGGTCGCTTTCCTGTTTCATCCCTTTTTCCTCCACGATCTTCGCTGCTGGTTTTCCGGAGGCGAACATTTCCGCAAAGACCTCCTTGGCCTGTTTGCCGTTGATCACGCCTTGGTCCACCAGCGAGACCAACTCGTCGAGGCGCGAGGCGGGGAGGGGGCATTCCTCGATGGAGAGCGCGGCGGCGCTCAGCGCGCTTTGAAGCTCGTTGAGCACCCAGTTGGAGAGGGCCTTGGGTTTGGGCGAGGTTTTGGCGGCGCTTTCAAAGTAGGCCGCCAAAGCCCGATCGGAGGCGAGTACGGAGGCGTCGTACGGGGTGATCCCGTAGGACTGGACAAAACGTTCGCGTTTTTCGGCGGGCAACTCGGGCCGCCGGGCGCGGACTTCCTCCATGAAGACGCGGGTATCGACGCTGGGGAGGTCGGGTTCGGGAAAGTAGCGGTAGTCGTGGGCGGATTCCTTCACGCGCATGAGGGTGGTCTGGCCGAGAGCGTCGTCCCAACGGCGCGTTTCCTGAGCGAGCGAGCCGCCGGAGGAGAGGACGTCAATTTGGCGTTGGATCTCGTAGGTCAGGGCTCTGCGGACTCCGGAAATGGAGTTCATGTTCTTGATTTCGATCTTGGTGCCGAACGCCGTGGCACCCTCTGGCCGGATGGACACGTTGCAATCGCAGCGGAGCTGGCCTTTCTCCATGTCGGCGTCGCTGACCTCGCCATAGACGAGGATTTGTTGGAGGGCGGTGAGATAGGCGAAGGCTTCCTCGGGAGAGTGGATCTCAGGCTCCGAGACGATCTCCATGAGCGGGGTGCCGGCGCGGTTGAAGTCGATGCCGGAGGAGGATTCAAAGTGGAAGCTCTTCGCCACATCCTCCTCG
>JBEBAG010000347.1:0-3691 GCA_041159065.1 Verrucomicrobiota bacterium | reverse complement strand
CCCCCCCCCCCCCCCCCCCCCCCCCCCCCCCCCCCCCCCCCCCCCCCCCCCCCCCCCCCCCCCCCCCCCCCCCCCCTGGAGGAAGATGTCCTGTGCGGAGATCTGGCGGATGCATTCGCCCGGGCCTGACCAGAGGAGGCGTCCGAGGCTGTAGCGGAGCTCGAAGCGGCCGATGGAGAGGGAGGGGAGGGGGGCGGGAGGGGAGGGGTGGAGCTGGAAGTGTTCGAGGACGCAGTGTCCGAACGGGTTGCCGTGGAGGGACAGGGAGAGGGAGAAGCCGGCGCGATGGGCGGCGATGCGGAGGAAGGAGGCGAGGGCGGTGTTGAGAAGGGGCCGATGGAAGAGCAGGGCGAGGAGGAACAGGGCGAGGAGCGCGATGCGCACCGGGTGGCGGCGGAGGGCTTGGAGGAAGGGGTGGGCGGGGCGCGGTGCGGAGGCGTTCCCTTCCGGGGTCCGCGGAGCGGGCGGAGGGGAGGGGGCCTGGGCTTCGGGCATGATGGGGGAAGTTACGGTTCGGGGGGGGGCGCCGCAAGCAGGGGCAGAGGGGAGGGCATGCGTCGGGGGCGGCTTTTCCCTTTTGAGGCGGGAGCTTTTCCCGTAAGGGCACGGGGACACCTTCAATTAGAATTGCACACTATGTGGAAAGGCCGTTTTCAGCAGCAAACCTCGGAGCTTTTGCAGAGCTATTCGGAGTCGGTTTCCTTTGATTGGAGGCTGTGGTCTTTTGACATCGTGGGGTCGATTGCGCACGCGGCGGCCTTGGAAAAGGCGAGGCTGATTACCCAGGAGGAGAAGGAAGCCATTTCGGGCGGGCTGCGGGAGATTGGCCGGGAAATCGAGGCCGGGACGTTTCCGTTCCGCCGGGAGCTGGAGGACGTGCACATGAATATTGAGGCGGAGCTTACGCGGCGGATTGGGGATGCGGGAGCGAAGCTGCACACGGCCCGCAGCCGGAATGACCAGGTGGCCCTGGATATCCGGCTGTATTTGCGGGCGGAGTGCGATCAATTGGACGCGCTTTTGAAGGGCTTGCAGCGGGCGCTGGTGGCGCTCGGGGAGCGCTATCGCGGGGTGGTCATTCCGGGGTACACGCATTTGCAAAGAGCGCAGCCGGTTTATTTTGTGCATCATCTCCTGGCTTACGTGGAGATGTTCCAGCGGGATCGGGAACGCATCGCGGACTGCCGCAGGCGCATCAATGTGTTTCCCCTGGGCTCCGGGGCGATTGCGGGCTCGACGATTCTGTTGGATCGGCAGCTGGTGGCGCGGCTCTTGGATTTTCCGGAGCTCACCCAGAATTCGATGGATGCGGTGAGTGACCGGGATTTTGCCATCGAGCTGCTGGCGGCGCTTTCGATTGTGGCGATGCATTTGTCCCGGCTGAGCGAGGATGTGATTTTGTGGGCCTCGAGCGAGTTCCACTTCGTGGTGCTTTCGGATGCGTTCACAACGGGGTCGTCGCTGATGCCCCAGAAGAAGAATCCGGATGTGGCGGAACTGACGCGGGGAAAGACGGGGCGCGTGTACGGGAACTTGGTGGCGTTGTTGACGATGATGAAGGGGCTTCCGATGACCTACAATCGGGACATGCAGGAGGATAAGGAGGCGATCTTCGATTCGCTCGACACGGTGAAGGCGGCGCTGGGGGTGTTTGCGCCCATGCTTTTGGAGGCGAAGGTGGACGAGGCGCGGTGTGCGGAGGCGGTGTCGGATCCGAATCTGCTGGCCACGGATCTGGCGGATTATTTGGTGAAGCGTGGGGTGCCGTTTCGGAAGGCGCACGAGGTGGTGGGGCGTGCGGTGGGGCTGTGCGGGCAGAAGGGGTGCGAGTTGACGGAGCTGAGCCTGGCGGAATACCGGGGGTTGTCGGAGGTGTTTGAGGAGGGGGTGTTCGAAGTGCTGAAGGTGGATCGGTCGATGATTTCGCGTCAGGCGGTGGGGGCACCTTCGCCGATGAATGTGGCGGAGCAGTTGGCGCGGTGGAACCGGCAGCTGGCGTAGCCATGGGCGAGGAGCGCAGCAAAACGGAAGGCCAAGCGGGAATGCGATTTCACGGATTTGTGCAGGAGGGAGCCGGATGGCGCACCCACGCGCGGGAGGTGGTGTTTGCCAACCCGTACCTGGAGATTCAGCGGGTGAGCCTGACGTCTCCGGCGCGGCCGGAGCCGTTTGAGTGGACGGTTTGCCATCGCAAGGGCGGGGTGGCGGTGGCGGCGCAGACGCGGGAGGGGCGTTTTGTGATGGTGCGCCAGGAGCGAGTGCCGTTTCAGAGGCAGCTTTGGGAGTTTCCGGCGGGCCAGATTGATGAGTCGCAGGGGCACGACGCGGGGGCGGTGGTGGCGACGGGGTTGCGGGAGTTGCAGGAGGAGGCGGGGTACGAGTTGGGGCCCGGGGGGGAGGTGCGGAGGATGGAGTATTTTTTGAGCAGCCCCGGGTTTACGGACGAGCATGTGTATCTGCTGTGGGTGCGTGGGGTGGTGGTGAGTCCGCGGGGGGCGGCGCATGACGAGGGGGAGGCGATTGTGGAGGTGCGGGAGTTCTCGGGGGAGGAGCTTCGGGCGATGGTGCTTTCGGGGGAAATTTGCGACGCGAACACGCTGTGCTGCTTGTCAAAGTTGGCAGCGCTAGGCGTTTGGTGCGCCGGGGGCTAGGGGAAAATCTGGCTTTCCTCCGAGGGAGCGTGCTATAGGGTAACCCCCCCTATTTTATGAAGGTAGTGCTGTGTCCAAATTCGCTCGAGACAGAGGCTACCGTCCGCAAGGCGGTTGCTCCGCTGGGACTGACTTTGGAGTCGAGCACGGACCTGCTGTACGTGACCAACGCGATTGCGGCCTCGGAGACGCCGGTGCTGGTGATCCTGTGCACCAATATGGCGGGAATCTCGGGGTTGAGCGTATGTGAGGAACTGACGGCGCCGGAGACCTCGCGGCCCGTTTCGGTGATTTTGTTGGGGACGGATAACAACGTGAAAACGATCGCGGCGGCCTTTGCGGCGGGCGCGGACGATTATCTGGCCCTGCCCTGTGATCCGACCCTGCTTGCGGCCCACATTGGGGCGGCGGCGCGGCGTCTGGTGCGCTTTGAGCACCTGCCCGGGTTTGTCAAAACGACGTCCTCGACGCGGCAGAGGACGGTGGAGGTGCCGCTGCAGACGCCGCCCCCGGTCCCCGCTGCGGCTCCGGCGGAATTTGTTCCCACCTCGGATCGGGTGACGGAGAACTCGATGGCGGAGCGGTTCCTTTCGATTCCGACGCTGCGCAACGCCAAGACGCATACGCTTGCCGGATTCAAGGCGTTGCACATCCCCGGGGTGGTGGAGTTGGACATGATTCGCTTCGGGGCGAACGAACCGACCATGGGGGCGTGGTCGGCGCTGCTTTTGCCGACGAGAAACCTGTGGCTGGATGTGATTGCGGAGACGGATCGGAAGTCGGCGGATTTTTTGTATCGGCATCTTTCGGGGGTGAAGCCGGTGACGTCGGAGGATTCGGCCAGTGCGTTGATTGCGTTGGTGAAGACGTTGAAGGAGCAGATGCAGGCGTCTTTTCAGTCGGACGGGGATGAGGTCATTCTCCCGATTTTGCCCCGGCGGATTCCTGCGGCGGAGCTGGAGGGGCTCGGGCGATTCATGGTGGATCGGATGCGTTTGGCGGTGGGTTCGACGCACATCCAGGTGTGCGTGAGTTACTTT
>JBEBAG010000346.1:0-6176 GCA_041159065.1 Verrucomicrobiota bacterium | reverse complement strand
GGCGGGTGTATGGGAGGAATGGGATGGGGCGCGTTTGAAGGCGTTGGGATGGTGGCCACGTTTGAAGGGCGTGGCGTTGAGTAACGCGTATCCGGTCTGTCCCACGGAGGACGGGCGTCGGTTTCGGGCTCCGAAACGCGCGGAGCTGAAGGCGGCGGAGAATAGGGAGCGGATCCGGCGCGAATTGGAGCGAGGCATGGCTTTGGGAATGCGACGGGTGGTCACCTTGGGACGGTGCGCGGCGATGACGGTGGGGGATGTGGCGGGGGAGTGGGGTTTGGAGGTGGTCGCGTTGCCCCATCCGAGCAGCCAGGGTTTGCTGATGGACGCACCGGGGAAGGGCAAGGGGTTACGGCTTGCCGATTTGCGTGTGGCGTGGGAGGAGCGGCTCGTGGCCGCGGTGTGCGCGGGGGCTTGAGGAGCGGCGGAAGGGAAGTGGAGGGAAGGGCGGGGGATCAGGGCAACTGCAACAGCTTGGCGGAAGCCTCGCGCTGTTTTTCCGGCTGTCCCAGTTTTTGGTAGGTGATCTCCAGCAGCGCCCAGACCTCGCGAAGCCGGGGATGGGTTTGGCTGAGCGGCTCCAGGAGAGCCGGGAGTTCCGAGGGATCTCCGAAGCGGTCGAGGGCGCGGGCGAGAAGGAGGGTGTTTTGGACCGAAGGCTCCGTGGCATGGAGCTGGCGGAAGACGTCTAAAACGGAGGGATCGAGCGCGGCGAAAGCCGCGGCACCGAGCGCTTTGAGGGCTGCAGGGTGCTTGGGATGCGTGGCTTCCAGAGCGCGAGCCCTGCGGAGCGCTTCGAGGACCAGGTTTTGGTCGATCAAAAGAAAGATGGCGGACGCTTGGAAAACGGGATTAGCCGGTTCGAGGGCCAGGGCTTTCTCGAGGGCTTCCTGGGCGCGGTCGAAGCGACGGAGGCCTCGGTAGGCGTCACACAGCGCCTGCCACAACGAGGCGTCCTGAGGGTGTTTTTCCAAGAAGCGTTCTGCGAGAGCCACCGCGTCGCTCCGGCGTTGGGTGCCCATGAGCACGTACAGGAGAAGCCGAATCGCCTGGGGGTTTTCGGGTTGGCTCTGGAGCATCGCCTGCGTGAGCTGCTCGGCGCGCGGAAGATTGCCGGAATCGAACGCCCGCTCTGCGATTTGCAGCGGGGTGAGGGGAGGGAGCGGAGCCTCGGCGCGCGGGGTCGCTTCCGCAGCAGCGGGAGTGCGCGAAGCGGGGGAAGCGAGGAAGCCTTTGATGAACGAGAGGAGCACGAGCGTGAGGACCACTTTCCGACGCAGGCTGCCGGGTCCGGTCAGTGCGCTGGTGAGAGAAATCCAGAGCCGTGTGTGCCAAGGGGTTTTGGGAACGAATCGAGCAAACCACGTGTTGGCGTTCGCGCTCGCAAGGAGTTCGAGTGGGGGTCCCGCGTCTCGATCACGGGCGGGGGTGCGGAGGGCTTCGGGGTCAGGCGCGCCGGAGAGGGGCGTCGGCTCCGAGGCGGAGTAACGAAGCGGCAACTGGACGCCCAGTTGGTTTTCCACAAATTCGCGAAAGACCCGGGCGTATTCGGGATAGTCCGGTGGGGAAACCGCCTCGCGAAGCGATTGGTAGCTGAACGCAAACTCCACCACGGTGGAGGAAACGCGGGAGACGGTGGTCATGGCCCGGAACCACGCTGACTCGACCCTTTTGCTGAAGCCGCGGGTTTCAACGTGGGCGGGGTAGTGGATCCGGACGCGTTGATGGAAAAGCCCGGGATGGCGCAACAGGAGCGGATGGCGACGTGTTGCAACCGTCACGGGTGCGCCGCTCAGAAAGGCGCGAATCCAGAGGGGCTGCCACCGGAAGAGCCGGATCCCCTGTTGAACGGGAGCGCCCCAGGAGCCAAAGGCGAAGGAGCCCGTGACGAGAATCCGGTTCTCATCCAAGTGGTCTGCGACCGTGCAGGAACCGAGCGACTGCGCGTCGGGTAGGAACTCCTGGGCGGCTTGCGCCTCGTTCTTTGCAAAAGCTTCAGGACCCAGCTGCTGTATTCGAGCTCGAAGCCAGTCCGCCTCCGACCCCACGGCCTCCAGGTGCCAGTCCACGCGGGAAACCCCGGCTTTCGGATGAGGATGGATATCCTCCGTGTATCGAAGCGAGGAGCGCTCGAGCGTGGGGGTCAGGATGTCGGTGAGCGCCTCCGTATCCTCAGCCAAAATGAGCCCTTTGCCAAAGGGAGGAAGGCAGCGGTTGCGCAGGCTGCCGCCCTGACTGGAGAGCGTGCCATCCATGAAAAGGGGAGTGCCGTCGAGCCAGAGCACGGCGATCACATGGTCAAAGGCCGAGAGCCCGGGAAGCAGGGAGGCCACCTCCTGGCGCAAAGCGCTGTGCACCAAGACAGGGGCGGCGGGAATCCCGACGCAGCGGAGCAACGCAACGAGCAGCAGCGACTTGTCCTTGCAGTCTCCATAGCGTCGCGCGGCCACCTCGGTGGGGGCGGACGGGAGGGTCCGACCCAGCCCCATTTCCAGCCCCAGATACCGGACGTCATCCTGGACCCAACGTACAAGGGCCTGCGCCTTGGTCTCGAGGGTTTCGTGCGGTCCGGCGATTTCCTGGGCAAGGTTCCGGAGTTCCGGGGTATCGGTGGCGAGCGAATCCCATGCGCGGCAAACCAAGCGCGCGATCTCATTCCATGTCGCGTAGCCGCTGCACTGTCCGAAGGGCAGTGCGCTGTGCCAGGAGGGAGTCAGGGGTTCGGGCTCTTGGTTTTCGGGTTGCGTGCCGCTCCATTCGCGCACGAGGTGGTCCCCCGCGGGGTAGACTTGCGGGTGGTGGGGGGCTTGCACCTGGCACGGGGTGTCCGGAGGGAGATGGACGCTGATGCTCCAGTTTGCGGTGGGGTTCCAGCGGTCGAGCAGGAAGAGAAAATCAAAACGCTCTCCCGAGAGCTGTTGGGTCGTTTGGATGGAGTGGACGACTTCGATGCAGTCTCCCGGGCGCACATCGTCCAAGAGGAGGATGGCACTCATGCGGCCGTGGAGGATCTGGGATTCGAGGCTTCCCTCGCGTTGCCGCAGGAGCACGCGGGAACGCTCGCAGAAGCTGCGGGAGACGCCCTCGCGCCAGAGGGCGACTTCGTGCAGAGTCAGGATTTCGGTCTCCGGATCCCATTGCAGCTCCACTTGCGAGAGGTGCTGGACGGCTTCCTTGGTGAGGAGGCGGCGCACGTCTCTTTCGTAGCGGAGGCCCTCCGCGGGTCTGCGCTGGGTGTCGGAAAACAGGAGGAGAGCGTGGGTCTGGGGCTTTCCCGTGGCTCGCCAGGGGATGCTTTTGGGAGTGACCCACGTCGGGGCGGGACCGATTCGGAACGACTCCTGGGCCTTGGCGGTGGAGGCGAACGGGTCGGCGGGAGGGTGCGGCGAGACGACTTCCATGGAAATCGCTCAGACTACGCGGGTGGGTGGGGCAAAATTAAGGAGTTTCCACGGAGGAACCTCCTCGCGTTGCCGCGTCCGGGATCGTTCCACGTGGAACGGAGGATTCAGCGCCACTCGTGCTTGGGGTACTTGCGTTGCAGCTCCTGTTTGATCTTGGGATAGCTTTCCTTCCAGAAGGTGGAGAGGTTCTGCGTGACTTGGAGGGGCCGCTGGTTGGGGGCGAGGACTTGGATCACGAGGGGCACCCGCCGCGCCGCAATGCGGAGCTCCCCCTCCACGCCGTACAGATCCTGAATCCGGGCCGCCACCGTGGGCGCGCTCGTGGCCGCATACGCAATCTTCACCCGCCTCCCATTGGGCATCTCCATCCGCTCGGGCGCGTGCTTCTCCACCAGCTCCCCCTGGGCCGCCGAGAGCCATCCCTTCACCACCGGCCAGACAGGCCGCTCCTTGATCTCCCGGTAACTGATCGCCCCGTGGCAGATCTGCTCCAAAAGCATCCGGCGCTCCTCCTCGCCGATGCGCGGAATCTCCCACTCCGGAAACCACTCCGACACCCGGTTCACCCGCATCACCCATTGGTCCACGGCATCGTCCCATGCCTTGAGAATGCACCGCCCCTCCTCCACCTCCCGCGCCAGCAGCCGCGCCGCCTCATCCAGCGGCACCGCATCCGTATCCCTCGATCGGAGAGTCAAATCCCGGAAACGCACCGTCCTCCGTGCCAGCACCCGCCGCTGGACCGGATCGAACGAAACGGCGTCCACCTCGGAAAAGTGGTCGGGGAAGAGGTCCCGCAGCCAGGCCTCTTCGACCGCCGTCGCGAGGCTCAGCAGAACCTGGCGCTCCGCATCTTTGCCCTCGATCTCACGCACCTCACAGGCCACCAGCAGCGCCGCCTTGCGCACCGCACTCTCCCGCGCCAGGACGCCCTTGCGCCCGTGCACCAACAGGCAGCGCAGCGTCGCGGCGTCCATCCGCAGGGCCACCTGATCGGGAAAACCCGCCAGCACGCAGCGCTGAAGGGCCTCCGGAGACGCCGGGGTTTGGGCGGTCGCAAGCCCCTGTTCCCTGGCAATGTGCAGAAACTGTTTCGCCAGGCTCGCCGCCTCGCGCGCGGCCCCGGCGTGGATCCCCAGGGGACGGCAGCGTTGCGGATGAAACTGGGCCTCCTCCGCAAAGCGCTGGGCGCGCATCAGGGCGAACAGATCCGAATCCGCCTCCTCTCCCAGGAGGGCATCGCGCTCCTGCTGCATCTGCGGGTTCTCCGCCCGCCGCAACAGGTTGCGTCCCTGGGTGAGTGCCGCGATGAGGGCGACTTCCGGGACGCAGCCCTCGTTCTGGGCGGCCAGCAGCATCCGGGCGTATCGGGGATGGGCGGGGAAGGCGAGCATGCGGCGGCCCAGCTCGGTCAGGCGGCCCGCCGGATCGAGGGCGCCGAGGTCTTCGAGCAGTATCAGGGCGCGTTCGAGGGACTTGGGATCCGGTGGCTCCAGCCAGCGGAAGCCGGCAATGTCGTCGACGCCGCTGGCCTTGAGGGTGAGCACGACCTCGGCGAGGTCGAGCCGCCGGATTTCAGGCAGCTCCTGCGGGGCGCGTTCCAGGTGTTCGCGCTCGGTCCACAAGCGCAGGCAGACGCCGGGCGCGGTGCGGCCGGCGCGGCCGGCGCGCTGGTCGGCGGAGGCGCGGCTGATGCGTTCGATGAGCAGGGTGTTGATGCCCCGGTAAGGGTCAAAGCGCGCGATCCGGGCGAGGCCGGCGTCGATCACCACCCGGACGCCGTCGATGGTGAGGGAGGTCTCCGCGACATTGGTGGAGACGATCACCTTGCGGCGTGCGTAGCGCTGGAGCGCGGCATCCTGTTCGGCAGGAGGCAGTTCCCCGTGCAGGGGGAGCAGTTCAAAGCCTCGTCCTGCGCGGGTCTCCCGCAGCGTCTGCAGCGTGCGTTGGATCTCGTAGGCTCCCGGGAGAAACACCAGCACGTCGCCCTCGGTTTGCGGAGCGAGGGTTTCAAAGGCCTCGGCCACGGTTTCCCACAAAGGCCCGTCCGGCGCGGGTTTGGGGAGATAGCGGATCTCCACGGGAAAGGTGCGTCCCCTGGAAGTGAGGATCTTGCAGGGGGCGAGGTAATTCTGGAGGGTCCCGGCGTCGAGGGTGGCGGACATGACGAGGACCTTGAGGTCGGGGCGCCGGCTTTCCTGCAGTTCGAGGGCGCGGGCCAGGGTGATGTCGCCATAGAGGTGGCGCTCGTGGAATTCGTCAAAGCAGATGGCGGCCACGCCCTGGAGACTGGGATCGTGGAGCATCTGGCGCAGGAGAATCCCCTCGGTGACGTAGCGGATGCGCGTGGCTTGGGAGGCCACGCGGTCGAGGCGGATCTGGTAGCCCACTTCGGCGCCCAGCGGGGTCCCGCGTTCCTCGGCGACGCGCGCGGCGAGCATGCGGGCCGGGAGCCGGCGGGGTTGGAGCACCACGATTTCACCGCGTCCGGCGAACCCGTGGTCGAGGAGGATTTGGGGGATTTGGGTGGATTTGCCCGAACCCGTCGGGGCCTCGAGGAGCACGCGCGAGTGGGTTTGGAGGGTTTGGACGAGGGCGGTCTCGAGCTCGAAGATGGGCAGTGCGTGGCGGTTCACGGCGGAGGAAGATGGGGCGGGCAAAACAAACACCCTTTGGGGGGAGAGGCGCTCTTTTTTTGACCGGCGGGGGGCGCTCGCGGAAGGGAACGCGTTACCGGACCGATCAGGGGAAGATCCCGGGGGCTCGTTAGGG
>JBEBAG010000345.1:0-41749 GCA_041159065.1 Verrucomicrobiota bacterium | reverse complement strand
GGGAAAAGGGCAGCCACGACACCAATGAGGAGGGGAACCGGAAGCGCGTCGAAGCCGTGAAACGCAACGGCATCGGGCCGGAGCTGGTGCTGTGGGTGGACTGGATTGAAATCGAACGCCTCCCCGACGCCACCCGCCCCATCCCTCCCGGCCTTGCCGCCCTGGACCTGCCGCTCAACGACAAGGCGCCAGCCCCCACGCCCGAGCAACTCCGCGGCGCCCTCGAGCGCTTCACGCTGGAGGCGTTCCGAGGCAACGCCGCCCCGTCCGACTACATCGACCAGCTCGTCTCCCTCTACGACACCCGCAGAAAGGCCGGGGATAAACCGGTCGCCGCCCTCAAGGAGACGCTGTCCGTCGTGCTCTCCTCGCCCATGTTCCTCTACCTCGCCGAGCCCACGCCCGACGAAAAGCGCCGCCCCGTTACCGACCTCGAACTCGCCACGCGTCTCTCCTACTTCCTCTGGGCGGCGCCCCCGGACGCCACATTGCGGGGTCTTGCCGCCCAAGGCGAATTGCGCAAGCCGGAGGTGATGGCCGCTCAAACGGACCGGCTCTTGAACGACCCCCGTTCGGAGGCCTCCATCCGCGCCTTCACCCACCAGTGGCTCGGGCTCGACCGCATCGATTTTTTCGAAATCAACCGGGCGATGTATCCCCGTTTTGACAACGGCACCAAGGTCGCCGCCAAAGAGGAAATCCACCAGACCTTCCTCCACCTCTTCGCTCACAACGCCAGCCTCCGCGACCTCCTCAAGGCCGACTACGCCGTCGTCAACCGCGTGCTCGCCCACTACTACGGAATCACCGGCGTCCAGGGTGACGGCTTCGAAAAGGTCAGCCTCCCCAAGGATTCGCCCCGCGGTGGTTTGCTGGGCATGGCCGCCATCCATTTCATGGGCGGAAACGGAGAGCACACCAGCCCCGTCGAGCGCGGCGCCTGGGTCTTACGCAAACTCCTCCACGAGCCGCCACCCCCCGCTCCCGCCAACGTTCCCGCCATCACCCGTCTGGCAGGCAAAGTCCTCACCCCCCGTGAGCGGCTCCTCGCTCACCAGGAAGATCCCCAGTGCGCCAGCTGCCACCGCAAAATCGACCCCATCGGTTTCGGCCTCGAAAATTTCGACGCCGCCGGTCAATGGCGCACCGAGGACAGCACCACCGCCAAGGACGCCACGGGCAAACCCGACCCGAAAACCAAAAAAACCTGGACCATTGAAGCGTCGGCCACCCTGCACAAAGGACCGTCCTTTAATGACTTCTTCCAACTCCGTGACCTGATCGCCTCCCGCGCGGACTCCTTCGCCCGCGGGTTCAGCACCGCCCTCGTGGAGTACGCCTTGGGGCGTCCCTGCGGCTTCAGCGACGAGCCGCTCCTCGAGAGCATGCAGCAGCAGGCCAAGCGCCGGAACTTCGCCGTGCGCGAGTTCATTCACGCCCTCGTGGGCAGTCGCGAATTCCACACCAAGTAGCCTCCTCCTCCTCCCCGATTATGAACCTCCCGTTGAACCGCCGTCATTTCCTCCGCTCCGCCACCGCCCTCATCGCACTGCCCACGCTGGAATCCCTCGGGTTCCGCCGTTTCGCCTCGGCCGCCGCATCCGCCCCAGGGACGCCGCCCAAGCGCCTCGTCTTTCTCGGCTTCGGCTGGGGCATCACCACCGAGAGCTGGTTTCCCGACCAGAAACAGCCCGGCGCCGACTACGAACTTCCGGCGGGCCTCGCCCCCCTCGCGCGCCACAAGGCCGACTTCTCCATCGTCCAGGGGCTCTGCAACAAGTACTCCAACGAAGGCCACTGGGGCAGCACCATGTGGCTCACCGGAGCCAACCGCTTCGCCGAGCCCGGGCAGAACTTTCACAACAGCATTTCCGCCGACCAGGTCGCCGCAGCCCGCCTCGGACTGGACACCCGCTTCGCCTCCCTCCAACTCAACGGAAGCGAAAACGCCGAGGCCTCCGGACACGGCCCCGGCCTCTCCATGGCGTGGGATGTCAGCGGCAAACCCGTCGGCGGACAGAAGGGCCCCGTCGAAGCCTTCCACCGTCTCTTCGCGAAGGACAACACGCCCATTGAACAGCAAAAGGCGATGCTCGCGCAAAAACGCAGCGTCCTCGACACCGTGCTGGGAAACGCCAAGGCCCTGCAGCGCAACCTGGGCAAAACCGACAAGGCTAAGCTGGACGAGTATTTCCAAGGCATCCGCGACATCGAAACGCGCCTCAGCAAAGACGAAAAATGGATTGGCGTTCCCCGTCCCGACGCCCCGATCCCCGAGCCCCAGCCGGGCCTCGCAGGACGCGAGGAGATCCGGATCATGTACGACATCATGCTCGCGGCCATGAAGACCGACAGCACCCGCATAATGACCTATCGCCAACCGGTCAGCACCCTGCTCACGAGCATCGGCATCAAGGTCGCTCCGCACGACATGAGCCATTACCACTCGACGCTCGGCGAAAAACTCGAGGCGTCCCAGCAGCGTGACCTCACGCAAAGCACCCTGCTCGCGGAGTTCCTCGACAAGCTCAAAGCCACCCGGGAGGCCGACGGCTCGCGTCTCTTCGACCACGTCGCCCTCGCCTACGGCAGCAACATCCGCACGGAACACAACCTCGACAACTGCCCCACGCTCCTCACCGGGGGTGGCGCCGGCATCAAACTCGGACACAACATCGTCACCCCCAAGGACACGCCCCTCTGCAACGCCTGGCTCACGCTGCTCCACGGCGTGGGGGTTCCCGTCGAACGCCATGGAGACAGCACGGGCCTGCTGAAGGAAATCATCGCCTGACGCCCGGCTCTCCGCTCCGCTCCGCCCCGCCACGGCCCCAACGCGCCCCGGACGTTTCCCCGCCCGGGCGCTCCTGACTTCCCATGCTTATGAAACCCCTGCTCCACGCCCTGCTCCTCGCTCTCCCCCTCGCTCCGTGCATCGCCGCCGAACAGCCCGATCTTTCCCGCTGGACCGAGGATTTCTCGGATCCGGCCGCATTCACAGCACGCTGGCATTCCTACGGGTGGCTGCCGGATGGGAAGACCGTCTCCGGCCCGAAGAACATGCACCGCTGGTGGAACATCGAGGAGGGCGTGTTGAAGGGACAGACCTTTGGCAAACTCCATCCGTCGGGACTCCAGCGCAAGGTGACGGGAACCGACGTCCGGTTGAGTGCGCGCTTCAAACTGTCGGAGGGCGGCATGGCGGCCGTCGGCTTCAACGGGCCCAACCCGATTCTGGAAGCCAATTTCCACCTCGCCGGGGTCCACATCCGGCAAAACGTGATCCGCGCATGGGACGAGGAAAACCTTTATCCCAAGGGGTCTCCGGAGGCGGAGGCATTGAAAAAGGAGAAGAAGATGAACCGGAAGTTCATCGGCGCGGCGAAGACCGAGAAGATCGATCTCGCCGTGGATGCGTGGCACGATTTGGTGCTCGAGATGCGGGGCCGGACGATCACCGCCCGGATTGATGGCAAGGAGGTGCTCTCCTACGTCACCAACGCCGGAGACGCTCCCAAAGACACCGTGCAGTTTTCCGTGGGGGGAAACGGCTCGGAGGTGACCAACGGCTGGTACGCCAACGTCCGCTTCGAGCCGCTCACGCCCTGAGCTGCGCACACCGGCTTAGGGAGCCGCCACAGCGCTCACCTGGCGGAGCGCGATAGTGCCCACCCACTTCCCGGAACGGAACGCTTCGATGGATTCCCCCGGCTTCAGCAAGAGGCTTCCGCTCACGGAAAACCCGATCCTTCGATCGTTGAGGACGGGGCCATCCGGCGTCCCCACCCGAAAAAGGATCCGGAAAGTGGCGTCGGCACCGGACTCAGCGGGGAGGACGTGCCCTTGAAAACCGACTCCCATGTCGAAATCCTTCAGATCAAAATGGGAATCGGTTACCACCGCGCGGAGCGACTGGGTTTCTGAGCCAGATTTGAGCACGAGGCTCACCTCGTAGGTGGCCCCCAGACCGTGCTTGTCGACCTCGACAGCCGATCCATGGACGGTTCTCGTGACGATGGGGCGAGGCGGAGGCTGATGCGTGTGATCTTGCCCGAAAAGCGGGGAGGTCATCAGCGCCAGGGCAGGAATACAAAAGGGGAGGAGCTTCATAGTGCCTCGCAGAATAACCCGCCCCCGACCCGCCCCCAATTACCCGAACGGCTAGGACGACGAGGGCCCCCCGCGGCCGCGGAGGGTCGGCCCGGCCATCGCGGACCTTCGCCGAAATCCTAGATGAGCGTGCACGGATGGGCGGGCGGTTCGCGGGGGCAGGAACCAAGGGGGCCGACGTCGAAGACGATCAGAACTGCCAGCGCAGGTTGAGCGCTCCAAACGGAGCGGACTGAAGCGTTTCGTTGGCCAGAACGCGATTGCGGGCATCACGCAACTCGAGCTCGCCCCCGACGTTGAGACCGGCTCGCACCGAGACGGAGAACTGCTTCGTCACCTGAAACATGACCGATGCCGCGGTCTGCCACCCCTGAAGGTCGACGCGATTTACGGCGGGATTTTCCACATCCCACGAGCCGCCGCTCGGGTAGGCGCTCAGGCTCAGGGTGACACGGTCCGCGGCGCGCCAACCCAGCACCACAAAGGGCGGCGTGACCTGCACGATAAAGGGATCGGGCTTCCAGACAAAGCCAAGCGCGGGGACAATCCTGCCCTCTTGGGCCCCGTACTGCGCAAAAAAGCCCCCTGCGAGGCTGAAGCGATCGGTCACTTTGTACGCCAGCAATCCGAGGCTCGAGATTTCAAAGTCATCCCAGGACAAGCCCCGAAAATCGGTGCCAATCCCCGGGGTGACAAAGCCCAAGCCCCACCACCGAGAAGGTTCTGGCAACCAGAACAGGCTGATCTGGGCGTCGAGCTTGTGCAGCGTTTCGCGCTGCAGTCCGAGCAGGCCATCGAAATCAAGGACGCTCGTATTGTAACTCAGCGAGGCACTGACGCGCAGATCGCGCACCTTTTTGCTCCACACGGGGAGAATGGTGCGCACCTCGCTGAAACCGAGGCCGCCGGGACGGTTGGCGAAGTCCTGGGTGCCCACGACCGTCGTGTCCAACAGGATGCCAGGTCTGCCAAAACCGAAGGCCGCCGGATCGATGAGGGTGACTTGGCGGGCGTTTTTTTGCGCTGGGCTTTGCGCGCAAAGACCGAGGGTGCTGGCAAAAAACAGGGAGGTGACGAGGCGGCGGATTTTCATGGCTGAAAGGGGCGGTCGGTCGCATGGGCGCGCCGAGATTCCCCGTTATGGCGCAATTCCTCTCCCACCTCCACCCATAGGATCGCCGCTGGGGCGATCCCGCGCATCAGAAACCGCGCAAGGCGCCGGAGGCAGAAGCCCCGCCATGTTGAAAGATGCCGGCGATCTCGACGCCAACGACCACGAAGACTTCCATTTTCGGTTCAGCAATCCATAGCCTCTCCACCCCACCCTCTCCCCTGCTCAAGACCTCACGCAGCGACAGAGCCGGTTCAATCCCCCCCTCGATGTCTTCTCCGAACGCACACTCCCCCCGCGGTCTTTTCCTCACCACCCACTGGAGCATGGTTTGCTCGCTCCAATCCGATCCGGTCTCCGCCGAGCGGGCTCTGGCGCAGCTGTGCAGCACGTATTGGTATCCCCTCTACGCCTTCACTCGGCGTCAGGGATACTCGGCCCACGATGCCGAGGACCTCGTCCAAGGCTTCTTTGCCCGGCTGTTGGAGAAACGTGATTTCGGAGCCTTGTCGCGGGACAAAGGAAAGTTTCGGTCCTTCCTGCTCGCGGCCCTCAAAAACCACCTCGCCAACGCGTGGGACCGTTCCCAGGCCCTCAAGCGGGGAGGCGGCAAAGAATGGGTTTCCATAGACAGCGCCGAGGCGGAAGACCGGTACCGGAACCATGCCCCCCAAGCGCCCACGCCGCTGGATGACTTCGACCGGCAATGGGCTCTGACGCTACTCGATCGTGTTCTGGATCGGTTAAAGCTCGAGATGATGGAAGCCGGGAAGGGCGCCCAGTTTCAGTCGTTGAAATTCGTTTTGACCGGCGGGCAGGGGCGTTCCTACGCAGATGCCGGGCGCGACATCGGAATGAGCGAGGGCGCCGTCAAGGTCGCCGTGCACCGGTTGCGGCAACGCTACAGGGATCTGATTCGGGACGAAGTCGCGCAAACGGTCTTCTCGGAATCCGAAGTGGATGAGGAACTGCGGACTCTACTCCGGGCCTTGGGCTAGATCCCCTTGGTCCGCATGTAACCTTTGAGCGAGATTGCTTCTGACAGAGGCAAACCCCGAAATCTCATGTCTCAAACCCACTGTCTCGAATGCGATGCCCCGCTCCAATCGGAGCTCAGCGAGGGCCTCTGTCCGCGCTGCCTCTTGAAACTGGGGCTCTCCACCCAGCTCACCTCCACCCCCATTCAGGACGCCGGAGAACGGCGGCTCCTCGCGCCGCCCCTCTTTCCCTTTGAATTCGGCCACTATCGCGTCACCCGCCTCCTCGGCCGCGGCGGCATGGGGGCCGTCTATGAAGCGGAAGACCGGCGCAACCGGCGGCGGGTCGCCCTGAAGGTGCTGGGCCGCACCCTCGAATCCACCGAGGCCCGCCAGCGATTCCTCCGCGAAGGCCTGCTGGCCGCATCCATCAACCATCCCCATTGCGTCTATGTCTTCGGCACCGAGGAAATCGAAGACGTTCCGGTCATCACCATGGAACTGGTGCCCGGAGGCACCCTGCAGGATCTCGTGCAGAAGTCGGGCCCCCTCCCAGTGAAGGATGCCGTCGACCGGATTTTGGAAGTCTTATCGGGGTTGGAATCCGCGCATGCGGTGGGAGTGCTGCACCGGGACGTGAAACCCTCAAACTGTTTTGTGGATTCGGATGGCAGCGTGAAAGTGGGTGACTTCGGACTCTCCATTTCAACGCTCGCGCAGCCGAATCTGCTCCTCACCACCGCAGGGCGAATGATCGGCACGCCCGCTTTCTCCGCTCCCGAACAGCTGCGTGGAGAAACCGTGGATGCCCGAGGCGATTTCTATTCCGTGGGCGCAACCCTGTACTATCTGCTCACCGGAAAGCCCCCTTTTTTCGGTGACAATTTGGTCGGAGTCCTGGCCGAGGTGCTGGACAAACCAGCGCCCTCCCCGCGCCAACTGCGCCCGGAAATCCCGGAGGGGCTCGATCGCGTCATCCTTCGCTGTCTGAGCAAAGCTGCCGACGAACGATGCCGCGACTACGCCGAATTGCGCCGGGCACTCCTTCCCTTCGCCTCGAGCGCTCCGATTCCTGCACCGCTCGCAAAGCGTATTCTCGCCCATTCCGTCGATCGCGCTCTGCTCAGTGTGCCGTTTTTCGTGGGCGGGTTTCTCGGAATGTCGGAAACCCTCCAGAGGTGGGCCTGGGCACCCACCGTTTTAACCCTCGCCTACTTTGGATTCTCCGAGTGGCGTTGGGGTAGCACTCTGGGAAAACGCGTTTTCGATCTGCGGGTTGCGAGTCAATCCGGAGGCACGCCCCGCCTCGGACAAACCCTCGCCCGGGCGGCGATCTTCTATCTCGCTGACCTATTGCGGTTGATCACTTCCGGCTTGGGTTTCGATTTAATCGGCTGGGTCCTCACCCTGTTCGGTCTCGTGTATCACCCCCTGCTCGCAATTTCCGCGAGGGCCCGAAACGGGTACGCCACCCTGCTGGATTTCGCCACAGGCACCCGGGTGGTTCTGGACTCAAGGCAGCCGGCACCGCAACGCCCCGTTTCAGAACTCCATTCAGACCCCGAATCTGCCGCGGAACAGTGCGGGCCTTATCATCTCCTGGAGCGCATCGACCAAGGAGCCGCCTCGGAGCTCTGGGTCGGCTTCGACGCACGCATGATGCGCAAAGTCTGGGTCCGAAAGGTGTCTCACGGGGAACCCGAGGTCGCCGACTTTTTGCGAAACGTGTCGCGCTCCGGCAGGCTTCGCTGGCTTCAGGGGCAACGAGGAGAGCGGAATTGGGATGCCTACGAGCACGCACCCGGTCAACCACTGATGGCGCTGCTCCAGAGGCCCCATCCGTGGAGGACCGTCTGCGGTTGGCTCAAAGACGTGGCAGAGGAAATGGCCGCCGCAGAGGCCGACGGATCTCTCCCCCAAAAACTCGGCCTCGACCGGATCTGGATCACCTCGGCTGGGCGCGCCAAGCTCCTCGACTTCCCGGCACAAGCGAACCGGGATGCATCCTCGGCGGAGCTCACCGAGCCGCAGGCTTTTTTGAATCAGATCGCAATCTCAGCCTTGGAAGGACGATGCGCAAAAACTTCGGAGGCCCAAGTCAACGCTCCACGTCTGCCACTGCCGATCGGGATCCGGCGGGCGTTGGTTCGCTTGACTCAAAACACGACGATTCCCGAGTTCGTGCACGATCTGAAAGGAGCCCTTCAACGCGCAGGCAATCTGTTGCCATGGCAGCGCGCTTTGTTGGTCCTTGGGCCCACGCTGCCAGCGCTGTTTCAGCTGTTGGTCGGGCTTCTCGCGATGGCATCCCCGCAAGTCGAATCCAAACCTCTGCAGCAATGGCAGGCGCTCGTGGCGGCCCTCAGAATGCATGAGGATCTGGAGGCCGGACGCAAAGTCATGAACCACAGTCCGCAGCCGAAACTGGAGTCTCTCGAAACGTACATGGCAGATCGTTTTCGAAAAACCGTTCAAAAGGAAAATTCCGAGGACAAGATGACCATGGCCCTCTTTACCGATGCGGCGGACAAAGGGCGGCTCCAGCAGATCCTCGACCGCAATCCGCACCCGACCCAGGAGGAGGTGTCGCGCGCCAAGGCGGATTTGGGAGACGCATTGAATTCGTGGGGTGACCCTGTGTGGTTGAACAAACCAGTCTTAGACTGGCCCGCATGGTCAAAAAGTGCCCGATGGATGCTCTCTGCGACCCTCCTCATCGCCCTTCTTGCCGCGTTGATGGGCCGTTCCGGGCTGGTGATGCGGGGCCTCGGAATCACCGTGGTGCTCCCAGACGGAAGCCCCGCAAACCGTTGGCGTGCCGCATGGCGAGCCACTCTCGATTGGGGTTGGTGGTGGCCCGCGCTCTGGGCTTTTTCAATCGAACCTGCTTGGGGACCGCTCCTCGGCGGAGCACTCACACTCGGAGCCCTCGGCATCATGCTGACGCTTGCCCTGCGAGGACAGCGGTCCCTTTGCGATCGACTCGCAGGAACTTGGATCGTCCAAGGCTAGAGCCGGGGACCCAGCCCCGGCCGCTCCCGAGGCTCGCGCTTTGGTGCTCCCAAACCAAGCCGAGCCCTCCGCCCCGAGACCGCTTCTCTCTCAGAGCGCGTTAGACCGCGCCGGGCCCGCGGCCGCGGAAGGTCAGCTCGGCGATCCCCGACTTGTCCAGCTCCCCCAAACCCAAGGAAACCATCCGATCAAATTGCGCCTTGGTCGCCTGCGCCAGGGGCAGGTCCAGGCCCGCCTGGCGCGCCAAGCCGAGCGCAATGCCGCTGTCCTTCGCCGCGTGCGCCGCGCTGAAAAAGCAGGAGTGCTCGCGGTGCTGCATATCCTCGCCATCCGTCACGAGCACCCTCGAGGCCGCTCCGGTTTGCGAGAACACCTCGCGAATCATCGCCAGATCCAGCCCCAGGGCGTCCGCGAGCCCCAGACCCTCGGCCAGAGCCGCCGTGTGGATGTTCATCACCATGTTCACCAGCGCCTTCACCTTCGCGGCCTCCCCGGCTCCCCCGATGTAACGCATGCTGCTGCTCAACGCCTCCAACACCGGTCGCACCGACTCGAACACCTCCCTCCGTCCCCCCACCATCAGGTACAGCGAACCCTCACGCGCCTGCGTGATGCTGCTCGCCATACACCCCTCCAAGGCCTTCGCCCCCGCCGCCTCAGCCAAGCCCTCCACCTCCGCATGCACCGCCGGGCTCACCGTCGCGCAATTCACAAAAATCCGCCCCGCAGCGCCCGTCAGCAGGCTGTCTCCCGTGGACGCAAAAACCGAGCGCATCGCCGCATCATCGGTCACCACCGTGAGCACCACCTCCGCATGCGCCGTGACCTCGGCAAGCGTCCCGCAAGCCCGCGCCCCAAGCTCCTCGGCCAAACCCGCCGCAACCCCCGGACGGACGTCGTGGAGCGAGGCAATCTCAAAGCCGCAGTCCTTCAGGCGGCGCGCCATGTTCGCGCCCATTCTTCCCAGTCCCACCACACCGATTTTTGGTTTCGTATTCATAAATGGATTCGAGGCCACCTGCTCCACCAGACATCCCGACTATCGGGCAAAGAACGGGTTATGCGTTCTCTCCTCACCCACCGTGGTCAGGGGCCCATGCCCCGGACACACCACCGTCGCGTCCGGCAGCGAAAAAATGGCCTCCCGGTTCGTCCTCAGCGCGTCCGCGTACGAGACGCCGCCGCCTCCCATCGAGCCCGCGAAAAGGGCGTCGCCCACCACGGCCACCGGACGTGACAAGCCCTCGATGACGTAGGTGATGCCGCCCTTGGAATGTCCCCACGTGGAGCGTGTGGAAATGCGGAGCGTGCCACATTCGAAGACATGACCCGGCTCGATGGAGGTGGCCCCAAGCAGCGGCTCGCGAATGCTCGTGAACGCCTGCGCGCCCGTTTTTTCGCAGAGTCGATCCAGATCGAAGAGGTGATCTCCGTGCGTGTGAGTCAGGAGAACCCGCTCCAGCGTGAGCCCGCGTTCCCGAAGAAAGTCCAGCATCGCCGTGGCATCCGCCCCGGTATCAAAGGCGACGGCCTTTTGGCGGGCCGCATCAAACACGAGGTAGCTGTTGACGGTCATGTCCTCGAAAGGGGTGTTGAAGCACGCCAGCCCCTCGACCGAAAGCGGTTCCGGACGCCAGGACGCCGCAGCACTCACAACCAAGGCCTCGGGCCCCAGTTCCAAAACCGGGGCGACGGCGCGCCAAGCGGCCTCCTCTCCCCGCCCCTCCCGAAGCTCCTGCACGGTGTGCTCGCTGACTCCCGCCCGGCGCGCCAGCTCCCCGGGGCTGACGCCAAGCCCGCGCATGGCCTTCCCCAGGATGTCCGAAGCGTTGTCTTCTAAAGGCAGTGGCGTGTTCATAAAAAAGCGGTTCCCCAAGGGTGGAGCGTGGATTGGCAGGCGGGCATTTCTGCGGACCCGCTGCGGCGCATCAACGAAAATCCCAGCGCTTCCCCCACGCGACCCGCCGCCGCACGGCGCGCGCGACACAAGGCACGGATTGATCCCCTCCCCCTTCTGTGATGCACTGGGAAGCCGGTTTTTGAGCAGCGTCTGATCCGCACAACCTCCCAAGCGCATGAGCTCCCCACGCACCGCCGCCCTCACCCTTTGTGTTGCCCTTGTCTCCGGCACCTGCGCCGGGGTGCTGACGCGCCTCACCGAGCGCGAAGGCCCCGCAAGCCCCCCAAAACCGAGTGCGCCGGCCAAGGCCGCTGCCTCAGCCGCAGTCCCTGCGGCGAACCCCGTGCCCGCCGCAGCTCCGGAATTTCCTCCCGCACTGACCGAGGGATTGCTTCCCAACGCCTCCGAGCCCTCCGATTTCAGCCGGCTCGAGTTCGGCAAACAAAAGGACCTTCTCGCCCGACTCTCCGAGCGCTTTTCGAAAGGGGAGCCCTGCCCTCCGGGCCTCGAAATTTGGATTGGTCGCCTCGCGAAGAACCTTCAGGCGGACCAAGCTGCCGCGCTGCTGGAGGCGCTTCCCAAGACCAAGCCCGAGGAGGATCCGCTCCGTTCCGTCCTCGCCTCCCGACTCGCCGCAGCCGACCCACAGCGGGCCCTGGAACTGGGCAAGAAGCTCGAGGATTCGACCCTCCTCTCCGCAGCCGTGGCCGCGGTGGCGGCGCGCAGCGGAGCGGAAGCCCTGCTCACCCTCGCCGCGCTTCCCGAAGACAAGCGCTCCGCCGCGCTCGACTCCGTGGGACAGGGCGAGTTGCTCCAAGTGGGTGGCGCCTTCTCGCAAATGGCCGAAGCCCTCAAGGCAAACCCACAACTCCTGAGCGGCCCCGGCTCCTGGAAGATGAACCAGTTTTTGGGCGCGGCCCTCGCCAAAGAGGCGCTCGCCGATCCCGCCGCCGCACTCGCCCAAGTCCGCGCACTCGCCGCGGAGGTGGAGAAAAACCTGCCCGCGGATTCGGGGGGCGGCGGTCCGTACGGGGGACGTCGCGGAGGGCGCCGTGGTGGACCGGATGGGCAACCGGCCGTATCGCAGCAGCTGCTCGCCTCCACGATTGCATCCATGCGCACCGCCTCAGGCGAGGGAGCCTCCGCCCTGTTCGAGTCGCTCAACGAAAAGGAAAAAGCCCCGTGGATGATGTACTCCGAGACCGTCGCCCGCTATCGCCGGGATGGCGTGGACGCCGCCGTGGCATTCGCCGAGAAGCAGCCCAGCGAGGAGATGATGCGCGCCTCCGCCCTTGCCACTTGGTGGACCCTCGCCCAAAAGGACCGGCCCTCGGCCATCGAATGGATCAGCGCACTCCCCGAGGGCTCTTTCCGGCAGGGAGCACTCTCCGCCGTGCGCATCGATGCCTGGAATCAGTCCGCAAGTTGGGGAAGCCAGCAGGCCGCCATCGATGCAGGGATGGCCCTCCAATCCAAGGCCGTCCAGTTGGACTATTTCGCCAACATGATGACCGAACGACCCGGCTTCCGCAGCACGATGTCCCGAAGCGAAACCCTCGCGCTCATTCCCCTTCCCGACTCGGAGAAAGCCGAGCTCGTGCGCCGGGTCGCTCCCATCAAGCCGCAGTAAAGGGCCCGCTCTCTTGCCTACCCCTGCCGTATGCAGCCTCGTTTTCTATTTCCGCTCTCGGCCGCCCTCGCCTTCTCGGGGTTCGTGGCCGCGCGCCAGCTGATGCCCCCGGGGGATGCCGGACGCCCCTCGGGAGCTTCCCAAAAGGCATCGGCCGCGACTACAGGCGCGCCCTCGGGGACCGCGCTCCGGCCTGCGCCGTCCGGCGATTCCTCCCCGGCCCCATCCCCCGAACCCTCCTCGATGCGGGCCGTTGCCTCCGCACCCCCGCCGAACTCCTTCCACGCGCTGCTCTCCGAAATTCAAAAGGAAAACCGCTCCCCCGCCGATGCGCAGTTGGCGCTCCTGGAGAAAATCGGCCGCCTCAATCCGGAGGAACTCGAGGCCCTTCTGAGTGCGGAAATCGAGCGCAACCCCTCCTTCATGCGCTCCTCCCCCGCGGGTTTCCGTTTCGCGGCGCGGCGTCTTTCAGAAATCGCTCCCCTCAAGGCCGCGCAGCTCTGGGTTTCCAATGGCTCGCTCCGCTCCGAATCCGATTCCCTGCTCGAGCCGTGGGCCAAGAAAAATCCGGGCGACTTCGTGGCATGGATGAAGACGCTTTCGCCGGAACTGCAGCGAGCAACCGCCTCCACCCTCGGAAGCATCGCCTCACGCTCGCCCGCCGAGTTTGCCGCCATTGCCGGTTCCCTGAGCGACACCCCTCCAGCCGGGCCGGCCACGCGCGCCGCCATGGAAGCGCTGCTCCAAAAGGCCGGCGAATCCAAGGATCCCTCCAGCGCGCTGCAGTTCGCCAACGCCCTCCCCGAGGGTCCCATGCGAAACATCGCGCTCGCCCAGATCGCCAAGTGGCCCGGGCTCAAGCTTTCCGAGCAACCCGAGGTCCTCGCCGCCATCGCACAGCTCCCGAGAGAGGACGCGGCGCGTCTGGGCCGCGATGTTCCCGCTCAAGCCGAGGCGCTTCCGGCCGGCGTGGCACGGGACATGGCCTTCCTCAACAAGCTCCGGACGCAGGCGGAAAAGGATCCCACCGCGGCGGCGAGCCGTTTGGAGTCGATGGCAGGCAGCGCCGATTATCCCGCGGCGGTGCGGGGTTTTGTGGAGGCCACCGCCATGCGGGACCCCGCCACGGCCGCTGCATGGGCCCTGAGCATCGACCCCGCGGCGGGCCCGCAGCAACGGCTCTCCGCTCTGGAGAGGGCGGCCAGCTCCATGTTTCGACGCAATCCCGACGAAGCCCGTGAATGGGTGGAAAAGGCGCCCCTCAGCAACACCGAGTATTTCCTCCTCACCGGCCGCAAGCGGGGTTCGTGAGGGATTGGAACGCGGGGGGCGCGCGGGGGCGTTGCCCAGCGGAGCGTTGCCTCTTGCCGCCCCCCCGAGCACGATCGCCGCCGATCGCCGGCACCCTCGCAACCTCCACGCTTTCCCTCCATGACCCTGCCCTCCCTTCCCGAGTCCGATCTGGCACACGTCGCACTCCTCCGGGAGGCCTACGGTTCGCTCCGCACCCAGATCGCAAAGGCCATCGTCGGCCTCGAGTCGGTGACCGAACAGATCTTCACCACCATGATCTGCCGCGGGCACTGCATTCTGGAGGGCGTCCCCGGCCTCGCCAAAACCAAGCTGATTTCCACCCTCGCCTCGCTGACCTCCCTCAGCTTCCGCCGGATCCAGTTCACTCCAGACCTCATGCCCGCCGATATCACAGGCTCCGACGTCCTTGAGGAGGACCCGGTCTCCGGACGGCGCATCTTCCGGTTCGTGCAGGGTCCGCTTTTCGGCAACGTGATTCTCGCGGACGAGATTAACCGCACCCCTCCCAAGACCCAGAGCGCCCTGCTTGAAGCCATGGAGGAGCGCCAACTCACCGTGGGCGGACACTCCCACCGGCTGCACGATCCGTTCTTCGTCCTGGCCACCCAGAACCCGCTGGACCAAGAGGGGACCTACACATTGCCCGAGGCCCAACTCGACCGGTTCATGCTCAAGATCGTCCTCGACTACCCCTCTGCGGAGGAGGAACTCGAAATTATCCGCAGAGCCAGCGGCGAGGCGGCGGTGCGCCTCGAACCCCTTCTCTCTGCGGAGCAGTTGCTCACGTTTCAGGGCCTCGTGAGGCGCGTCCCCATCGCGGAACCGGCCCTTGCCTACGCAGCCGGCATCGTGCGCAAAAGCCGCCCCAAGGGGACCGAGATCCCGGACTCCTGCCGCGGGCTGATCCGGTGGGGAGCCGGTCCCCGTGCGAGCATCTTTCTGGTGCTCGCAGCCAAGGCGCGCGCCCTGCTCCAGGGGCGCCACCATGCCACCACCGGGGACGTGGCCGCCATGGCGCTCCCCGTGCTCCGACACCGCATCATGCCCACCTTCCAGGCGGAGGCGGACGGCATCTCGCCGGACTCGATCGTCCAGCGGCTTTTGTAAAAGGCGCTCCGGCACCCGGCCATGACTTCACTCGACGCCCTCCAGCAGCTCGTGAGTCCCGAGGATCTCGCCGTGCTGGATCGTCTGGAGATGCTTTCCCGTCGATCCGTCGAGGGCATCCATCAGGGGCTGCACCACTCACGCATGAAAGGGGGCTCCAGCGAGTTTGCCCAACATCGCGCCTACACTCCCGGAGACGAACTCCGGCACCTCGACTGGCGGGTAGCCGCCCGAGCCGACCGTTATTATGTGCGGGAGTTCCACGCGGAGTCCGTGCTGCCCACGGTGTTCGTGCTGGATACCAGCGGTTCGATGCGCTTCGGGCAGTCGACCCGCAGCAAATTCAGCCATGCGCGCGCGGCAGCCGCCTGTCTGGCACGCCTTCTCTTGTCGCAACGCGACCCGGTTGGACTCAGCACGCTGCCCGACTCCCGGGGGCTGCGCTTGCTGCCGCCGCGGATGGCCCCCAATCACTTCGCGGAGCTCGTGGCTGCGCTTGGGATGCTGCGGGCTGAGGGCGCGACCCTCCTGAGAGAACACCTGGAAAACCTGCTCCCCCACCTGCGGCGCAAAAGCCTGCTGCTCGTGTTTTCCGATGGCTTTGAGGATCCACGCACCCTTTCCGAGACCCTCCGCCGTGTGCGTGCGGCGGGACATGAGTTCGTTTTTTTTCACGTGCTCACCCCGGAGGAGTTGGGCTTTCCCTACCGCGATTCCACACGGTTTGAGTCGCTGGAAGTGAAGGGCCAGCACCTGGATATGGAGCCCCTCGATTTCGCGGAGACCTATCTCGAACGCATGCGCGTCTTTGTGGAATCCCTCCGCCGGGGATGCATGCACGCCGGGGGAGACTACGAGCCGCTCCCCACCCATCAGGCCCTGGGAGCTTCCCTCGCCGATTACCTGCACCGCCGCGCGGAGCGGGGACGCTGCCGGGCGGCTTCCCACTCGCGCTGAAACAAGCACCATGCACTTTGTCACCGGAGCGTTCCTCGCAGGCTCAGCCGCCGTGGCGGCTCCGCTCCTCATCCATCTCCTCTCCAAACGCAAACGGATCCACGTGCCTTGGGGGGCCATGCAGTTCCTGATGGGGACCCCCCCGAGACCCAGACGCGGTTTTTTGCGTCCCCGAAACCTGCTGCTGCTGTTTCTTCGCATGGGCGTCATCCTGCTGCTCGCGCTGGCATTCGCGCAGCCCCAGATCGTCCCGCCCTGGCGCACTTCGGCGAGGGATTCCGCAGGAGGCGAGTCCCTGCTCATCCTCGACGTTTCCCTCTCCACGGCGCGAAAAACCGACGACGGCAGAACCGCCCTCGCCCACCCAATGGCCGCACTCCGGGCCACGCTCCGCGCCCTTCCGGACTCGCACCGCATCGCCCTTCTCCTCGCCTCCTCCACTCCCCGCTGGGCCATCGGTTCGCCCCTGCCCCTCTCTGCATCCAACCGCGAGGCCATCGGTGCGCTACTCGACTCCATCGCGTCCGAGCCGGGCGGCTCCGACCTCTGCGCTGCGCTCCAGGAGGCGCTCCGTCTGCCCCCCACACCCGGAACGCTCAGCCGGCAGATTCTCGTTTTTTCGGATCAGACCGAGCGTCCGTGGCGGGTCTCCGACACCGCCCGCTGGCAATCTCTGGAACGCCTGCGCCGCAGCCTGGAGAGCCCGGTACGAATCAGCGTCCCCGAAGTACGGCTCTCCGAGTCGGCCCTGCCCAACCTTTCCCTCACCACGCTGCCGGAACAACGCGAGTGGATCTCCAGTCAGGATGAACCCACGCTCTTACTGCACGTGACCAATCACTCCCCCAAGCCGGCCCCTGAGGGCACGATCTCTTTCGAAGTGGACGGGCGAATCGTGGGCAAGACGCGCCACGCCTCGCTTGCGCCTCACGCCTCGCAGCGCATCGAGTACGTGCTTCCCCCGCTTCCCGCAGGGATCCATCGCATTCGCAGTGCTTTGTCAGCCCCCGACTCCCTGCTTGCCGACAACGAGTGCCAAACCATCCTCACCTGCATGGAGCCGGTTCCCATCCTCGTTCTGGACGGCGCAAACCCCTCTCAGGAAGCATTATCCCCCGAACTTCGCTTTCTGCTCGCCGCCCTCGGCAACCCCCGTCCGCTCTCGGGAACACCCCACTTCTCGATCACCATCCGTCCCCTCGCTGCACTCGACACGCTCGAGCTGCATCCTTTTTCCGCCATCCTCCTCAGCCACCCGCGCACGCTCTCCTCCGGGCAGGCGGCGAGGCTCTCCTCATACGCGGCCGCAGGCGGTGGAATTTGGTTCGCTCTCCGCCAGGAGGCCGGCGTGTGGGATTCGCAGTGGGCTGAACCGGCGATGCGCATGGGCCTCATCCCGCCCCTCGCTTCGCCCTCCGCCTCCTTGAACCCGCCCGCGGAAGGCTGGCGTCTCCTTCCTCCAGCGAGAGAGCATCCGATTGGAGCAATGCTCGCCGAGGGCTCCGGACTGGACCTTGATCGTGCCCGCATTCAGCGGCACACCCTCTTTCAGGACCCGCTTCCGGTTTCGTGGAGGACGGTTCTGAGTCTCGAAAACGGCTCCCCGCTGCTCCTGGAGCAGTCCTTCGGCGGCGGGCGCATCCTGGTTCAAAGCATCGCTTTCGATCGGTCGGACAACAATCTGCCCGCGCTGCAGTGCTACGTGCCCATCCTCCGCGAGTCCTTGGATCTGCTCGCCCATCAACGCCGTCCCAGACGCAACCTGAACCTTGGCGAACCCTTCCGCGAAGCCTCCGGAGCCCCCTCGGAGGGAGATGCTGTGGCGTGGATTCATTCGCCCGACGGCAGGCGACGGCGCGTCCAGGCGCGTGGAGGCGAACTCCTCTTCGCGAGTACCGACATGCCCGGGCTTTATCGGGTGGGGGCGGAGGGGGAGCCAGACCGCTGGTTTTACGTCCGGAGGGAGCAAGCGGAGTCGGATCTTGCACCGTGGAGCACCGAGACGCGCGAGACGCTCGCAAAAGGGGGTCTGGAGCTTCCAGGCCACGCGGGCGCGGACGTTCCATCCACAGCCCCTCGTGCGCCGGTTTCCGGGACCGGCGCGGCGGTGTCGCTGACGTGGGTCTGTTTCGGGCTCGCGGTGCTCCTGGGGTGCGCGGAGGCGTGGGTGGCCTGCGCCCTTTCCAAACGCCGGATGCAGATTCCCGAGCCCGTTGCCTTCCGGCCGCTTTCCCCGCGCTGATGGACCCCATGCCCTTGATCTCCGAGTCCCAGTCGCTGGTGTTCGAGCCGATGATTCCGCCATGGGGTATCGGGCTCGGCGCCGTCGTGCTTTTTGCCTTGAGCAGCGTGTGGATTCATCGGGAACGCCATGCAGCCACGCGTGGATGGGTACTGCCTTTCTTGATTCTCCTGCGGGGGCTTTTCCTCGCCGGAGTGGGCCTCGCCCTCGCCAATCCGATGGCCGTCCAGACGCACCATGAAACGACGCGGCCAAACGTCGCGCTGGTGGTGGATACCTCCGCCAGTATGCGGCTGCCTTTTCCTTCGCTCTCCCCGTCGAGCCGCCAACGCTGGATGCGCGCGCTCGGTTCGTCTCCCCAGCCTGCCGACCGTCTGGATGATGCCGTGGCGTTGCTTCACGCGGTGGCCGCAAATCTTTCCGGAACGCAGCCGACGCCCAGCGTGGAGACTCCAGCGCGCCTGCGGAGCCAGTCGCTGAACGCGGCCCGCGGCGCGCTGCGCAGTCTCGAGGAAAGTGCGATGCCTGCCGCGGTGAGGAGTCGCGTCGCATTCCTTCGCGCCGAGGTGCGGCAGGCCATCCTCGCACCGCTGCAGGACGCTTCGAACGCTGGTCTGGAATCCGCTGCACTCCAGGCGCGGAAAATCGCCGCGCAACTGAGCGCCCTCGCCGAAAGGATGCAGGAAGAGGCGCCCACCCAACCCGCCGCGGGAGAGGGAGAGGTGCTGGGGCAGGTGCGCCCGTGGCTTCGCGATGCGGAGAACGGCTGGCTTGGGTCGCTCCGAAAACGCACGGATGTGGAGACGTTCCGCTTCGCATCTTCTCTGGAGCCCTTTCATGGCGATTGGATGGAGCTGGAGGCGGACCCGCCCCGTGCGCGGGCGCACACCGACCTTGCCGGAGCGCTCGAGTCCCTCTCCACAATGAGGCCACAGCGCCCATTCGACGCGGTGGTGCTCGTGACCGATGGCCGACACAATGCCGACGCCAAGACGGTCCGGCTTCCGGAAACACTCACGATGCCCGTCTTTGTCGTGCCTGCGGGCGAGCGCTCGTTGCAGCGGGACATCGAGGTGCGATCCCTCGTGAGTCCGCGCTCGGTGGGGGTTGGCGAGGTGCTGGAAATCCAAGCCCATGTCCATGCGCGCCTGTGCAAAGGCGATTCGACCGTGGTCGAGCTGCTTGAGAATGGTCAGGTACGGGAGAGTCAGCGGATCGGATTTGATCGCGCGAGTGCCGACGTTTTGGCGACATTTCGCCACCGGTCCAAAAGGAACGGAACCCATGAATTCGCGGTGCGGGCGCAACCGGTTCCGGGTGAGGCTTCCATCGAAAACAACACGCGCAGCGTTCATTGCATCGTGGGGGAACCGCGGCGCCACATGCTGATCGCCGACGGCCGCCCGCGTTGGGAAACGCGCTATCTCCTGAACCTTTTCCGGCGCGAAAAGGGAGCGGACCTGACCGGCCTGCTCTTTGCACCCGTGCACCATTTCGGCGGAGCGGCAACCGCCCAGCCCGCAGAGGCCCCGCGGGCCCTCCCCGCGACCCTCACCGAGTGGGAGCGCCATGAGCTGGTGATTCTCGGCGACATCGACCCCAAACAGCTTCCGAGCTCCGCCCAGGAAACCCTCCGGCAGTACGTGTCGGGCGGCGGCAAGCTCGTGGTCATTGCCGGCGGCGACTCGATGCCATCCGCTTTTGAGGGAATGCCGCTTCTCGACCTGCTTCCCGTCACAAGGAGCCGGGAGGCGGGTGGGCACGCGGGCCCGATGCGGGTGACTCCCACGGGGGAGGGACTCACGTGGGAGGCGCTCCGCATTGCAGAGGATCTGCCCGGAGGGGACCGCGCGCTCTGGGAGTCCGTGTTCGAGGCGCTTCCGCTGCACCAGCTCAGCGAATGGAACGTCCCCAAGCCGGGCAGCCGGGTGCTGCTCGAAGCCACACCGACTGCGGGCGCCGAGGGGCGCGGCGCCTTCCTTTCCACGCAGCACTACGGATCCGGAAGCGTCACCTTTGTCGGCGCCCCGGTGACGCACCACCTGCGGTGGCGTTACGGCGATCGGTTTCACTACCAGTTCTGGGGCCAACTGGTGCGGGCGCTCGTGACAGAGGAGGCGGGAGCGGGTTCCGCCTCGGTGCGAATCGTCACGGACCGGCTCGCGTTTGAAGAGGGCGAACCGGTACGCGTCCGGTTGCGCCTGCGCGGGACGGGAGGGAATGCGCCCCCGGGGTTTTCGGGTTTCATCACGGCGCGATCCGGTGAACGGGAAGTGGCCCGGGTGCGCCCGCTCCCCGTCCCCACGCGGACGGGCGAGTTTGAGGCGGTGCTCGAACAGCTTCCGGCGGGGACCGTGAAGCTTGAGGCAACCGGGGGGGAATGGGATGCGCCCCCTGGGGGCGCGCCAGCGATTGCGGAAACGCCGGAGCGGCCCGTGTTGGAGGTCCGAATTCGTTCGGCGGAGGTTCCCGACGAGATGAATCCTCCGCCGGGGACGGCGCCTTTTTTCACGGCTCTGGAGCACTCCCGGACCGGGTTTCTGACAGCGCCCGGCGCTCTCCCTGGAGCGCTTGCCCATTTGGTCTTGGATTCAGAAACGCAAAGCCGCCGTGAGCGGATGCCGCTCTGGCCCCGATGGGGGTTGCTGCTCGCCCTCTGCGGATTGCTCACGCTAGAGTGGGCGGGCCGCAAATGGGCGGGTCTTTTCTGAGTCTCCACGCGCATGAACTCCCAGCAGCCTCCGCGCAGCGCGGTCCAGCTTCTCGCCTTGTTGCGAACCCTGGGTAACCAGCGCAGGCACGCCCTCATTGCGATGACGATGCTTGCGGCCGGGATGTGGCTGCTTGTGTTGCTGTGCGCGACGTTCTCGGCGGACTGGGCCTGGGAATGGAGTGCCCCCTGGCAGCGCGCAGCCGTTCTGGCGCTCTTTGTCGCGCTGTTGCTGGGCCCCACACCGGCCCTCCTCCGACGCGCTTGGGGACTTCGCTCGGTGCGGGCGGAAGCCGTCGCCGAGGAACATCGTCAGCCCCGGTACCAGGAACGTCTCTCCGTCGTGGCGGAGTTTTTCTCGGAGGAGCGAGGAGCGCTCCATTCGGGGACTTCCGAGGAACTCGCGCGAAAGGTCGCCGAAGAGGCGCACCAGCTGCACGAACACTTTCCCCCGCCCGTGCCACCCTGCCGGAGCAGACTGCGCCTCGTCACGCTGGGGTTCTGCGCCGCGCTCGGGGGCTCCCTTTTCTGGTTCGCACAGTTTGGAGACGGGCTTCCGAGCCTCCTTCAAAGGCTTCTCATGCCCTGGACGGACCGGTCCCTCACGACGCTGACCCTGCAACCACTCCCGACGCACGCAGCAAAAAACCAGTCCGTAGCCATTTCCGCCAAGCTCTCAGGGAAGGTGCCGCAGGAGGCGGCGCTGCTCGTGCGCACCCCGGACGGCGCACTGCAGCGCGTCCCGCTGAAAGTGGCAAACCGGAGGGTGGAATACGATTTGGGTCCCCTCACGGGCGCCGTGGGGTTCGAGCTGCAGGCTGGGCGGGCCTCGAGCGGTTGGATCGAAATCCAGGTCTGGGACCCTCCCGCGGTTTCCGACGTGCGGATCCGGGTCGAGCCGCCGCCGGACAGTCTGGCTTCCGAGCAGCGTTTCGAGCGATGGCCCCGCTCGCTCGACCTCGAGGCGGGCAGCAGGATCCGCGTTGATCTCAGCGCCAACCAGCCGCTGGAACGGGCTCGCGTCCTCTGGCAGGGGGACGCCGAAATCCCGCCGCAGGAACTGCAGCCCGATCCGGCGGGCCGCTACCATTTCGATTGGGTGGCCACCCGGAACCACTCCCTCGCGCTGGAGCTTCGGAATCTTGCGGGGCTCCCCAATGCGACAACGGAAATGGAGGTGCGCATCCGGCCTCCGAAGCCCCCCCAGTTTGAGATGACCCTTCCGCTGGCGGATGCGCGGTTTACGCCCATCGAAGAGGCGGAGTTTCAAGCCACCCTTCGAAACGCGCCGAACGTCCTGCGAGCAGGGCTTTCGCTCCGCTTGGGGGATCGCCCGGCGAGGGAAGTGGTGCTGTCCGGCAGTGCCTCCGCCACCGGGGCGCTTCCAATTTTCCACGTGGAACGCTTGGACTCGCGCGGGATGCAACCCGGGGAAAGCCTCGCGTGGTTTTTCTGGGCGGAACGCGCTCTGGCGAACGGAAAGGTGGAGCGCATGGAAAGCCCCCTCCAGCTGGGCTCCATCCGTCCGTTCGAGGAGCGCTACGTTCGCGCGTCGGGCTGCGATCGGGCCGGCGATTCGGAAAAACTGGTCGCGTCGCTCCGCCAGCTCCTCGAGGCGACCTGGAGCGTGCGAAAGAGGATCCAGGGAACGGCTCCGGGCGCGGCACTTGCAGAGCCCGTTCGCAAAGAGCTGGATGGGCTTTTGCAATTCGCCGGAACCCTTTTGGAAAAGGCCCGCTCCGACGCCGAACGCAAAAGCAACCGCGACTCCCGCGACGCCGCCCTGCATCAGGAGGCCATCGGCCACCTCGAGCGCGCAATCGAGTCCCTCGCCCGGACGGCGCAGGATCCCACCCAAATCCAGCCCTCCATCGACCACGAAGTCTCCGCGCTCAACGCGCTCAGTAAAATTCTGCCGGATGCGTTTGGCGTCTGCTCCTCCAGCTCCGCTTCGAAGCCCAAGGATACGACGCTACGCCCGAAGCAACTCGACGCCCTTGAGATCGAGAAAGCCCCTTCGAACTACCAGACACGCCGGCCCGTGGAGACCGAGGCGGAGCGCCTTCACCGATCCGCCTTGGAGGCCGCGCTGGCGGAAATCCAGTCGCTCATGCAGCGCCAGCGCGAGGTTTCGGCGCGCATGGATCCACTGGCCAAGTCCGAGGAAGGAGGGACGTCTCCCCATGCGTCCAAGGACCCCTCGGGGAGGGAACTCCAGTCGCTCGTCGAGGAGCAGCGCGCCATACGCAAGGCCCTGGATTCGCAACAGGCCCGTACCCGCCAAGGGGCGACACAGGCTTCGGCGGAAGGCGATAAATCGCAGGCCCTCGAGTCGGAAAAGTCCGATGGGGAACGGGACGGAAAACGAGGGGCCTCGAATCGGGGTCGGGAACCGGCCCAGTCTGATGGGCAGGCGCGCTCCGAGCGCCCGGAGTCCGACGGGGACACGGCGGGCAAACCGGGGGAGCCGCGAGCCGGCTCCGCCGCACAGGTAGAAGTGGGTAACTCCTCGGAGAGCCGCGGCGGCGAAGGGAAAGCGGGCAGCTCGAAGGAACCCGGCCTCGCGGAGGCCAGGGAGCTGGCCACCCGCAATTCCGAGGCACTTCGGACGGCCACGGAGGCGATCCGCCGATCGCTCGCGAAGGCACTCGCCGACTCCGCTCGCAACCTGCAATCCAACGCTTCGCAGCTTGGGGAGGATTTGGCGCAGGCGCCCTCTGAGTCCAAGGAAGCCTTGGCCGAAGCGGGACTCCAGACACTGCAGGGCCAGGTCCGGGAACTCGCGGAGCGGGCGGAATGGGTGAATCCGTCGTTTGCGAGTGCGTTGCGGCACATGTACGCGCGTTCCACCCGGGCACCGCAGACAACCCCCTCGGGCCGGGGAGCAGGAAACGCCAAGGAGACGATCCTCAGCGAACTTCAGCAGCAGCTTCGGGATGCAGTGCAGGACTGGATTGCATCGAGCGATGAAGGTTTGGTGAAGCCCGTGTCCGACCCGCTTTCTGCGGGAACTCCTTGGAAGGGGGAACCTCCTCGGGACTGGAACACGGTTTCGTCCGAGTTGCGAAACACGCTGCTGCAGCAGCGGGGCGGCGGGGTGCCAAGACGCTATACTGCGGCCGTGCAGGACTACTTTCGAACGATTGCAGAGGAGGCGATCCCGGAGAAGGGACGCCCGGCACCGCGAGGAGCGGGCGCCCCGCCGCGTTGAATCCGCCCCTGCACCACTCCGCCGATGATGCTCATGGGTTCCTTCTACCGACTTGGGATGAACGCACTCCGCAAGACTGTGCTTGGATTCGGGTGGTGCGCGGCTGTCTTTTGGATACGGACGCTGGGGACGACGGCCGTGGCGCAGGTGGCCGGGGAGACGGCGCGCGAGGCGATCCGGGAGCCGCTCCCCCAGGCGCTGTCCGAGACGGAGTCCCGGCGGATGGTGGTTTCGGTGGATCGGGGAATTGCGTGGCTGCTGACGCAGCAACAGCCGGATGGTTCGTTCTGGAGTCCGCAGAGGGTGGGCGCACAGCCCGCGCTCACGGCTTTGGGGGTGATGGCCGCGCTTTCGCGAGGGCACTGCCCCGGGGAGGGGCCGGTGGGGAAGGCACTGGAGCGGGCCATCGACTTCACGCTGGAATGTCAGAAGACAAACGGCCTGTTGTCCTACCGGAAGTTCGAGCCCGACCAGGTGGACGTCGTTTTTGGGAGCCAAACGCCCGACTGGGAACCGCGCATTGCGGACTCTTACAATCACGGAATCGCACTCCTCATGTTGGGAGAGGTGTATGGGCAGGTGCGCGGGGAGCGGGGCGAGCGGGTGCGCAGGGCGATCGAGAAGGGGCTTTTGTTCACCCATTACCTGCACCACATCCGGAAGAAGGATCCCAAGGACGAGGGAGGCTGGCGTTACATTCAACTTTGGCAGGACAAAATGGATTCCGATCTGTCTGTAACGGGATGGCATGCCCTTTCACTCCGCTCCGCAAAAAATGCGGGCTTCGATGTTCCGGGTGCCCTGATGGAAGCGATCGGCCAGTATGCGCTGCGCTGCTACGACGCGCCCATGCGCAGCTTTCGGTACGGGCACAGTCATCGGCTGAAGACCCCCAGCGTGGCGATGACCGGCGCCGGCATTCTGTGCCTTGCGCTCGCGGGGACGCCCTCGGTGAAGGAGGCGCTGGATGGGGCGGCGATGATTGCCGAACAGGACTTTCGAAATCCGGCGACCTTCCAGTCGCATCATCGGAACTGGCCCTATTACACGTGCTATTACGCCAGCCAAGCGGCGGCCCAGCTCGGGGGAACGCTGTGGAAGACCATTTACCAGAAGACGACCACCTATCTCCTCCAGGAACAGGACCCGAATGGGGCGTGGCCTCCCAAAGGAGCCGCGGGCAGTTTCGGCCCCGTGTACTCGACCACCATGGCGATCCTCGCACTCACGCCGCAGCTTCAGCTGCTCCCCATTTACCAACACTGACCCGCAACACCTGATGTCCCCTCGCCACCGCGCCGAACTTTTTTTCCAGATGGCCCGGCTGCTCGGTTCCGGGCTGCCCTTTTCGCGCTGCCTCGAAGTGCTCCAGCGGCAGCGAGGCTCCCCATCCACCCAACGCTGGCTGAGGCGCTGGGACGCTGAGCTTCGCAGGGGACTCCCCCTTGGCGAGGCGCTGAAGGCCTGCCCGGAGAGCACGCCTTTGGAATCACAGGTCATCGCGGCGGCGGAGCGGGCCGGGGTGCTGCCCGAGGCCTTCACCCGTCTGGCGGAGTACTTCCAGACCATCCATTTGGGGAGGAAAAAGGCCCTCTCGGCGCTGGCCTATCCCCTCCTGGTTCTGCACCTGGGCGTGGCGTCGGGAGAACTGCCCCGGTGGTTCACCGAGGGGTTTTCGATCGGCAGCGTGGGCCGACTGCTCCTGAGTCTGGGAGCCCTCTGGCTCTTGCTGGGGGCGGTCGGCGTGGCGTTTTCCTTCATTGTGCGCATCGCCGATACCTCCCCCCCATGGGATGGGATGCTCCAGCGCCTGCCCTTTTGGGGAGCCGCACGCCGGCACTGGGCTCTCAGCCGATGGGCCTTCGCCGCGGAATCCGGGTTCCGCTCCGGCATCAGCGTCTACGAGGTCCTGACCCTCGCCGGGGCGGCCTCCGCAAGCGCTCGGCTGGTTGCCGCCTCCCACCGGGCGGCGCAGGCCATCGCAAAGGGAGAAACGCTCGGGGACAGTCTGGAACGGGCCGGAGACTTTCCGGAAACCTTCGTGGACTTCGTGCGAACCGGCGAGCATTCCGGATCGCTCACGGAAGAACTGGCCCGGTTGGCGGGGATCGAAAATCAGGCGGCCGTGGCGGCCGCAGATCGGACCGCCGTATGGCTGCCCAAGATCGGATACCTGATCGTTCTATCCTATTTGGTGCGCCTGATTTTGCTTACGGAAATGGGCCGCCAGAACGCCATTCGAGCCCTGTTGAACCAACTCTAACCCCAATCCGGTCCCCTCGGGTCCTTTGTCAGGAGCGCCTTGGGGTACAAACCGCCCTGGCAGCTCCTCCCAGCCTGTCGACCGCTCCGCTGCCCCCGCGCACCTTGGATGTTTGCGGGGGAACGGTTCTTCCAAATCCTACCAGCCCGCCGGCAGCCTCAAATCGAGTGTGTACGGAAACGCCGGGTTGAGCCTTTCCCGGGGAGGCGGGCTCGAGCGGGCCGAGAAGCCCCGGGCCTCAAAGCGCGCCAGACGCCGGCTCTCCGCCTCGCTGGCATTGACCGGGCGCGTGTCGAAGGTTCGCCCGCCGGCATGCGCCACGTGATACGTGCAACCTCCCAGCGAGCGCTGGTTCCACTCATCCCACAGATCAAAAAGCAGCGGCGCATGCGGCCCAATCGTCGGATGCAGACAGCTCGGCGGCTGCCATGCCCGGTACCGAACGGCACCGACGAACTCCCCGGGCACTCCGGTACTGTGGAGCGGCACACGCCGTCCATTGCACAAAACCGCGTAGCGTCCCTCCACCATGCCGCGCACCAAGACCTGCATCCGTTCCAACGAGCTGTCCACGTTGCGCACGGTCGCCCCCCCGGCGGGTTCCTCCCCGAGGACATGCCATGGCTCCAGCGCCGCCCGCAATTCCACTGCAATCTCGCGCTGCACAAACGCCCCCAGTTTCGGAAACCGATACTCCAGGTGCGGTGAAAACCACTCCGGATCAAAATCAAATCCTTCCCCCCGCAGATCGCGCAAAACCTCCTCAAAATCGGCTTCGCAGAAGTAGGGCAACATCCACCGGTCATGCAGGGCCGTGCCCCAGCTCACGAGTCGCTGGGTATAGGGGCGCCGCCAGAAATGCGCCACCAACGCGCGAATCACGAGCTGCTGCGCGAGATTCATCCTTGCGTGTGGCGCCATCTCAAAAGCCCGCAGCTCCAAAAGCCCCAGCCGCCCCGTGCTGGTCTCGGGTGCATAGAGTTTATCGATGCAGAACTCGGCGCGGTGCGTGTTGCCCGTGGCATCCACCAGAAGGTTCCGAAACAACCGGTCCACCAGCCACGGCGCCACCGGGGTCCCCGCCTCGGGAAGTTGCGAAAACGCGACCTCCAGTTCATACAGGCTGTCGTGGCGCGCCTCATCCACCCGCGGGGCCTGACTGGTGGGACCGATAAACATCCCGCTGAAAAGCCAGCTCATCGAAGGATGGTTCTGCCAGTAGGTCACCAGCGAGCGCAGCAGGTCCGGACGCCGCAGTACGGGCGAATCCAACGGAGTTTCTCCCCCCAAAATCAGATGGTTGCCTCCTCCGGTTCCCACCTGTCGTCCATCCAGCATGAACTTTTCCGTCCCCAACCCCACGGTCTTTGCCTCCGCGTACAACGTTTCGAGCCGATCCACCAACTCCTCCCAGGAACCGCTCGGATGCAGGTTCACCTCCACCACCCCGGGATCCGGCGTCACGCTAAACTTCAACAGGCGCGGATCCCGCGGGGGAGTTTCTCCCTCCAATAGGACGGGCAGTTTCAGTTCGGCCGCCGTTTCCTCAATAGCGGCCACGAGATCCAGATAATCTTCCGCGCGGACCAGCGGCGGAATAAACACGTGGAGGCGGCCCCGGCGCGGTTCCACGCACAACGCGGTGCGGATCACCCACGCGGCGCTCTGACCCCGCGCGAGCTTTTTCGCCGGTGACGAAACCGCTTTTCGCTGCACCACGCGCGCGCGCCGCCCGCCGCCCGACGGGGCCGCCGCTTTGGCGTGCACGGCCGAACCGCCGCCCGATTCGCGACGCCGCGGCAGGCTCGGAAAAGGTTGCGTTGGATCCGAAGGGACTATCGAGGGAAAATCGGGATCGTCCACCCACGGCAGCGAATCCAGCGGCAGCCGAAGCCCCAGCGGCGAGTCTCCAGGCACCAACCACACGGTGCCATCATCGCGCAGATGCCATGGGCCGCTCTCCCATTGCCCGAGCCGGCACCGCAGCGGCAACACATACCCAACCACCGCCCCCACTCCTCGCTGGAAAACCTGCGCCAGGCGCTCCCGCTCCTCCGCGCTCCGCAACCGGGGATCGTCCCCGGAAACATTGGAGGGCAGGCGTTTCTCCCGCCACAGGTAATGGAACACATCCTCATGGGCGGCATGCACATGCGCCTTCTCCACTCCGAGCCGCGCGCACAGCGCGGCCATGAACGCTTTGGCCTCCTTCACCCCGTGCCCGTAATCGCGCGATTCATCGGCAATCCAACGCATGTCCTCCCACACCGGAACCCCGTCCTTGCGCCAAAAAGCGTTCAAACTCCACCGCGGCAGCGGCTCACCCGGATACCATTTGCCCTGCCCGTAGTGCAGAAACGCTCCCGGGGCGAAACGCTCGCGCAACCTCTTCAAAAGGCGCCCCGCAATCTCCCGCTTCGCAAGCGAGTTCGCCGTAAAATTCCACTCCGCCCCATCCGGATCCCCCACCGCAACAAACGTCGGTTCCCCGCCCATCGTCAGCCGGACGTCGTCCGCCTCCAAGGCGCGGTCCACCCGGCTTCCGAGCTCCAAAATTTTGGCCCACTGCTCCTCCGAATAGGGACGACTCACCCGGGGTGTTTCAAATACGCGGTGCACTTCCATCGCGTGCTGCATCCGGGATTCACACGCATCCACGGCACCCTCGACCGGTGCCGCGGTGGCAGGCTCTGGCGTGCACGAGAGCGGGATATGCCCTTCGCCCGCAAGCAGTCCGGAGGTTGGATCCAGCCCAATCCATCCCGCGCCGGGCAAATACACCTCGCACCACGCATGCAGGTCCGTGAAATCCTCCGCAGCCCCCGAAGGCCCATCCACGGCCCGCTCATCCGCCTTCAGCTGGATGAGGTATCCGCTCACAAAACGCGACGCGAATCCCAGCTGCCGCAGCACCTCGCACATGAGCCACGCCGAGTCGCGACACGAGCCGCATCCCCTTTCCAGCGTCTCCTCCGGCGTCTGCACACCCGGCTCCAATCGGATCAGATACTTCACGCGCTCCAGGATCCGCTGGTTGAGCCCGACCAGAAAATCCACCGTCACCATGCCCTCCCTCTTTTTGCTCCCTCCAGCGGCCAACTGCTTCTCAAAGGGCGCCAAAAAGTCCCTCAGGCGCCTGCCCACCTTCGTCCGTCTGCGGAACGACTCCAGATCATGGGCGAGCGCCCCCGCATACACAAATGGAACCCGCTGAGCGGATTCCTCCAGAAAAAAATCAAACGGATTGTACACCGCCATCTCCGCGACCAAGTCGACGGTGACCGCCAGTTCCCGCATCGGTTCGGGAAAAACCAGGCGCGCGTTCCAGTTCGAAAAGGGGTCCTGCTGCCAGTTGATGAAAAACTCGCCGCCCGCGACCTTGAGCGAGTAGCTCAGGATGCGCGTGCGGCAGTGGGGCGCGGGCCGGAGTCGGACCACATGCGGAGCATGACGCACAAAGCGGTCGTACTGGTAGACGGTGCGGTGATTGAGCGCGACATGAATAGCCATCGGGCGAGCCTCCTGAACGATAAAACGAGACGAAAAATGCGGGCAGGAAAGGGACGGACCTGCTCGGCACCGAGGGGAGACAGTCGCTTACGCCTTTGATTGCGCTTTGGCTAGGAGAATGATGCGAGAGCCCCCGATCCCCTGCAGATGCGCTTTCTGCGACTCGCGCGATGGCGAGGGGCCGCTTGCGCGCTTTCTGCAAATCCATCCGAGAGGCCCTCCTCGAACGCGGCGGATCGTGATGCCCGTTCGAGCCATGTTTCACTCACAGCGCATCCAAAAGCTCGAAGCCTGGAAGCACCTCCGCGAACCGTCCGGCCTCTAACTTGCTTCCCCCGCTTCCCGATCATTCCCAGCCTCTGCGCGCGTCGCCCTTCCCGACCAACCACACAGGCCGCGCTTTCCGGCAGTGGATACAAATTCCCAGAACGCGGCAGCGTCGGGACCCCAGGAGGACTGGCGCGCGGTCTCCAAGGCCTGGGAGACATTCAGTCCCTTGCGGTAGAGCAGGGCAAAGGCGCGCTGGATCTCCGAGCGGCGAGGCCCTTCCAGTCCGGAGCGGCGGAGGCCGATCACGTTGAGGCCCACCACCTGGTTCAGGTGCGCCACCATGCAGAAGGGGGGGACATGCTTGCTCAGACTGCTGTGGCCCTGGGCGATCACCAGCCTTCCCAAACGCACCCCTTGATGCACCCCCGCGCCTCCGCCCAGAAAGGCCCCATCCCCGATTTCGACGAACCCTCCGCACATCACCCCGTTGGCCAGGATCACCCGGTCCCCCAGACGCGTGTCGTGCCCGAGGTGAGCGCCCACCATGAGCAAACAGTCATTCCCCACCACGGTGGCTTCCCCGGGCCGGGTGGCGCGATGGAGCGTGGCGTGTTCGCGGATCTGGTTTCGATCCCCCAAAACGACGTGGCTGGGGGTTTCCGATCGGAACCGGAGATCCTGCGGGTCGCCCCCCACCACCGCCCCGGAGCCAATCGTGTTCTGGGCGCCCATGCGCACGCAGCCCTTGATCACCGCATGCGGCTCAATCACGCACCCCTCTCCGATCTCCGCCCCCGCTTCAATCACGGCAAAAGGACCGACGCGGACGTTCTGCGCCAAGCGGGCATCTGGGGAGACCAGGGCGGAAGGGTGGATCATGGGCATTGGCTAATGGGTAGCACGGGGCACTTCAACCTCAGGACGCTCCGCCGGCAGGGAAAGGGCCCGGGAGGGCGCGGTGCGGAGTTTTTTGAACGAAAAGCAAGCGGCCGGGTCACAGTGCATGTAGCCCTTCGACGCCTTGCGGGTGTTGCCGGGGCGGACGCTGGGATGCGCCGGGAAATCTCCCGCACTCGAGGCGTCTCCGCCCCACCAGAGCCCGATCCAGGCGCCGGCACGGGCACGCCCGATTCGCTCCTCCGTATTCGAAAGTCCCGTTCCAACGGCTCCCCCCACTCTCTTCTTCCCCGTATGTCGCAGGCGATCACCCCCCCTCTGGTTCCCTTGCTTTCCGGCCTCCTGACGGGCTCCCCGAGTCAGGGTTCTCTCGGCACCCGGGATGCCCGCGGTTCGCGAGCGTCCCTCCGCTCCCCCGGCTTGAACGAGAAGACGGCCCATGCCCCCTCGCTCGGAAGTCCGCAAGGTTTCGGGAGTGCCCAGAGCGTCTCCTTGGAGGCGGCGGAGACGGAGGTGCAATCACGGCTTTCGTCAGAGGCCAAACCTGCTAGCAGGATGTCCCGCTCCATGCAGGACCAAGCCAGCCAGATTGAAGACGAGCAGCTCGTCGCCCGCGCCCAGCGGGGGGAATCCCCCGCCTTCGACGCGCTGGTGCTCAAGCACAGCTCGAAGCTGTACGGCCTCGTGTTTCACATGACGCATAACCACGACGACACAGACGACCTCCTTCAGGACGTTTGGGCCAAGGTGTTCCGTTCGCTGGCGGGGTTCCGTGGGGCCTCGAAGTTCTCCACCTGGCTCCACTCCGTGGCCGTCAACATGACGATCAATTTCCTCAAACGGCGGGGCCGGCGGCAGGCGCTGAGCTTGGACGCCGAGGATGCGGAGGGCAACACGCTGGCCGAACCCCTGCTCGTGCATCATCAGTCGCCCGACCGGGAAACGAACCTCTCCGAGTTGCAGGCGCGCCTCACGTTGGCCCTGAACAAGCTCACTCCGGACCACCGCGCCGTGGTGACGATGTTTGACATTCAAGGGATGGCGCACGCCGAGATTGCCAAGATCCTTGGCACGTCCGAGGGCACCGTGCGCTCTCGTCTTTTTTACGCCCATCGCCAGCTTCAAAACTATCTGAGCGACTTCCACCCCGCACCCGCCGCGCTATGACTGAAGAGAAACTCCAAGCCCTCTTGCGTCAACGAGCCGAAACACAGGCTCCCGAAGGTTACAGTCAGGAACTGCTTCGCGCCTTGCATCGGCGGCAGCGGGAGGAATTGTTGCGCAGGCCGCTCTGGAGGATCGCCGTGGAAAGGTTGGGAACCCTCCTGAGTGAACACAGCCTCAGCGCTCCGGCATACACAGCCTCTCTGGCCGCAGTCACGTGCGCGGGAATCGTGGCCATCGTGGCGACCAAACCCCGCTCCGTTTCCCCGGCTGCGGCCGCTCAAACGATGGCTTCCACATCGACCCCGCTGGAGGCCTCCCAGATCCGGGAAATTCGGACGGTTTCGGGCGGGGCCAACCCTGAACTCCAGAACGCACAGCCCAAGCGGAAAACGGCTTCGGCGCTTCCGCCGGAACTGGGAACCGAGCGCTAGGCAGAGTCCCAAAGAAGGTCTTTCGGGAAGTCTTTCGGGAAGTCTTTCGCGGTGTCACCCGGTGTGGCCCGGGTCCGAACTTCCTACTTCTTGATACCCAGCGCCGTCTTCCAAGTGCCCTTGAAATAGAGCGACATCGCGGCAAAAACCCGCCGGGCATCCTTCTGCTTTTGGTCCGGCACGGTGGCCAGTCCCTGCGCCATCTTATTCAACCAAGCGGCGGCATCCGAGGGCGATTCAAACCGCAAACACCTCCACATCAGACACTCCTCCAGGTTTCCAACGCCATAGTGAAGCCGGCCCGGTGTCGCCGCTTTGGGCGCGGGAGGGGGTCTCACCCCGTCCGCCTTGGGCATGGACATCTCGTGATAGAGGGCATCCAGCGAGGTAAAATATTCCCGCCACTCGTCGGAATGAACGGGCGAAACAAACTGCATGGGAGCGTGCGTGGCGTCCCAGAGACGGGCAGGCCAGTGCTCGAATGAGGCTTCATAGAGAACCGACCAGTGCTCCAAGGTGACAGCCGTCTCCAGCACGGGATCGACTCCAAAATGCAGATCGCCAAGTTGAAGGCGCTGCCGGACCAAAAGTTCCAACGCCTTGTGCCGAAGTTCCACGGGCACCGCCGCGTAAGAGACCTGCGCTCCGTTGACGTAGTGGGACTTGCCGCCCTCCATCCATGCCAGAACCTCGCCGGTATCCCCCAACCGGGCGAGCAATTCGACCACCAGCTTGAGAGATTCCAGCTCGGAATCCTCCAACCACTTGATCCAATTCGTCTTGGAAAGCACCAGGGCGAGCCAGTACTCCTCCTCTTCATTCAACTTGGGCTCACCCAAACCCAGCGTCCGCACAAACCGCTCCAGCGCCTCCTCCGTATCTGGAATGTAGCGTTCGGACAGATCGAGCAGCTCCCCGTAAGCCGAGCTCCGAAGCGTTCCGTCGGGAAGCGTGAACCGCTTCAGGTCGCCCACGACTTCGCCCCGACGGAGCCCCTCCTTCAAGGCCGCCTCGCAGTACGCGTACAGGCGCTTCGTCCAGTCCGGGTCGCGCGGCACGGACTTGACCTCTGCTGGCCAATCGCGGGCATCGGCTAGTTTGGCGAGCCGGAGTGGCCAGGTGGGGTCGGCAAAAATCTTTGGAGCGCTTTCACGCAACACCTTGACCATGAAAATAAAACGACGGTTCAAGGCGGAATCTTTCACTGCCAGATCCGGATACTCGGCGAGCGCGCGATCCCTCCACGCACTTTCCGCCGCGGGATCCTGAGCCTTTCCGGACAGGGTGACCACGCAGAACCCGAACGCAACCCATGCGTACCGGGCCAGCAAAAAGGGAAGCATGCGCGACATGCGCCCAACCTAAGGCGACACCGAAAACGCAAGCAACCCTAGATGCCGGAATCCCAATCCCGTTCTTTTTCGCCCCGCCTAGAAGGAAATCCCAAACGAGACGAGCCCACGCGTGGTGGACAACTGGCTCTGGATCTGGTGCTCGGCGCTCAGACGCAGGGTGGTCCTCTCCGAAAGCGCCACGTCCATCGCCGCCCCCATCCGCACCGCGTCCGCGCCCATCTGGGCACCCGTGGCGGTGAAGACCGCCGAGGAATCCCCGGAAAGCGCCATCTCAAGGGCGCGTCCCTTGGCGTCGTACTGATGTATCCAGTCCAAGCTAAGCGCAAAGGCGGCCGGACGCTCCGCCAGCTTGAAACGACGGTTCAACTCGAGCCCCAACTGGTGGAGGAAGGCGGTCACATTCTGCCGGGAGGTCTTCACCTCCAGCCCCGCCATATCAGACTCCAGGGCGGCCCCCTGCGAATAGCCCTCCGCAATGAACCGGGCGGAGGGAGTGAGCGTGAAACCCTTGGGCGCATGGAAGACCCGGGAGGCACCCAGCTGCCACATCCACTCCGTGGAGTTGAGCGCAAGGCGGCCCTCCCGCGCCGTCAGGCCCGGGGCCACGACCGAACGCCGCACCTTGTTTTCCCCCTGACCCACGAGGAAGCCCGTGTCGAAGAAGTAGGCTCCCAACGGCACGCAGGCGTACAACCCGGTGTGCCAACTGTCCGCCGTCAGCTTTCCAGGCGCGGAACCGAAGGTCGCCGTGGTCCGCCCCACCGCTGCCCCCAAGCCGAGCACCAAATGGCCCCAGTGTTTTTCCAAGCCCATGAGGTCCCCATAGTGGGTCGAGGAGTACCCCGACGCTCCAAGACTCCCATCGGCACTGCGGCTCTGAGAGGAACCGTACACGGCGTTCCAAGCGGCCAGCCCATTTTCGCTCAAAGCAACCGCCCCCGAGCGGATCTGCTGGATGCGTCCCAGCATCCCCAGTTGCAGGTCGGTCAACCGTTGGAAGCCGATCCCGGAGAGTTCCGCGTACGGGGCGGGGTTGGCCGCCACCAACTGAGCCGCCACGTTGGCAGCCGCCGCCGCTCCGGTGACCCCGGTGCCCAGCTCCAGAAGACCCTCCGCCTGGCTCGCCTGCTGGATGATCCGGACGTCGAGCGCTTTCGCGAAGCCCAGCGCGTTCGATGAGAGGCCCGCCACATTCGCAAACGCCAGACGTTTCACCACCAACGAACCGGAGAGGAGAGCCGTGGGATCGAATGCGTACATCGCCGAATTGGCGGTCACCCCGGAGGCGCCCTGGCGGGCAAACTCCACCGACCCGTATCCCGAGGTTCCAGCGAGCGCCACCCCGCTCACATTCACCGGCGTCACCGCCTGGGTGAGCGTGCCGGCGTCCACGAAGAACGGCTTCAGCGCCACCCCGGCGGAACCGCCGGAGGAAAGCTTCCCGTCGTAGTCCACGATGAGCAGGGACGGTTTGACAGTGCCATTCCCCAAGATCACGGAGCCTCCGGTCACAGCCACCTGGTCCTGGATCAGATTGTTGAAGGAATCCCGGCCCGCTTCGATCTTCAGCACCCCGCTCTGCAAATTCAGGCTTCCGGCGATGAAGAGCGTCCCGGGCGAATTCCCCGGGCTCAGCACGGAGGAAGCGTCCTGCAGCGTCACATTCCCCACGATCTGACCGCTCCCCTTCAGGGTCTGATTCGCCGCCAGATTGAGGGTCCCGTCCACGATCAGGGTCGCATCATTGCGCCGTTCGTTCAGGGTCGACTCGGTCGAACGTCCTCCCACGGTGAGGGTGGTGACCCCCTCCAGCGATCGGCTGGCCGTGGCGCCCACCGTGAGGGTCGACTGACCGGTAATGGCCACCGAACGCGCCGCGACCGAGGCATTCGTGCCCGTGATCCGCACATTCGCCGCTCCCGCCGTGCCCGACCCGAAGGTGACACTGCTGTCGGCCGCGTTCAGTCCGCTGGTCAGCTCAAACGATCCACCCTTCACCCACACCGGCCCCGACACCCGCACCGCCTCGGTCACCTTCACATTGACTCCGCTCTCAAGCGTCAGCGTGCTCAGCTGCAACCCGTACCCGGCGGAACCGGCCGGTGCCACCGCCAGCGTCACCAGCTTGCCACTGGTTCCGCTCAGGGTCAGATCCGAAATCGAGGGCAGCGCCGTCACCGTGCCCTTGAGCTCGCCCGTGAAGGCGGCAGGCGAACCATCCGGATTGCTCGAGTACTGCACCAACGATACGGGCGAATCCACCGGAACACTTCCCTGAATGGTTCCCGCAAAAATCATGGCGGCCGCTTCCGGATCGGCGGAAACCAGCTGCACGGAGCCGCCCGAAATCGAGAAGCTCTGCACGGTCATGGTTCCGGCTCCAATCTTGAGTGTGCCCCCGCTCAAGGAGAGCGCCGTAGTGGTCGAATTGAACCGGCCATACACCGCATCCAGGACGCTTCCGGTTTGGATCGAAATGGCCCCGCCCAGCTGAGCGCTTCCACTCAGAGCCAGCAGACCTCCATTGGAGAGGAGTGTCACCCCGCCGGTGTTGGTTTGAGACTGCGTCAGGGAGAGCGTTCCCAGACCTTCCTTCACGATCGAGCCCGCCCCGGCGATGGTCCCCGTGAACGTGCCCGATCCGGAACCGACGAGGAACCGCGCCATGGTGCTCTGCGAGACGAGGGAAACCGTTCCCCCCGCCGTCGCTCCCCCGCCAAGGGTGTACTGAACCTGGCCGTCCAACACGGAAATCGCACTGCGTCCCGACTGGTTGCCGAGCAGTTCCAGCGTGCCAGTGTGGACGGTCGTCGCCCCCGTGTAGCCTTCGTCCGCCGCGAAGGTCAGTTTCCCCGCTCCCAGCTTGGAGAAGGTCGCGGCCCCACTCCCGAAGGCGGTCGCAAAGGTCACGTTCTGACCATTGGTGTCGATGCGATAGGCCTGACTGGGGGAGCTTGCAAAGCGTGCGGAGTAGTCCTGCGTATTCGCCGCGCTGTACTTCAACACTCCGCCGCCAAAGCGGATGCTGCCCGACGTGGCGGCCGCACCCGCACTGGCCAGAAGCACCGTCCCGGAATTCAACACCAGACCCCCGTCAAAGGTGCTGGCTCCGTTCAGCGTCAGCGTCCCCAAGCCCGCCTGGACCAAGACCCCATTTCCAGACACGCTCCCCGCGTACGTGAGATCGTCGGCACGGGCGAAGCGGAGGCTCGTTCCCGCCGCCAAATCCACCCCGGAGGCCAGGGAACCGCGCGTGCCCCCCACACCCACCTGCAACGTTCCCCCGCGCACCAGATAGCCTCCGGTAAGCGTGTTCGTGCCCGTCAAAGCCAGCACGCCGGAACCGGACTTCTGGAAGACGCCGCTTCCCGCCAGCACCGAGGCAAAGGTCACGTTGTTTCCGTTCGTGTCGACATGCGCCGTGACCCCCGTGTCCACGCTCTCAAAACGGGATGAGAAGTCTTCGGCAAGGCTGTTGGCATAACGCAAGGTGCCGCCCGCAAAGCGGATGGCCCCTGTTCCAAAGCTCCTGGAGTTCGTCGCCGCGAGCACGCCCGCCGTCAGACGCGTCACCCCGCTGTAATCGTTCACCCCGCTCAGAATCGCGGTCCCAGCGTCCGTTTTGTCCAGCATCCCGGTGCCCGAGATCTGGTTGGCAATCGTCTTCTCCCCGCTGGTCACCGAAACCGCCAGGGTGCCGCTGTTGTGGATGCTTCCCCCCACGATGGAGCCGGTTTGCGAAAGGGTCGCCACGATCCCCTCCTCGATCCGGAAGAAGGGCGTCGTCAGTGCCGCATCCACAAAAACCAGCCCCCCAGTCTGGCCCAGAGTCCGGCGGGCGGTGACGCCCTGGGTCACTGTGGCGTCCTGGTCGATGCGCACCTTGGTCGTGGCCAGTTCCGGCTGGAGCACCAAGCTGGTGGCGTTGAATCCAGCGGTTCCCGCGAGGCTGAGCGCTTTGGAGGAGCGGCCGGCGCTGATGTTCAGCGTGCCGGGCGCAACCGTGGTGTACTTGGTGAGCACCTCGAAAGTCACCCCGGTCGCCGAGGAAGAGGCTCCGGCCAACACCTCGTTGTTGGCGTTGATCAGATCCGTGGGAAGGTTGCTGTACAGAATCTTCCCTCCGGTGCCATTCACGCTGGCTCCCCCCACCACATCCACGAACAGCGTGGCGATTTCCTGCGTGGTCGACCCAATCCGCAGCGAGGCCGTGCCCTGCAGCGTCAGGCGCATGTCGTCACCGAAGATGTTCTTCCCAGTACCGCTCAGATCGAGCGTGATCCCCGTGCCAATCGTCAGCCGCCCGTTGAGGAAGGCCGTGCTGGTCAGGGTGAGCGTGACGGGGGCGTCCGCCGTGAGGAGCGTTTCGCCGGATCCAGACAGATTTCCCGCAAAGGTGCCGCTGCCGGAAAGTTTGACGTTCAAAATGCTCTGGTTGACCACCGTGGCGCTCCCGGTGAGCAGGTCCACGGCCTGAAGGGTTCCCGCGCTCACCGTGGTGGCTCCAGTGTAGGAGGCCGCCTGCGTCAGGGTGAACGAACCGGCTCCGACCTTGGTCAGCGAACCGCTCCCGCTCAGAATCCCCGCGTACGTCGTGGAGGCCCCATTCGATCCGACGCTCAGCGCAACGGCACCGCCCGTGGCCGTGTCGGTGAGCGCTAAATTGCGCGAGCCCTGAAGCGCTCCGAGGTTGACTGCGCTGACCCCGCTAAAGCTCAAAAGCCCGCCCGTATACGAAACCGTTCCGCTGGAGAGGGCATCCTGATGGGAGACCACCAAGGTTCCGGCCGTCAGCTCCGTTCCACCCGAGTAGGTGTTTCTGCTCAGAAGCACCACCGTACCCGTGCCACTCTTGGCCAGTTTTGCCGTGCCCGCCAGGCTGGCTCCGACCGATCCGGACTGGAGATCGTAAGTCCCTGCAGCCACGAGCGTCCCGTTGCGAATCGCCCCTGCGTTCAGCACGGTCGAGCCCGCCGCTTGCGTCTTGCCACCGAGATCCAATTCCCCGCCGGAAAGCGTGATCGCCCCCGAAGCAGCCAGCGCGCCGTTGGTCCCAAGGACCACGGTGCCGGACTGGATGGTCGTGCCTCCCGTGTACGCATTGGCGGCGTTCAGCTGGAGCTGACCCGTTCCGGTCTTCAGGAGCGCTCCGGGCCCAGCTAGGGATGCCCCGACCGTGCCTCCGGACATCGCAAAGCCGCCTGCACTCTGGAGCGTTCCGTTTTGGAGCGCGCCACCCTCTTGGGTGAAGAGGGAAACCACCTGGGTGCGACCGCCCAAATCCACCGCCCCCCCTGAGAGATTCAACGAACCCGAGTCCGCCAAGGCGCCATTCGACCCGAGGACCAGAATGCCTTGGGACACCGTGGTTCCACCCGTGTACGTATTGGCGGCCTGCAACGTCACCGTTCCCGTGCCGCTCTTGGAGAGCCCTCCCGTACCCGCCAGCACCGCGGAAACGTTGCCGCTCAACACCGCGTACGCCGTCGCCGTGAGCGTCCCGTTTTCAATCGCCCCGCTCTGCAGCGTGGCAACGCCGGCACCCTGGCCACGCCCGCCCAGATCGAGGGTGCCTCCCGTCACATTCAAATCACCCGCCGCCGGAAGGGCGCCGTTGGCACCGGAAAGCACCAAGCGGCCTTCCCCAACGTTCGTGCTGCCCAGATACGTATTGGATCCCGAGAGCACCACGGTGCCGGAGGTCGTCTTCGTCAGGGAACCCGCGCCGCTCAGCGCCGCGCTGACCGTGCCGGACTTCACGCTGAGGACTCCCGCCGAAAGCGTGCCGTTTTCAATCACGCCCGAGTTCAACACCACGGCCGAAACCGCCTGCGCATTCATCCCAAGGTCAAAGGCTCCGCCGTTCACAGTGAGCGAACCCGCGCTCGCCAAGGAACCCGAGCCGCCAAGCAACAGTTTACCCGAATTCACCGTGGTCCCACCCGAGTACTGGTTGGCGGCGTTCAGGGTGGTCGTGCCTGTCCCGCTCTGAGTCAATCCGCCCGGGCCCGCGAGCACCGCGGTCACCGTGCCGGACTGCGTGTTATAGGAGGCGGCTGTCAGGGTGCCATTGCGAATCGCCCCCGCCGTCAGGTTGACCGTGCCCGCCGAAAGCGTGCGCGTCGAAAGGTCCAGGTTGCCTCCGCTCACCGCATAGTTCCCGCCCGCGGGCAGCGCTCCTTCCGCTCCGTAACCCAGCGTGCCGCCGGCCACCGTCGTCCACCCCGTGTAGCTCGCGGTCCCGCTCAAAGTTAGCGTCCCATCCCCGCTCTTGGTGAAATTCAACGCCCTCGCACCCGCTCCATCCCGCAGCACCCCGCCAAAATTCGCATCTCCCGCGCTGCTGAACACCAACGTCCCTGCCGAAGACACGCTGCCGTTCTCCACCACGCCCGTCCCGATCAGCTCGCCAAGCGCCACATTCCGTCCGTTCACCTGCAACACCGAATCCGAAGTCGTAAACTCCACGCGTCCCGTCGTCCCAAGCGCCCGGTCATCCCCCACTCGCACCGTCCCCCCTTGGATCGTCACCTTCTCCGTGTAGCCCTCACTCGCCGCATTCAACGCAAGCAATCCCGTCCCGCTCTTCGTCACCGTTCCAAATCCACTCCCAAGCTTCGATCCCACCGTCCCGCCACTCACCACACTCAGCGCCCCGCCACTCAGCGTCCCCCCGGCCAACGCCCCTTGATCCAGCACGATCGTCTGAAATGCACGGCTCAACCCGCTCAGATCCACCGTCCCTCCCACCTGCAGCGTGTCCGCCGTGACCGCTCCACTGCCCGAAAGCGTCGCCCTCGCCCCGCTTTGCACCTCCATCAACGGCGTCACCACGTTCGCCAAAATCCGCAGCTCCGGCAGCCCTCCAGACCCCGCCTTCACCAGCACCGACTGGCTTGCATACACATCCTTGTCGAAGGTCAGCGTCGCCCCCACCCGTTCAGGCGCCGTTTCCACCGTCACCCGACCGCTCCCGGACGAGGCAAGATCCCCAAGCCGCCCGGCCAAAAGCCGCACGCTGTCGTTTGTCGCAAACGTCGTGAACTGCTCCGTCTTCGTATTCACCCCAATTTCCACGCCGCTCGACACATTCACCGACCCGCTCAACGGATCCGGATTCAGCACGCCATACAACAGCTGCGCCCCCGTGCTCCCCGTCACACTCCCCGCGCTCAGGTTCGCCGTCGCCACTTCCTGCGCCGTCGTTCCAAGCGCCAACACCCCGCTCGTCAACGTCAACACTGCGCTCCCCGCAAACACGTTCCCTCCCGCTCCGCTCACATCCAGCGTCCCTCCGTTGATCGTCACGTTCCCGCCCAGCTTCGCTCCGCTCAACAAGGTCAGCGTCACGTTGCTGTTGAGCGTGATATTCCCGCCCCACGTCTGACCGGCCGCCAGCGTCAACCGCACCGGACCGCTCGAAGCCTGCATCGTCGTCGTTCCGTTCCCCGTCACGCTGTTGGTGAACGTCCCGCTCCCGCCGAGGGTCAGCACAAACGTCCCGTTGTTGGCGATCGCTCCGCCAGGTCCGCTCGTCAGCGCCGTGGTGAGTTCAAACGTCCCGTTGTTCGTCAC
>JBEBAG010000344.1:0-3377 GCA_041159065.1 Verrucomicrobiota bacterium | reverse complement strand
ACTCTCCGGTTCCACCCTCAGCACCGGCACCGAGCGGCCCTTGGCCGGTTTGAGGCCGACCTTCAAATCCGCAACCATCTTCTGCACCACCGCCTCGCTGGCGTTCATCCCCTCCAACACCGTGTCCCAAGCAAACCCCGCCCCCCCCTGGAGCGCCGTCCCCAAGGCAGCCCCCCCGTGCTCACTGTGAACCACCCGCTGCCCGCCCTTTGTTTCTTCCCCCCGGGGCTCCACTCCCATCGCTCTGAGATGCGACACCACATGCACCACGGCTGCCCGTACCCGTGGATGCGGATCCCGCGACGCCTCTTTCAAGAATGCAGGCACTCCGGGCATTCGATCAGCCAAAAACCGCACCCACATCACCGCCCCCGAACGCATCCGCGCATCCGCAGACTTCATCAGCCGAGCAAGCAACTCCGGCCGCGCCTGTCCCTGCGCGTGCAACACCCAAATCGCTTCCAAAATCGCCTGCTCACCCAAAGTATCCCCCACCTCCATTCCCGCCACCCACGCGTCCACCGCCGGAACCACTGCCGCCCCCTTTCGCCTCAATTCAATCCGCGCATGCTCCCGCACCAAATCCTGCGGATGCTTCAACAGCGCCAACAACTCCGGCACCCCAGCCCCCTCAATCTGCGGCCAATCCGTCACCACCGGACGCTCCTTTGAAACCACCCGCCAAATCCGCCCCCGGGTATGGTTCCACTGCGGATCCCGCATCGGATGCTGCGCATGCCCAATAATCCGGCTCGCAAAGTCCGACACATACAGCGCCCCATCCATCCCAAAGGCCGTGTCCACCGGACGAAAGGCCGAGTTTTGGGAACTCAACAAATCCAGACGGTCCGCCCCCACCAGCGCCCCGCTCGCCCCATTCACCGCAGAAATCGAAACCGTGTAACTGCCCAAAAGCGCCGCCGAAACAACTCCCTGCTGGTATTTGTCGGGGAAATTGGGGCTCGAAACCACACTCGCCGCAGACCCCTTGCCATAATTCACCACGGTTCCCGTCCCGTAAGGATGGTACACCCCCAGCGGCGTCCACGTTTGCACCAAACCATCCAGCACGTGCCCGCCTCCAAAGCGCTGCAAAAGCGTCCCGAACCGGTCAAACACTGGCTTCCACGGATTCGGGGTCAACCCTTGCCACTCCGACCACACCCGGCCCGTCGCCAGGTCCATCCGATACGTCGTCGAATCAATCCCGCGCACCACCCCGAAAGGGGTCTCGAATTGGGACCGGTGAAACACCCCATCACTCAAAATCACCTGCCCCACGGGATCGGTCGCAATCATCCCGCCGTGATGCGAGTCCGTCACATCCACGCCGCGCAACAACTCCTCCCGGGTATCGGCACGCCCATCCCCATCGGTGTCCTTCAAAAGCCAGAGCCGCGGTTGCGCCGAAACCACCACACCCTTCTCATGAAAGGCCACCCCGTCGAGCGCGTCGAACCCCTCCGCAAACACCGTGCACTTGTCCGCCTTTCCCCGACGCTGGGTGTCCTCCAAAATCAGGATTTTATCGTTGGGCTTTTCCCCGGGCACCGTGTGCGGAAAAGACGGCATCGTCACCACCCACAGTCTCCCTCGCGCATCAAAGGCCACCTGCACCGGATTCTTCAGCTCCGGAAAATCCGACTCCGACGCAAACAAGTTCAAGGCGTACCCCTCCGCCACCGTCAGGTCTTTCTGCTGCTCCTCAGGGTCCTTCAAAATCCCGCCGCTGTAGCGGTCCGGCACACTTTTCCCTTCAGCCAAGGGCGGAAGCGTGGGACGCGGAAAATCCGAGAAGCGCTTCTCCGGATGCCGCACCAACTCGTGAATGACGGCGTCCCTTTGTTCGATGATCTGATGATAGCGGGGCATCTCTGCATCGTTCTCCGCCTGGCGTTTGCGCACCCCGTAATACACCACTCCGTTTTTGGGACGGACAATTTCAGCGACATCCGCAGCTTTGAGTGAAGCCGCTTGCGCCACCTCCCGCACCCGCTCGGGGTTCTGTGCGCGTACCGCTGCCTCCCCCAAAAGCGCCTCCGCCACCACTCGCCCCATCACCCGGGCCCCGGCCTCGCTCAAATGAATTCCCTGCAACGTCAACGGTTCACCGCCTCGCGCATATGCCTCCGCGCTGGCACTCCAAAGGTCCACAAACAAACCGCCATGCTCCCGCGCCACCTCAGCAATCACCTGGCTGTAGGCCCGAAGTTGCTGGTTTCTCGCCGCAACCTCCTGCGCGCCTCCATTCTGAACCGCGATGGGCGACAAAAAAACCAACTTCGCCGCCGGATGCAGCCGCCGGATCTCCTTCAAATACTTCTCCCAATCTCTCAGAAACTGCCCAAGCCCCTCATCCCCTCCAAACGACTCCAAATTCCCAAACCCCATCACGACCGTGTTCGGAGCCCACACCTCCAGCAACCCCTTTAAATGCTCCACATACCCCTCCGGACGCAAACGATACCCCACCTCATCCCCCGTCCACGCCAGACTCCTCACCCGCAAGTCGCCCTTCGGATGGCTCAATTGCAGCCGCGCCTCCAACTCCCCGCCCTCCAGCAACCTTTCCACCATCCCGTTGCCATAAAAAAGGATCGTCTCCCCCTTGGGCTGCGACTCGTCCCCTAAGCTGGTCTGGGCACACGCAAAGCCGACTCCGAGCAACGCAATCAGGGAATGTCTCATAAGAAGAAAAGTGAATTTGCAGTCTACCCCACCCTCTCCCCCTCCCTCCACGCCATTTCTCAGTCCACACCGGCCTCCCCTCCTTTTTGCTCCCACCCATCCCGTTTTTGCCTTTCCGGGATGTGGCCGCCCCCGAAGACTCCGGGGTGATCCGGCCACCGCGCATGGCTCTCGCACCTGAGGTCCGCACCCCCTGCGAACCCGGATCGCTGCCGAAAATCCTACCCCAAACCTCAAAAAAACGCCGAAGTCCCCCCGGCACTCGCTCCTCCCGCGCTCAAAATCCGCACCCACCACTCCGATCCCTCTACCTTCACCATGCACACCGAAATCCCCTTCCCCATTCACCCCCAGCTCGCCAACGCCAGCATCCCCGTGTGTGAGCTCCCCCTCTGCTCCGTTCTCCTAATGGACAATCAGCGCTTCCCCTGGCTGCTCCTCATTCCAAGGCGCGAGGGCGTTCAGGAAATCATCGATCTCCACGAAAAAGAGCAACCCCTTCTCTGGCGCGAAATCCACGCCGCATCCCACCTCCTGCGCAACCTCTTCTCCCCCGACAAACTCAACGTCGCCACCATCGGCAACCTCGTGCCGCAATTACACGTCCACGTCATCGCCCGCTTCAAAACGGATGATGCATGGCCCAAGCCCGTCTTCGGCTTCGCTCCTCCCATCCCCTACACCCCAGA
>JBEBAG010000343.1:0-4850 GCA_041159065.1 Verrucomicrobiota bacterium | reverse complement strand
TGGAGGGCACCGCAGTAGCACCAATTAAAGACGGTGCATTGTTGCATGGGATCGACCACGAGGACGCGTTCCCGGAGCGGGTTGTAGAAGAACCGGGTCCAGCGGTTGTCGCGGTCCTTGAACTAGAAACGATTGGGGTGTGTTTGAAAAACAGGGTGAAAGGCCCCAGGAAGTGCAGTCCGAACGCGGCGTGCCACCCCAGAATCCTCAAAAACCGCGGCATTTTTGTCAAGATTTGCACCCTGACCCCAAGACTGCCACACGCACGAAGGCTTTCTCCAAAAGGCCGAACGCTGACCTTTTTCTTTCCAGCCGTCACCCGACCGCGGCTTTCTCAAGCGGCCTTCGGGTAGGGCGGACTCTGCCCTTAAAACAACACCAGCTCTTTCACCGGGTTCCCCCCGCGCCGCAAGGCGCGGGCTGGGAGCCCATCCCCTCCGCCGCGGCGAAGCCGCCGCCGCCTACCTATTCCAGCACGGCATCGCCGGGCCTCGATCCCGGCTCCTCCAACGGCGCGCTGATTCCAGTCCGTCGGCGGCGGCTTCCAAAGGCTGCCGAGCTCGTCGCCCTCGCACCCGCGCCCCGCACTCGCCGAGCAATGGCAGCCGCTCAAAGCAGGCCGCAGGAAAGCGCCTCGACCCGCCAACACGCCCCGCACGGCCTGCCTTACTCCGCCAAAGGCGGCTCCCCCCCCCTCCCGCTTCTCACCCTTCCCGGTGATCCGCCTTCGCTCATCACTGAGTTTTCACGGCTGGGAAGGATGAGGTTGCTTCCACCCCCCAGCCGTCCCTGACCCTCTCTCAACACATCTCTCTCTAGCCACGCGGCAATGAGCGCCGCCGGAGGCGCCTCAACACCGCTTTCGGCGGCACGCGCAGGCTCTCCTTTCACCCCGGGCCTCGCGGGCCGCCGAACACTTCTCACGTCCGGACGGCGGGCAGCAAAGGCCGTGACAACCGCCACGCGGTTGGCTCGGCCTTTGCCGGGGCGGTGGCCTCCCCGCCGCGTGGCTCTCGCGCAGCCGCGTGGCTCTCGCGCCGGACTCCAAAAACACACAGGCCAAAACCCTAAATTGGAGGCGCTGGGCTGCGTCGGGGCCTCCATCAATCCCGACGAAGTCGGCACTCAGCGCGCGCCCGCCCCGACGCTGCCCAGCGCAGCAGCCCGCCCCGCAGCGCAGCGCAGGGGTCTGCGGCTGCGCCTGGCATGAGCGCAGCGAAAAAGGAGCGGAGCGACTGCTGACAGCGGGAGCAGCCGACGGGCGGATCCGGCTCGCCCAAGGAAGCGGCCGACACGGCGCGGCATGTGCCGGGGTCTGCGAGCACAAGCGAGCGCCCCCGCGCAGATGCCGTGACGCGACGGCCCAGCGACCGCCCTCGCTAAAAACGGCGCGAGCGCTGGCGCGCTGCCTGCGGGGCGAACTCCCAGTCAATCGGCGCAGCCGCTCTTCTCGCCCCGTCCAGCAGGCAGCGTGACTGCGCGGTCCGGCGCTCACTCTCACAAGACCTGGCAGTCATCGACCTCCCATTCCCCTCTGTATTGTATAAAAAGCCTGTCCCTTGCGGGCTTCTCTCTGTCCAAAAAAGCGGACCAAGCCCACTCTGTCCCTATTGGCTCGAGCGCGTTATTTCAAACTCCAGCCCGCCTTGCTGTTCACGCTGAAGCTGCATTCGATGACGATGCCGTTGTCGAAAGTGACGCTGACTTGATTCGGCGATTCCCACCGTGTCACGACGTTCTGCGCGCGACCGTCACTATTTCCACGGAAGTAGGAGAACCCGCTCACATCGCCGCGTGGGTCGAAGATTTCACAGCGATAATGAAAGAGGCCGTTGTCGCCGTGCAGGATGTTCCAAGGGAATGGATCATCTCTAAATTCCCTCACCTCGATTCGCAGATTTTCATGGGCCGAACGCGCAACGACGTGGCTCGTTTCTCTCCAAACAACGAAAGCCAAGATCACGCTCAGACCAATCCCGCCAACGAGCGCAAAAAGGTGCTTGCCCTTTATCGTCGGATACTCGTGTCGATCACTGGATTGCATCCACGTCATCGAAAAGATCGGCCTTCGTCACCGTTGACGGATCGAAGACGAGCAACTGCAACGCGGTAGTGGCAACAAGATATGCCTTCCTAGCTCCATCACCTGATCGCCAAAGCTCCAGTGGAACGGTCACCTTCTGGCCGTCAAGGATCACCTTCACAGTATCGTCGGCTTCCTTGGTGAAGCCCGCGAGCATTTGAGTTCTCATGTTAGCGGCGACTGTAGCGGTCGCAGTCCCGCCGTAGTTCCACCAGAATGCGCGTAGAGCGCGACCTTTGAACTTGTAAAAGGTGTGAAGGAAAGGAGCCGCGATGTTCACCTCCTCAACGAAATCGAAGTTCTGATCCGTTTCGGATAAGCGACTCGAAACACCCATCGCGACCGCTGCACTTGGCCGGCTCGCTCGAAACTGATCGACAGTCATTCCCAAAGACACGCCTTGGGGAACGTAATTCGTGTAAGATTGCAACGACTGGCCCAGCGCAGACGCCGCAAGCAACGTCATTATGCAGACATATACCCACGGCAACAGGTGAAGAGCTTTCATAGGTCAGGGAATGATTTCCTCCGCGGGATAGTATTTCTGCTTGTTCGATTTGATTAGGAGGCGATTGGTCGTTTTCGAGTTCCATTCACCAGTGCCGTCCCAAATCATCAACTCACCCGCGCTCAACTTCTGGAGAAGTGCGGCTTGGATAGCGGCGGTATCGGGAACCGGTCCTTTTACGGGGTCTTGCTTCGTGATCGCAGTATTCGCGCCGACGTCGTTATTGAACAAGTCCATCGTGTTGTTGTAAGCGCCGAGCTTCGTGTCGGAGCTGCCCTGATCCTTCACTTTGTTGCTGTATTCGTGAGCCGTCGTGAATTGCAGCGTGAAAGTTTTCCCAATCGCTACGTTCGAGGCACCGAGCGCATTCCAATAGGAGTGTTTCAGAGCATTCCGTTCAGCGGGTGATTTTCCGGTTACTGCTTCTGACCATTTATCCGCCCACTCAGAAGCGATCCACAAGCCAGCCAGTTTATCCAAGTTCCGAAGATCACGCTTCGCAGCTTCCTCGGACAGTGTTCCCACATTGGGAACGTCCACATAGATCAACCGCCGCAGCTTCGCCATCGGCAAATCAATCGTGATTTTTTTCCGGCCAAACTTGCCTCGCCAATTGAATGTCCACTCCTTGCTGTTCGCTGGTATCGGAGTTGTATAGTCATCCGCAGTCCAAGTGATGAAGTTCGGCGGAAGAACAAAACCCTCGGGGAGGATCAACTTAATCTTCAGTTCAGTTCCTTTGGGGCCGTCACTCCAAACAGCCAGAAGATTGTCCACGGAACCACTTTTCGGGAGTGGTTTGGTCGCGTCTCCGTCTTCCAGGTACGGCACCGATGCAGCCTTTATCTCCACAGGCAGGAGGTTTAAGTCGCGCCGACCGGCGACGGTTCGCGCGGACGGGCGCGCGATCCAGGAACGGGATCGCGGACGGCTTACGCAACGAGACTTTTGAGGGAACGCCACCACAGACCAACAGCCTAAACGGCTGGGGATAAAGGTCGAGCCGTCACACGGCGCACTCCGGCGCGTGCCCTCAGCGGCCTGGGGGCCTCCGCGACCGCCCGGCCTTGCCCCTCTTTTCACGGAACCCGCGACACTCGAACTCCGGCACCGCGACCTTCCGCCGCCGTTCGCTCGGGGCCGTCGCCGCGTGCACTTTCTGCAGGTCCGCAGGCAGCACCCGGGTGTAGATCTGCGTTGTCGCAAGGCTCAGATGCCCGAGCAGTTCCTGCACGTGCCGCACGCTCGCCCCGCCTTTGCGTAGCCACAAGGGACAGGCAAAATATCGGCTCCTGTCCCTTACGGGCTTTTGTTGAGGTGGCCCCCGTTCTTCGGCCAGGGATCGGCTAAATTAAGCTATGGCGGAGGGGACTTGGGTTGAGGTTTAGGGTCGTGGGTTAGTGGACGCGAGGCTTATTCACAAACGTCCCGGAGGGCGAGGTTGCGGCAGCCCGAGCCCCGAAGGGATCAACGCTCGGGCGCTGGCGCCAAGCCAGAGCAACCGCTTTGTGAAGAAGCCGGCCCTGCTCGGGGATGGCTCCTGGGGCCAGATACCTCATGCTGCGAGTTCCTCCTTTGCCGGGGTGTCCACCGACGTTTCAGCGGCTGTGTGCACCTCGCTGGGCGTCCGGTTACCCAGCGCCTCGTGCGGTCGCCACGCGTTGTAGCGCTCAAACCACGCCTCCAGTCCCGCGTCCAGCGCAGGCAGGCTCGCGTATTCCCTCAGGTAAATGTCCTCGTGCTTCACGCTGCGCCAGAGCCGCTCGATGAACACGTTGTCCATCCAGCGACCCTTCCCATCCATGCTGATGGCGATTCCCAGCCGGGTGAGTTCCCCGGTCCATTCCCGGCTGGTGAACTGGCTGCCTTGGTCGGTGTTGAACACCTCCGGCAGTCGCACGCTTTGCGCTACCGCCATCCCCAGCGCCTCCAGGCACAGGCCCACCTCCATCGTGTTGGACAACCGCCAACCCAGCACCTTCCGCGAATACCAGTCCATCACCACGCATAGATACGCGTGCCCGCGCGACATCGGCACATACGTGATGTCCGCGCACCACACCTGATCGGGCCGCTTCACTTCCAGGCTCCCCAGCAGGTACGGATACTTCCGGTGCCCCTTGTCCGGCGCGCTCGTATTGCGCGGCCGACACCAGATCGTCTCCAGCCCCATCTCCCGGCGCAGCCTCCGGAGGCGCTTGCGGTTGACCTTCCGGCCGTGGTCGCGCTCCAGCACCTTCACCAGACGCCGCGTGCCAA
>JBEBAG010000342.1:0-8561 GCA_041159065.1 Verrucomicrobiota bacterium | reverse complement strand
GAGGAAGAGGAAGGTGACGGGGTATTGCCCCTTCATGAGGGCCGTATGGTAGCCCTCGCGCAGCCCTTGGGAGACGCTGATGTTTTCGATGGCGCGTCCGTTGAGGAAGCAGAGTTGCTGTTGGCGGGAAGAGCGGCTCACACCGGCTCGTCCGATGTAGCCTTCGATGCGGATTCCGTGGAGATCGAAGGGAGGGATCTCGAGCAGTTCGGCGGCGAGCGTGGGGGAGTGGAGGTCGCGGATTCGTTCGAAAAGTGAGGGGGCGGGTGGGAGTTGGAAGACGAGCCGGTCGTCTTGGAGGAACACAAAGCTGATGGCCGGATTGGCGAGCGCCATCAGATGGAGCATGTGCTCGACGTGGCTGGCCTCGGTGGCCTCGCTTCGCAGGAATTTGCGCCGGGCGGGCAGGTTGTAAAAGAGGGAGCGGACCTCGACCTGGGTTCCGGGCGCGCCGCCGCCGTCCCGGACGGTTTCGATGCGTCCTCCCTGGACGAGGATCTCGGTTCCGGCGAGGGCGTTGTGTTCTCGGGTGGAGAGGCGGAAGCGCGACACGGAGGCGATGCTGGGGAGAGCCTCTCCGCGGAAGCCGAGGGTGTGGATGGCGGCGAGGTCTTGGCCCGAGCGGATTTTGCTCGTGGCATGGCGTTCGAGGCAGAGCAGCGCGTCGTCCCGATCCATGCCGATCCCATTGTCGGTGACTTGGATCAGGGAGATGCCTCCGCGGCGGCTGAGGACCTCGATGCGGGTGGCGTGGGCGTCGATGGCGTTTTCGACGAGCTCCTTCACCACGGCGGCAGGGCGTTCCACCACCTCACCAGCAGCGACTTGGCTGGCGACTTCTTCCGGGAGCAATTGGATGCGGGACATGCGAGGGGGGAGCATACCCGAGGCAGGCTCCCGGGCGGAGCGGAAAGGCGGAGGGAGGCCGCGATGAAGGGGCGCACCAGGGAAGGCTTAGAGTGCCTTCTCCAAGGCGAGCAGCCGGAGTTTCCAAGCGATTCCGGCGCGGTATCCGCCGGGGCCTTGGGCGGCGAGGACGCGGTGGCAGGGGAAGCGGAGGAGCAGTCGGTTGGAGCGGCAGAGGCTGCCGAGGGCGCGCGGCGCGGTCTGTAGTTCCCCCGCGAGGGTCCCGTATGAAACGGTCTGTCCCGGCGAAAGGCGCTCAAGGGCTTCCCGAAAGCGCGCCTCCGCCTGGGATCGGGGAGGAGTGATCGGAAACCGGGCCAAGGCGTCGAAGGCCTCGCGCAGGTCTGCGGCTTCCAAGGCATCCGGAGGGGATGCGGGAAGTTGGACGGAGCAGAGACTGCCGCAGGGGAGGAATTGCAGCGAGAGCTCCAGCGCACCGAAGGAGCGATGGAGGGTGCGAGGGGCAGCGGGAGACGGCGACACGCGAGGGGCTCGGTGGGGCGTCCGAGGCGTTCGAACGCGGCCGGTCAGAAAGCGGGGTGGAAGAGCGTTTGCCACGCCCACAGCGCCGCAACGATCAGGGCGAGCACGAGGACGAGGAACATCCACTTGCCCTTCTCCCGCTCCCTGCGTCGGGACCGGGAGGTGGGGAGCGCGACGTCATTGTGCAGGTAGCGGCTGTCTGGAAGTTTCACCGCACCGTGGAGGCGCGCACTTTCAGCGCTGGCCGCGTTGCGGAGGAACATTTCGCGCTGCTGGCGCTGGCGTTCGGCGGCGATTTTCGGGGCGCTCTCGATGAAGCGCTGATGTTTCTCCGTAAGCGCTTTGAGTGCGGCCTCCTGCTCGGCGAGCGACCTGCGACGCGCCTCGAAAGGGGTTTCCTGCGGGGCGGGTTTCGCTTTGGACGGGCTCTTTCCAGAGGACCTGAAAAACATAAACGGGGTTCGGCGAGGCTTCGGGCGGGAGGCTGGAGGGGAGGTGCGGCGCGGGTTGCCGGATCAGTGGCGTCCCCCCGAGAGCAGAGCCAAGAAGATCAGCAGGCCCACGACGAGGAGCGGCAGCGTGAAGGCCACCCCGCGCTTGAGCCAGACGAGCAGGTCCTCTTGCGAGGCAAACCCGACGCCATGCCCGAACTCTGCATGCAGTTCCGCGGAATCGGCGTCCGGAACGCTGATCTTGGGGATGGTGCGGGTGTATTCGGCGCGGGCGTCGTCGAGCGCGCTCAGGGCGCGGGTTAGCTCCCGAGTGAGGTCGGCGCCCTCAAAGCCCTTGAGGTCGAGTTGCTCAAGATACTGGAGGTGCTGTCCAAAACTTTCGCGCACGCTGTGGAGCATCTCCGCGCGGCGCTGCGTCTCGAACTCCTCTCGCTCGATGACGACGAGGGAGCGGGTCAATTTTTCGACCATGTCGGCGCGCCCGGTTTGGAGCTGTTCGTGACGTCGGCTGAGTTCCTCCAATTCCCGCTTCTGGCGCTCGACCTGCTCCTGCTGCCTCTTGAGCGCATTGAGCTGCTCGGTAGCCCTTTGGTACTGGGAATCGATGCGCTCCGGAGAGATCTCATCTTCTGACAAATCGAAGCTTTCCTGGGTTTGGCGGAGCCGGTCGGACATGCGGTGTGGGTGTGTCTCAAGGCTTCTCACAGGGCGGTCCTCCAAAGCCAGAAATTTTCCCGAAATCCGCGCGCCCGGGAGAGCGCGAAAGCGGGGGGCTGGAGGGGCGGGGATTTTCGGAGCAAAGAACGGAGGCTAGGCTTGCAGGATGCGGAAGGTTTGCGACTCTAGAGGGCTCGCCAAAATGCCCGCTCCGACCTCCCGCTCCTCTCGCTCTCAGGCCTTCGAAGCTGTTCGTGCTCTTGCACTAAGCTGGGGGCAGGCTGCGGCGGATTCCGGGTCGCGATGGAGAGTCAAGATGACCAATCGGCATGCCGTGCGCGGGGAGCTCACGGGATTGGAGGCGGTCGTTGAAACGGAGGGGGGGGATCACACGGTGCGGTATGCGGGGCTGCGGAACACGTGGAGTGCGGAATGCAGTTGCGGATTGCAGGAGGGGTGCGTGCATACGCTGGTCGCGTTGTGTGCTGCGCTGGAGCTGGAGCTGGAGGAGGTTCGGCAGGGCTTGGAGGGGGTGGGGGGCGGAAAGGGGGCGGGTGGGGAGGCTTCGCCGCAGGGCGGTGCACGGGATCAGGGCGGGAGCGCGAGCGGGTTTGTGGGGGAAGTGGCGGCCCGTCTGGGGCGGTCGCTGAGCCGGGAGGAGGCGGCCTATGTGGTTCGGGTGGAAAAGCTCTATCAGCGCCACGGCGCGGATCGCATGGTGGCTGGCGAGGTGTTGGAGGGGTTTTCTGGGGCGCGCCGGCTGGCCCAGAGCGATCCGGTGGAACTGTGGCCATGTCGGCCCAAGGGGGCTTGGGAGGCGTGGCTTTATCTTGCAATTTTTTTGCGTACCCGAGGCCTGAGCCTGCCGGGCTTCCTGGCGGAACTCACCACCGCTTCCGAGTTGGCGAGTCTTGAGGGGGAATGGGAGGCGCGTCAGTCGCTGCGGCACTGGGAGGAAAGTCTGGAACGCATGCTGGGGGATTTGGACGCGGTGCAGGGAAAGATTCCGGTGCAGGTGCGTCTGGTGATGGGAAGCGATGCGGCGCGCCTGTATTGGATGCGGGCGGAGGATGCGGAGTGGAATGTGGTCGGGGAGCGCCAGTTTGGGGAGCTCTCTCAGTGGCTGGTGGAGGGGCGCCTGGAGTGCACTGCGGCGGCGCGTGCGCTGATTGAGGCCTTTTGTGCGGCCAGTGGAGGATCGAATGAACTTGGCTATCAGCGGGCGGAGGGGCGCGAGCGGTTGTTGCGGATGCTTCTGAATCCGCTTTTGGAGGAGTGCATCTTTCACTCGGATGGGGGCAGCTTTGCGTTTCCCGAGGAGCGTTTGGAGTGGCGCCTTCGCCGCGAGTTTGGGGAGTACGGCGACTATCTGTTGGAACTGGTGTTTCCCGGAGGCCGAGCCCCGGCTCCGCCGCTTTTTTGTGTCGGGGGAAGTCTCAATTGCTACGTCACGGCCCGTGCGGTGTATCACACAGCGCCGCTGCTGCGGATGGATCCGCGCGGGGCGGTGAGAATTCCGGCGCAGGGGTTGAATTCCGGGCGGGCGGTGCGGTTGCTGAAGGGACTGGGGGTGAGTTTGCCGGAGGAATTGTCGGCGAGGGTGGTGGTGGTGAAGCCCCAGGTGGCGCTGCGGTGCTGGTTGGAGGTGCGGGGGGGGGAGGAGCGCTTGTGCGCGAGGGTGACGGCGGAACTGGGAGAGCATGGGGCGCAGGTGCTGGGGGCGGAGGGATGGGAGACGGAGCGCGAGGCGCATTCTGGAGAGCGGATCGTGTCGGTGATGGAGGGGCCGCTGCGGGGGATCCCGGGGTTGCTGGGAGGGATTTCCCTGAGGGATTACCGTGCCGACGACGAGGCGTGGGTGAGGGTCGTGGGGAAGCGTTTTCCCGAGGAGTTTGTGGCTTGGTTGGAGGGGGTTCCGGCGGGGGTGGAATTGCAACTGGAGGGGGATTTGCGAAGCCTTCGGGAGTCGGCGGTGACGGGGCGGATCGAGCTGGGCGTGACGGAGTGTTCTCCCGACTGGTTTGATCTGCATGTCGCCTTATCGGTGAGTGATACGGAGCTGACTCAGGATGAGATTCGTCTGCTGCTCGAGGCGCGCGGGAAGTTTGTCCGGCTGAAAGGAAAGGGATGGAGGCGTTTGGAGGTGGACATGGACGAGGAGAGTGCCGGGCATATGGCGGAGCTGGGATTGAACCCGGCGGAGCTGGACGGACCGCCTCAGCGCTATCATGCCATTCAGTTGGCGACCTCTGCGGCGAGCCGGCTTTTGGAGGAGAAGGCTCGGGAACGCATCCGGCGGCGCGCTCAGGAACTGCAGACGCGCGTGGTGCCTCCGGTTCCCGAGGAGGTTCAAGCGCAACTGCGTCCCTATCAGGTGGCGGGGTTTCACTTTCTCGCCTACTTGAGCGCGAATCATTTCGGAGGGATTTTGGCGGATGACATGGGTTTGGGAAAAACGCTCCAGACCTTGACGTGGCTGAGTTGGCTGCGGGGGCAGCCTGATTTTGATGGGAGGCCGGCGCTTGTGGTGTGTCCGAAGTCGGTGGTGCAGAACTGGTTGCTGGAGGCGGAGCGGTTCACGCCGGGGCTGCGGGCCTGCGCTTGGAGGGGGGGCGATCTTGCGGGGCTTCGCAAGGTGCACGCGCGGCATGATTTGATTGTGGTCAATTACGCGCAGCTCCGGCTGTCCTCTGCGGCACTGACGGCGGTGCACTGGCACGCGGTGGTCTTGGACGAGGCGCAGTACATCAAGAACCCGGCCTCGCAGACGGCGGTTTCGGCCTGTGCTTTGCAGGGGGCGCACCGGCTTGCCCTCAGCGGAACCCCGATTGAGAACCGCCTCCTGGACTTGTGGAGCATCATGCAGTTTGCGATGCCCGGTTTGCTCGGGCTGCGAGCCCAGTTTCAGCGTCAGTACGATTCGCGTTCGGACGCCTTGGCCCGTCGGCGGCTTTCCTCGAGGGTGCGTCCTTTTGTGCTGAGGCGGAACAAGAACGAGGTTGCCAAGGATTTACCGGCGCGAATTGAGGAGGATTTGGTGGTGGAGATGGAGGGGACGCAGGCGTTGCTCTACGGGGCGGAGCTGAAGCGGGCGAGGCAGGCGCTGTTGCACATCAAATCGAACCGGGAGTTGGACAAGGAGCGCTTCAACGTGCTGACCTCGCTTTTGCGGTTGCGGCAGATTTGTTGCCATCCGGGGTTGGTGAGCGAGGAGCATGGTTACGCGGACAGTGCGAAGTTGGAGGCGCTCACGGATCTTTTGGAGCCGTTGATGGAGGAGGGGCACAAGGTGCTGGTGTTTTCACAATTTGTGGAAATGCTTGAGCGTGTGGAGCGTGAGCTGGATGCTCGCGGTTGGGACTCCTTCGTCCTCACGGGGGAAACGGAGAACCGCGGGGAGTTGGTGGCCGACTTTCAGAAACACGAGGGTTCCGCCGTGTTTCTCATCTCCCTGAGGGCTGGGGGGATGGGGCTGAATCTGACTGCGGCCTCCTACGTGGTGCTTTTTGATCCTTGGTGGAATCCCGCGGTTGAAAATCAGGCCATCGATCGCACGCACCGGATTGGACAGACCCAGCAGGTGATCGCTTACCGATTGGTCGCGAAGGATTCGATCGAACAGAAAATTCGCCAACTGCAGCGAGCCAAGAGCGCCATGGCGGGGGATATTTTGGGGGAGGAATCCTTTGCCCAGGCGCTCACCTTGGAGGACTTCCGTTTTCTGATGGAGGGCTGACATGGCTCGGGGTGCGGTTTCCAAACATCAGAAGCTCCAGCGGGCCGCCTTTCGCTGGGCGCTCGGACAGGGCTTTGGGGTCGCGGCCATGGATGTTCCGCTTTCTTCTTTGGGCGGCAGGCTGGATGTGGTGGCGTGTCGGTTTGAGCCGGTGCGCCGGGCGCGGGGAGTGAATGTGCTCAAGTCGGCCTCGGTGATGGTGGTGGAGTGCAAGGCGGATCGGGACGATTTTCTCCGAGACGCTCGGAGCGAGGAGGAGTTGCGCAAAACGCTGGGGAACCTTCAGCGGCGGCGCTCGGAGTGGGATGCGTCGTTGCGCAAGGAGTTTCCGACGCTCCGGGAGGGGGCGACCCTGTTTCCGGAGTTTGACGTGTACCGGTTTCAGGAGGTGGCGGGCCGGGAATATGGGGAACTGGTGGGGGAGATTGGTCGGTTGTCCGACCAGCTGTATGCGCGGAGTAAGTTTTCGAAGTTGCAGCGCTGGCCCGGGGCCAATCTGCACTACGTCGCGGCCTTGGAGGGGGTGGCGAGGCCGGAGGAGTTGCCTCAGGGGTGGGGGCTTCTCGAGTGGCATTCCGGGGAAATGGAGGTTGCGGTGAAAGCGTTCTGGCAGGATGCGCCGGATGCGAATCGCTGGCTGGTTTCAATGAAAACCGCCGCCTGCGCGACCGAGGCGTTGGCAGGAAAGTTGCGGGAGGAAGAGGACCTTTTCGGGGTTTAGCGCTCGGGCATCCGCTTGAAGTGGATGCAAAAACGAGGTTAAATGAGGGCAAAGCCCCCAAATATGCCCATTTGCACCGAAAAAGAGCTCCCGGACAAAGCACGCGCACTCTGGCAGAAAGCCAAAAGTGCGGCCGAACTAAAGAATCATGGGTATGCCACCTCGCTCATCCAGACGGTGTTGAAGGAGTCGCCGGGTTTTCTGGATGGACGCAAGGCGTTGAGGGCGATTGCGATATCGCAACTGGGCGGGAAAAAGCCGGGCGGCAGTCTTTTGGGGAGTCTGACGTCCACCTCCTTCCGCGGCACGTCGTCGGTGAAGAAGGATCCGCTTGCGGCCATGGATATGGCGGAGAAGTCGCTGGAGAGCGATCCGTACAGTGCTGCGGCGAACAATTTGCTCAAGGAGGCCGCGATCGCGGCAGGGTACCCGGAGATTGCGGTGTTCTGCCTGGAAACCCTCTTGAAGGGTAACCCTAAGGACACCAAGGTGATGCATGAGCTGGGTGATCTGCACATGAGCATGGAGCGGGCGGATCTGGCTCTGGAGATTTACAATCGGATTTCGCAGGTCAATCCGGCCGACCTCTCGGCTTTGAAAAAGGCCAAGGACACGGCAGCCATGGCAACGATGAAGTCGGGCGGTTGGGAGACGGCGAAGAGCTATCGCGATCTGATCAAGAACAAGGACGAGGCCCAGTTGCTTGAACAGAAGTCGCGGACGTTTAAGGATTTGGCAACCATTGACGCGCAGTTGGCCGAGTTGAGTGCGCAGTATGAACAGAATCCGCAGGGTGTGGACGTGGTGCGCCGCATCGCCCAGTTGATGGAGCTGAAGTACGAGCAGACGTCGAAGGCGGAGGATTTGAGTGGGGCAGTGCAGTGGTACGGTTATTGCAGCGGGCTGCTCAATGGAAGCGATCCAGCGATTGCTCGCAAGGTGACCGACTTGCAGTTGCTGGAGCTGGATGTCTCCATCAAGGCGTTGGAAGATTGGTTTGCCTCGGGGGGGGATGCGCATCCTGAGGCGGCCCACTATCGGGAGCAGCTGGCGGGACTCATCGCGCGGAAGGCGGAGGCGCGTATTGCGGAAGCCAAGAAGCGGGTGGACAAGAACCCCACCGATTTGCAGCTGCGTTTTGAACTGGGAGAGGAGTACGTGAACGCAGGCATGTACACCGAGGCGATTGCCGAGTTGCAACGGGCAAAGCAGAACCCGAATGCTCGTCTGCGCGCGATGACTCAGTTGGGCCGCTGCTTCATGGAAAAGGGGATGCTTGACCTGGCGGTGCAGCAGATGAAAACGGCTGCCAGCGAAATGGTTGCCATGGATATGGCGAAGAAGGACACGCTCTACCGGCTGGCCCTGTTGCACGAGAAGATGGGCAACCGTCAGGAGTACATCGACGCCCTCAAGCTCATTTACGAGGTGGACTACAACTACCTCGATGTGGCTGCTCGCGTGGAGTCGAGTTACACGACGTCGGCCTCTTAGTCTGCTGCGAGGCCCATGCGCTCTCGGTCATGGGGGTGCGTCGGGGGCGCTTCTAAAGGAAAAAACCGCACCGGAATTCCGGTGCGGTTTTCTTACGGGGAGGTGCTGGTTT
>JBEBAG010000341.1:0-7613 GCA_041159065.1 Verrucomicrobiota bacterium | reverse complement strand
GCGGGAGCCATCGGCACGGAGTTTGCCTATTTTTACAATACGTTTGGCACCAAAGTAACGATGGTGGAGATGCTTCCGAACCTGCTTCCGGTCGAGGACACGGAGGTGTCGCAGGCGCTGGAGAAATCCTTCCAGAAGCAGGGGATCAAGGTGCTGGTCTCCCACAAGACGACCAAGACCGAGACCACGGAGCAGGGCGTGCGGATCACTGTGGAGGACGCCAAGGGGGGGACTCAGACGATCGATGCCGACGTGTGTTTGGTGGCGATTGGTGTGCAGCCGCTCTTGCCTGGCGGGGGCTTGAAGTTTGCCCTGACCGAGCGCGGCTATCTCCAAACCAACGACCGGTACGAGACCAGCGTGCCCGGCGTGTATGCGGCCGGAGACATCATCGGGCCTCCGTGGCTGGCGCATGTGGCCAGCTTCGAGGCGGTTCAGGCGGTGAACGGGATGTTCCAGCCCGGGTTTGCCCCGAAGAAGGTCCAGAATTTTCCGGGCTGCACCTACTGCCAGCCCCAGGTGGCGAGCGTGGGTTTGACGGAGCGCGCGGCGAAGGAGCGGGGGATTCCCTACAAGGTGGGCAAGTTTCCGTACATGGCCAGCGGCAAGGCGCGTGCGATTGGCGAGCTGGAAGGGTTTGTGAAACTCATTCTGGGAGAGCCTCATGGCGAGGTGCTTGGAGCGCACATCATCGGAGCCGAGGCGACGGAGCTCATCGCAGAGCTGGGGTTGGCGATCACGCTGGAGGCAACGATCGACGAGATCGAGGGCACCATTCACGCCCATCCAACCCTGAGTGAAATGATCCACGAGGCCACCGGACAGGCCCACGGACACGCCATCCATATCTGAGCTCGCGGAGCCCACGCTTCGTGGGAGCCCGGGGATCCGGGTTCCCGCCCTCTTTCAGTCAAACCCACTTCCCATTTCTCTCTTCACCATGAGCAACCTCAGCCAACTCGAACAACTCAAGCAGTTCACCAAAGTCGTCGCCGACACGGGCGACTTTGAGTCCATGCGTGAGTTCAAACCCCTCGATGCCACCACCAATCCCTCGCTGATTCTGCAGGCAGCGACCAAGCCTCAGTACGCTCCGATTTTGGAGAAGGTGATTGCGGACCGCAAAAACAGCGGACTCACCGGAGCCAAGCGCCTGGACGACATCATCGACCACATCCTCATCGCGTTCGGTCTGGAGATTCTCAAGATCGTTCCGGGTCGGGTTTCCACCGAGACGGATGCCCGGCTTTCCTTTGACGTGCAGGGCACCGTGGCGAAGGCACGCGAGTTGATTGCGCTGTATGAGAAGGCCGGAATTTCGCGCGAGCGGGTGCTCATCAAAATCGCCTCCACGTGGGAGGGGATCAAGGCCGCGGAGATCGTGGAGAAGGAGGGGATCCGCTGCAATCTGACGCTGCTCTTCTCGCTGCCGCAGGCGGTTGCGTGCGCCGAGGCGAATGTGCAGCTCATTTCTCCGTTTGTGGGGCGCATCTATGACTGGTTCAAGGCTGCGAACAAGCGGGAGTACACGGGTGCGGAGGATCCGGGGGTGCAGTCGGTCACGGCGATCTTCAATTACTACAAGCACTTTGGGTATCGGACGGAGGTGATGGGTGCGAGTTTCCGGAACGTGTCCCAGATCGTGGAACTTGCGGGGTCGGATCTGTTGACGATCTCCCCGGACTTGCTCGCGAAGCTGGCGGCCTCGACGGACCCGGTGGTGCGCAAGTTGGATGTGGAAGCGGCCAAGGCGGCTTCGGTTCAGCGTCTGAATCTTGATGAAAAGGCGTTTCGGTTTCTTTTCAACGAGGACGCCATGGCGACGGAAAAGACGGCGGAAGGGATCCGCAAGTTTGCGGCGGACATTGTGAAGCTCGAGCAGGCGATCTCGGCGAAGCTGTAAAGCACCCGGTAAGCGTGTTGCTGAAAGCTCCGAAGCCCTTTGGGTTTCGGAGCTTTTGCATGGGGAGGCCCTTTGGTTTTCGAGGCAAACTTCCCGTTCTCGCCATGCGGGTCCGCATGGTTTTTAATCGGGGCATGCCCCCCCTTTTTCCGGAACCCCATTCCGAGAATTCTCACCTGCGTGCGCACGCGGATCTGCTGCAGGCGAGTTTTCGGCATTGGACTGGCCGGGAATTGCTTTCGGAGGAGGAACTCCAGGGGGACTCGGCGGAGCGTGCGCGGAGGCTGTATGAGGCGCCGTTCGTTGTGCTGTCGCACAACGCGGAAGCGGACCCGGTATTTACGTACGGCAATCTGACGGCGCAGCGGCTGTTTGAGCTTTCCTGGGGGGAGTTGACGGGAATGCCCTCTCGATTTTCTGCGGAGTTGCCCAATCGGGAGGAGCGTGCGCGGCTTTTGGATACCGTGGCGCGTTGCGGATTTATGGAGGACTACGAGGGGGTGCGTATTTCCAAGACGGGGAGGCGCTTTCTGGTGCGCCGCGCGCTGGTGTGGAATCTGGTGGATGGCTCCGGGAATCGCTGTGGGCAGGCGGCGACCTTTCGGGAATGGGAGCCTGTGGAGGTTTCGTCGGATTTGAAGCGCTGACTTTGATGAATTTATCTTATGCATCCTGATTCCTTCCCGAAGTGTCGTGCGGTTGGTTTAAGCCGGCTGTTTGGATGGGTTCTTGCGGGTTCGCTGGCATTTGGTGGGGGGGCGCCGTGGGCGAGGGGTGCCGAGGGGGCGCAGAGTGGGGGCGCTGCGGAGGCGGGGGCAGGGGGGCTCTCTGCGACGGCGAATCATCACATTCGCATTCCGAGGAGCCAGTTTGACCGTGAGTTCATGCTTTCGGCCTCGGTGATTCCGCAGGTGGTTTCGCCGACGAGTCGGGGGCTTTCGGGCAAGATTGTCCGGTTTGAAAAATTCGCGGATGGCGTGGATTTGTACGAATCCAATGCGGGGTGGGTGGTGACGGATGTGCTGCCTGCGAGGCGCTTGCTCACGACCTTTCCGATTGTGGGGGAGGACGGGGACTCGGTGGTGATCGACTTCAATGCGGGGATGCGGAGGGTCTTCCAAGAGGAATGGTATGCGCGCGGCGATGGCTTTGATCCGGCGAGCGGTTCGCGGGCGATGGAGATCCCCCTGAGCCGGGTGTTTGAGGTGCAAACGCAGGGGGCAAGTCTTGTCATCCGCCAGAGCGCCCAAGTGCGCGATCGGCAGAGCGACCCCAACCGGGAGGAGCGTTATGAGATCCGCTATTTTCTGACTCCCTATGCGGCGGGGACGGTGAAGCAGAAGGAGAATGTGGCTGCCAGCGCGCGCTATGTGCGTTTTTTCCAGACCCACTCCTTGCTGGAGAAAGAGACTGGCCGGAGCGCCTCCAAGATCGCGCTGTTCGATCTCAAGAAGCCCTTGGTGTTTCACTACAGCGCGGGCACGCCGCCGGAGTTTGAGCAGGCGGTGCGGGACGGGGTGCTGTACTGGAACCGGGCCTTCGGCAAGGAGGTGATTCGCGTTGAAAAAGCGCCGGAGGGCGTGAGTGCGCCGGATGCCCGATACAATTTGGTTCAATGGGTTCCCTGGGAGGATGCGGGGGCGGCTTATGCCGACTTGCTGATCGATCCGCGTTCTGGGGCCGCGTTGCTTGGGCAGGCGCATGTGCCGTCCGCGTTTGCGTTCCTCGGGAAGGCGCGTGCCCGGACGCTGCTACGCTCCCTGCGTGGTGCGATGGAGTCCAAGTCGGACAAGCCGGATTCACCGCCGAAGGGTGAGAAGCCGGACCCGGCTCCTGGGCCGGCGTCGAGGGGGGAGGCGGGTTTTTTGGCTCCGTCGCGGATGTGCGAGGTCTCGCTGGTGGAGCTTGCCAGGGTCTATGGGCCAGGGCTGGAGGCGTTGCTGGCTTCGGATGGGCTTGAGGAAAAGGCGGTGCTTTCGGTGGCGCAGGATTTTGTGCGGAACATCGTGGCGCACGAGGTGGGGCATGTGCTGGGTTTGCGGCACAATTTTGCGGGCAGCCTTTCTGCGACGCTCTCTCGCAGAGAGTTGCAGGAGTGGTTCAAGGCGTACGTGGTCAACCCGGACGTGGAGCTCTATGCGGATCGTTTTGCCACGTCCTCGGTGATGGACTACAACGACCTGCGGGCTTCGGTGTTCAATGGAGCCAAGATTCGGCGGAGCAAGGAGATGCTGCCGTATGACAGGGCGGCGATCCGTTGGGGGTATTTGGACGACGAGGAGGTGGTCGCGAAGAAGACGCTCTTTGCCACGGACGAGGATACGCGCGTGTTTGGAGATGTGCGGGTATTCGACTACGGGCCGGATCCGGTGGTGGGAGCCTATGTGGCGATGGCGGAGCGCTTGGCGACGCTTCCGAACAGCGTCATTGAGAGCTTTATTTTTGCGCGGGCTCCGCGGGACGCGCGGGATTTGCGGCCCTTGGAGGCGGTGAATTTGGATCCGCGTGTGAAGGCGGGCGAGGTGCTTGCGGACTGGGCCGCGATGCTGAACTGGTTCCGGGCCGGGGCGCGTTCTTTGCGGGTGGAGCGGGAGTTTCCATACAGCGGGGAGCTCAATCGGCGGGAGGTGCTGCAGGCGCATTGGAAGGCGCTCAACCAGCAGTTGGAGAAGCTGGGGGGGGTGGACCGCGCGGTGTTTTCGTTTCTGCCGATGGATTGGAAGCTGGATTTAAAGGCGCCGGCGAAGGAGGTGGAGGCCTTGGAGCGGGTGGATGCGGAGAAACTCTTGGAACGCCTTGCGAAGTTGCTGGAGAGCAAGGAGTACAGCACGTTTGTGGGGCTGGATGAAAAGACGTACTCCTTTTCGAAGGAGGAAAAGGATCTGATTTTGGAGCGGGGGCGGAGGTATTTCGGGGAGTTGGAAAAGGCGCTGGTGAAGGGGGCGGTTCAGATTCTGGAAAAACTGCCGAGGGATTTGGGGGTCCAGGCGACGGACAGCGTGGGAGAGGATGACGCGGTGGCGCGTTTGGAGCGGCGTCTTTTGGATTTCGCGCGGGAGATCATCCTGCGGCGCAACGAGGAGGAGCGGCGCCGGGGGAGAGTGGATCGCGCGCAGGTGGAGGTGGTGGATTTCAAGTACGACTTGGAAACGAGGCTTGCGGCGGCCCGGGCGCTAGCGGACTCGGCGGGAAGCTTCAAGGGATGGTCGGTGGACGCGAAGGGGGAACTGCACCGGATGTTGAAGGAGGCGGTGGATGCTTCGTTGAATATCCAGAACTTCAGAGAGTTTCAGGACTCGCAGCTCTCCCGTCCCCTGCGCGACTGGTACTTGAATCAGCAAAACATCCTGAGCCTGCTTCCGCCCAAGAGGCCAGCGGGTGGCGGAGCCTCGGCGTCGACCGGCGGAGGCGGGTCCGGTCCTGGGGCGCGGTGAGTTTTCCGATGCGGAATTCTCTTGGGCAACGGCACACGAGGCCGCTCTGGAACAAGGGCTGCTTTTGTGCGAGGGAAACCCTGTGATCACCATCCACTCCCCGCAGCAGCCTGCGAGCCCAGGTCCGGAACCCGGACCGGGCGGCGTTGGGGCGTCTCCGGTTCCCTCTTCCGGCCCGGGTGGTGGGCGGGCGCCGGCGCCGGCCAAGCCGGGGTGGGAGGAGGGTGCGAGGCGGGGGGAGGGCCGGGATGAGAGCGTTTGGCTGTTCCTGGCATTCAACGCCTTCTTGGTGTTTTCACTGCTCGATGGAGGGCTGTGGTTTGCAAAAACCTTCGTGGTGCGGCTGCCGTGGCTTTTTGCGTGGGTGGCGTCCCTCAAGGGATTGGTTGCGTTGGGGTCGTCGCTGCTGACCTTGGTGGTGATCGCGTTGATTAGCTGCTATCGGGGGCTGCCTTGGGGGTGGTTGGTCCCGACGTTGGCGGTCTCGGTGTGGGCGGGGTTGTGGTATTTGCCGCTTCCCGGGCTGCTGGCGTGGCCGAATGTGGAGTTTGTGGGTGCGGTGGCGGCACTTGGGGCGGGGATATGGACCGTGCTCCGGCTCCGGAAACGGTTGGGGTACCACGGTTTTCCGAGGAGTGCTTTTGCGGGGTGCCATTTTTCCTGGGGACGGACCGGCTGGTCGACCTTGGCGCATGTGTTTGGGCTGCTGCCCGCTGCGGTGGTGTATTTGGCGGTTTCTGGGAGCGTGATGGTGGAGCGGATCAGCGCAGGGTTTGTGCAGGTTCGTCTCTCGGGGTTGTACGTGGAGGCTCGGACTTACCAGAGGGAGGGGCGGAAAGTGTTGCTGTTGCCGACGGCGCACATCGCGGCTCCGGATTTTTATGCGAACCTGGTTCGGGAGGTTCCCAAACGGGGGAGTGTGCTTCTTCCCGAGGGGGTGACGGATCATCGGACTATTCTGGGGACGCGCGTGACGTACTCGGGGCCGGCGAAGGCGATGGGGGTGGTGGAGCAACCGGATTTTGAGCATACGCTGCCCTCGGAGGTTCGCTCGGTGGATGCGGATCTGAGCGATTTTGCGCCGGCGACGCAGATGTTTTTGAAACGGGTGTTTCGCGGTTTTCAGAGATGGAGCGAGGGGGATGCCGCGGGGGCGGCGGAGATCTTTTTCGATTTGCCCGCTCCGGACCTCGCGCAGTTGCGGGAGGACATTCTTTCCAAACGCAATGCGCGGGTGGTGGAGGGGATTTTGAGGGAGGTGGAGCACTTTGAGTGCGTCGTGGTTCCTTGGGGGGCGGCTCACATGCCGGGGATTGAGCAGAGACTGCTGGCTTCGGCGTTTCAAAGAACGGGCTTCCGCGAGGTTCGGGTGGTTCCTTGGAGCCTGTTTTTTTCGCGTGGAGTTTCCGCGCCCTAGATGGGAAGGAGCAGCTCGACTGTGGGGATGGCCCAAGAGTTTTTGGAACCGATGCCGGGTGTCGAGCTTCCCCGGGACGCGGAGATTTTGCGTTGGTTACGGCAGGGGGCTTGGGTTCCAAGCGAGCTGGCCACGCAAATGGGGCTGGATGCGTTGGGGCTGCATGGTGCGCTGGAGGGGTTGCGGGCCGCGGGGTTCGTCCTGCCCCTGCATCCCAGCCTCGGGCTGCGTTTGGAGTCCGCTCCGGACCGGTTGATTGGGGACGATATTCTGTCCCGGATGCGGCATCCGTGGTTGAGGGAGGTGCGTGTGTTTGCGAGGACGGCTTCGACGAACGACTTGGCGATGCAACGGGGGTTGCAGGGGGCTCGGGGGCCGCTGGCGATCTTTGCGGAGGCCCAGACGTCGGGGCGCGGCCGCTTTGGGAGGGTGTGGGATTCGCAGCCGGGGGCTGGGATTTGGGTGTCGGTGCTGGTTCGTGCGTGGGAGCCGGTGGCGCAATGGCACCGGATGGGGAGTGTGGCGGCGCTGGCGTTGGCGCAGGCGGTCGAGCGGGTGGTGCCGGTGCGCGTGCGGATCAAATGGCCGAATGATGCGTGGGTGGGTGGGAGGAAAGTGGGGGGGATCCTGGTGGAGACGGGGCAGGATGGCGAGCTGGGGCCGTTTGCGGTGCTGGGCGTGGGCCTGAATGTGAATCAGGAGTCTTTTCCTGAGGAGTTGCGTGACAGAGCCTGCTCTTTGCGGATGGCGTGTGGGCAGGAGGTGGATCGGACGGCGCTGGCCGCCGCGTTTTTGGATGAGCTCGGTTTTTTGCTGCCGCGGATGGGGCGGGGTTTTGAGGGGGTTCTCGAGGGATTGA
>JBEBAG010000340.1:0-10267 GCA_041159065.1 Verrucomicrobiota bacterium | reverse complement strand
GCATTGAAGATGCGGTGAGGTTGCGAGTGGGAGGTGTGGGGCGAGAGGAGGTGGAGCGGAGGGTGGATTCTATTTTGGAAGAGGTCGGTATGGAGGCGATTGCGGAGAAGCGGGTGGAGGTACTTTCGGGAGGGCAGAGGAGGCGGCTTGCATTGGGGATGGAATTAGTGAGCGCCCCCCGTCTCCTGTTGTGCGATGAGGTCACGAGTGGTCTGGATCCGAGGGCCGAGGATGAGTTGACGCTTTTGCTGAGGCAGGTGGCGAGTCGAGGGCGGGTCGTTTTGAATATCACTCACAGTCTTAAGCATTTGGCGCTGCATGACTCAGTGATTGTTCTGTCCGCCGGACGTTTGGTTTATCACGCGGACCCGAAGCATTTGCTCCATTACTTCGGCATTGGACATCAGGAGGAGTTGTACCCCAGGTTGGCGGAACGCGCTCCGGAGGACTGGGCCCATTCGTGGCAGAAGCACAAGTCGGCGTACTATGGGGCCGGTCCAGCGGGTGGGGGGAAATCGGAGGAGTGGGGGGAAGGAGAGGGAGGTCTCCCTGCGTCGGCTTGGAAGCAGGGTCTGGTACTTTGGCGTCGGCGGTGGCGTCTTTTTTTTCGGGATGCTGGGCAAGTAAAGTTGCAAATCGCTTTGCTTCTTGGTTTTCCCGCTTTGGTCGTGATTTTTGCGCTGAAGGGATTGCCCTCTCTGCGGGCGGCGGCGGAGATTTCGGATAACGCGGTTCAGCAGATGTTGAGCGACTTTGCAACGCGGTTGGACTATCTTCGGGTGGGGGGACTGGTGTCGGGGTTGATCATGTTTCAGGTGGTTCTGTTGACGTTGATGGGCTCCAACAACGGTGCTCGGGAGATTTCCGGCGAGCGACTGATTTTGGAGAAGGAGAAGTTCTCTGGGTTGTCTCCGCTGGCATATGTTGCTTCCAAGGTGGGCTTTCTGGGGGTTCTGGTGGCGGTTCAGTCCATTTGGATGGGGTTGTTTGTGAATTCAGTCATCCGAATGCCTGGCGATTTGGTGTGGCAGAACGGTTTTCTATTTTTGGTCAATGCCGCGATGACGGCGGTGACGCTCGGGATTTCAAGTTTGGCGAGAACGCCTGAGCAGAGTTCGCTCATTTCGGTGTATCTGGTTGGTTTTCAGTTGCCTCTCTCCGGAGCGGTGCTGGCGCTTCCCGACTGGCTGGGGCAGTTGACTCGTCCCTTCATTGCTTCGTACTGGGGCTGGTCTGGGTTTCTGCAGACGCTGCAGGAGACGCGATTTTACAAGGCGGTCACGGATATGACGCAGACTCCCATGATGCCCCCTATGACGGTGCTGTGGGTGTTGGGGTGTCATGTGATTCTCGGGCTCACAGTGGCTTATTTGGGCAGTCGTGGATCGCGCTGGGAGTAAGCGAAGGTATGGAAGATGCACAGACGTGGGCTTTGACCCGTTGCAAGGGAAGCAATTTGGCTCTTGCGCTCGGAGTGCTGCCAACGGAGCGGCGGAGGGCGATGCAGGTTTTTTATGCGTTCTGCCGTGAGGTGGATGATCTTGCGGATGAGCCGGGGCTTTCCATCGAGTCTCGGCGGGCGCGTTTGAGGGAGTGGCGGGAATTTCTGTCTGGGGGCACGGTGGTCCCTGGGCGGCCGGGATTTGCCTCTTTGCTGTGCGAGGTTTTTTCGCTGTATGAGGTTCCCGCGGAGTGGCCGGTGGAAATCGTGCGTGGCTGCGAGATGGATCTGGAGGGGTGCCGGTACCGGACCTGGGTGGAGCTTCGGGAGTACTGTTACCGTGTAGCGAGTGCGGTGGGGTTGATCAGCGCGCGTATTTTCGGTGGTCAGCGTTGTGAGGGGTACGCGGAGGCTTTGGGCCTGGCGTTGCAGATGACCAACATTCTGCGGGACAGCGCTGAGGACTATGCGGTGCTGGGTCGGGTGTATTTTCCGGAGGAGGAGTTGGAGGCGTTTGGAATTCGGCCCGGGGCATGGGCGTCGCATATGCCGGTGGGGTGGGAGGGATTCATGCAGTTTCAGTTGGAGCGTACCCGGACGTTTTACGAGTCTGCGGTACGTCAATTGCCCGCGGGGCAGCGTGCTTCGATGGTTGCAGCCGAGGGGATGCGCGCGGTGTATGGAGAGCTTTTAGAGGTGATGGCGAGGGATGGATTTCGAGTGTGGAACAGGCGTTACCGGTTGGGGATCATGCGTAAGCTGTGGTTAATGGGGTGCGCGAGTCTGAGTGCCCTGCGTAGGCGGGGGGCGTCGGAGTGATCCTTTTTCGAGAGGATCTGCTTGATTCACTTCGGCGGAGGCGCATAATCCACGCCCCACTTAACTCAAGGATATATGGCAGAGACCACGGACATTCAGGCGCTACGCCTTCATGATAAAGACACGGGCAGCGCTGATGTGCAGGTAGCCCTTCTCAGTCAGCGCATTGCGCAGCTGACGGCTCACCTCCAATCGCACGTGAAAGACCATGCCTCGCGGCGTGGTTTGTTGATGCTGGTGGCGCGTCGCCGCAAGCTTTTAGATTATTTGAAGCGGACTTCCGCGGAGCGCTACAAGACGATCCTCGAGAAGCTCAATCTCCGCAAGTAGCCGAGAAACAGATTTTTAGGCGCCCCCGACGAGTTTCGGGGGCGTCCCGTTTTGGGGCGGATCTTGGGATCTGCCTCCTTGTTTTTCCGGGAATTCGTCTCGGGAAAAAGATCCGGGTTCCGTCGCTTTCCTGCCTTTGGACGGAGCCCCGCGATCTCAGTTTGTTTCTAGTGAAGCACATGGAGGTTGCGGGGCTACGAGCCAAGGGGCTGCGAAGCGTGGGGCCTGGGATCATGCAGTAAATAAAGTGCAAAATACTATGATCCATAATGTTACGAGCCAGATTGGCTCTTCTGTGGTTTCGATCGAAACCGGAAAACTCGCAAAATTGGCCGATGGAGCCGTTACAGTGCGTTGCGGAGAAACCATCGTCATCGTGGCGGCGGTCTCCGCCACCAAGATCAAGGAGGGGCAGGACTTCTTCCCTTTGACCGTGGACTACCGGGAAAAGGCGGCTGCGGTCGGCAAGTTTCCGGGGGGATATTTCCGTCGTGAGGGTCGGCCGAGTGAGAAGGAGATTTTAACGGCCCGCATGACGGATCGTCCTCTGCGTCCCCTGTTTCCAAAGGGGTATTTGTATGACACGCAGATCATTTCAACGCTGCTCAGCGCCGACGGGGAGAACGATCCGGACGTGCTCTCCATCAACGGAGCGTCTGCGGCCTTGATGGTGTCGGACATCCCCTTCGCCGGACCGGTGGGGGCCGTGCGCGTGGGACGGATTGGTGGGCAGTTTGTGGCAAACCCGACTCATAGCCAGCGTGCGGAGAGCGATTTGGATCTGGTCTATGTCGGGACGCGCGACGAGGTCATCATGATTGAAGGGGCCGCGAATGAGCTTCCCGAGGACGAGTTTATCCGGGCGCTTGAGTTCGCACATTCGCAAGCGCGTCTGCTGGTGGAGGCCCAGTTGGAGTTGGCCGCGCGGGTGAATCCGGTCAAACGGGATGTCCCTTTGATGCTGGTGAAGGACGAGTTGCTCGAGATCGCGTATGCGGTTGCGGGAGACCGGATTGAGTCCGCTATTTATCTGCCCAGCAAGGTGGCTCGGGGCAAAGCGGTGGAATCGCTGCGGGCCGAGGTGGCGGCGGCGGTGAAGGCGCAGTATCCCGAGGCGACCTCCTTTGAAGTCAGCCAAGCGTTTGATTACCTGCAGAAGAAGGCGTTCCGGATTTCGATTCTGGATCGAGGCGTTCGTTGTGATGGGCGCAAGCTGGATGAGTTGCGTCCGCTTGGTGCGGAAGTGGGCTTCCTGCCGCGCTCCCATGGTTCGGCTTTGTTCCAGCGCGGCGAAACGCAGGCGGTGGCGCTCGCGACGCTTGCGACGACGGGCGAGGCCCAGGAGTTGGATGGATATACGGGGGGGGAAACCTCCAAGCGGTTCATCCTGCACTACAACTTCCCTCCGTTCTCGGTTGGCGAAACGGGCCGCACTGGGAGTCCCGGGCGGCGTGAAATTGGGCACGGTGCCCTTGCGGAGCGCTCTATTGCCCCGGTCATCCCCGCGGAAACCGATTTTCCCTACGCGATTCGGGTTTCCTCGGAGATCATGGAGTCGAACGGATCGACCTCCATGGCCAGCGTCTGCGGAGGGGTTCTGGCTCTTCTGGACGCCGGGGTGCCGCTGAAGAGTCCGGTGGCGGGAATTTCCGTTGGGTTGGTGACGGAGTTTGAGGGGGAAGCGCTGAAGCGCTATTCGCTGCTCTCCGACATCATTGGGAGCGAGGACCATTTTGGAGATATGGACTTCAAAATTTGTGGCACGCACACGGGGATCACGGGATTCCAGCTGGATTTGAAGCTGCCCGGGGTGTCGCACCAGATCATCTCCGAGGGCGTTCGCCAGGCAAAAGTGCTTCGTACGCAGATCCTAGGCTACATGGCCACGATTCTCTCGAGCCATCGCGGAGATCTCTCGAAGTACGCTCCTCGGATCGAGACCATCCAGATCCCGGTCGACAAGATCGGCCAGCTCATCGGGCCTGGCGGGAAGAACATCAAGGGAATCGTCGCGGAGACGGGCTGCGAAATTAACATCTCCGACGACGGGAAGGTCAGTATCTACTCGAACAATCCGGAGGGGATGCAACGCGCGCGGCAGATCATCAAGGGCATGACTGCTGAGATCGAGGTGGGAGAGACCTACCAAGGGCGTGTGGTTTCGACCAAGGAGTTCGGGGCCTTCGTGGAGGTGCTGCCCGGGAAGGATGGCTTGTGCCATATTTCCGAATTGGCGGATTTCCGCGTGAATCGTACGGAGGATGTGGTGAAGGTGGGCGATGTGATTTGGGTGAAGTGCATCGGGATTGACGACAAGGGGCGCGTCAAGCTCTCCCGCAAGGTGGCGATGAAGGAGCGCGATGCGCTCGCTGCGGGACAGACGGCGCCGGAGTCCTCTGCGGTGTAGAGGGGTTTCTAATCCGTTCGGAAATTCAGAGCCGCCCCCCCAAATGTGGAGGGCGGCTCTAATTTTTTGGTGGGCGAGGAAATCATCTTGGTGGGCGCCACAGGGCACCCGAAGACTTAGCGTCCGCCGCATCGGAATGGTTCTGGTGCGGCACCCCCAAAAATAACTCTAGAATATGTCTGAAAATATCCAGTCGGCGTTGACTCGTCGTGATCTGATCAAAACAGCCGGTGTGGTTGGTGCCGGGATGGTGTCCTTTCCCTATGTGATGAAAGGTCAGGCCAATGCAGAAAACTCGCTCATCAAGGTGGGTTTGATCGGATGCGGGGGGCGTGGGAGCGGGGCTGCGGATCAGACGCTGAGTGTGCCCGACTCTAACGTCAAACTGGTGGCGGTTGCTGACGCCTTCCAGAACAAGGTGGAAGCCACGGCCAAGAACTTGAAGGCCAAGCATGGCGACAAGGTGGATCTGCCTCCGGAGCGGTGCTTTTCCGGTTTGGACGCCTATCAGAAGGTGCTCGAACACTGTGATTTGGTCATCCTTGCGACCCCTCCGGGGTTCCGTCCGGCGCATTTTGACGCTGCGGTGAAGGCTGGGAAGCATGTGTTCATGGAGAAACCGGTGTGCGTGGACGCCGTTGGAGCGCGCCGGGTGCTCGAGGCCGCGAAGGAGGCCGACCGCAAGGGGCTCAAGGTGGTGGTGGGGCTTCAGCGGCACTACGCAGAGGAGTACCGGGAGACTTACAAGCGGGTGAAGGATGGCATGATCGGGGACATCATTCAGGCCAACGTGTACTGGAACGGCGCGGGGATTTGGTGGCGCAAGCGCGAGGAAGGGATGACCGATGTGATGGCCCAAGTGCACAACTGGTATCACTTTAACTACCTCTGCGGCGACCATATCTGCGAGCAGCATGTGCACAACATCGATATCGCCAACTGGTTCCTCGGGGAGACTCCGGTGAGCGCCTTCGGAGTCGGCGGCCGCCACTTCCGCAATGCGGATCAGCCGAGTGAGATTTTCGACCATTTCGCGGTCAATTTCCTCTACGCGAGCGGCGCCTCTGTGGCCAGCCAGTGCCGGCAGTATCCGGGCCAGGGCCGTGTGAGCGAAGATTTCCGAGGCACCAAGGGGGTTTGCCGAATCGGGGAGATCTCGGATTACAAGGGGACCGTCCTTTGGAAGTTTGATGGGAAGAAGGCGAACCCATACCAGGTGGAACACAACGAGTTGCACGAGTTCATTCGCAAGAATATCCCGCACAACGATGCCCACTACGGGGCGACCAGCAGCTTCTCCGCGGTGCTCGCCCGCAATGCGGTTTACACCGGCAAGGAGCTGAAGTGGGCCACGGCTCTGGCGCTCAATGACAGCCAGATGCCGGAGGTGCTCGACCCGAATGGTCCAGCCCCCGTGAAGGCGAATGCGGACGGCAGTTACACGCTCCCCAATCCCCGCGACTACAAGCTCGCTGGCGCCTAAGCGAGAGGGCCTCCGGAATTCCGAGAGGCCCCGCCCTTTCAATGGCCGCACATCCCCCGGGGTGTGCGGTCTTTTTTTTGACGGGGGCGGGAGTGACATCCGCATCTCGGGCAAGGTGAGGTTTACCCGCTCGCGTAACCTTTCCCCCAAAAACGAGGAAACTCGGGTTTTGTCCAAATTCGCCATCCATTACCCGGTGGTACCGATCCCTTTCCCCCCCCTCACGCTCCTTCCCCATCCACCCAAGCGCAAACGCCGAAACTCAAAAGCCGCGCACGCCGCCCTACGGCACCCCGGAACAGTGAGAAAAAACATCGCTGCTTTTGAAGAGGAGGACGCCCGGTCCGGCACTCGGGAAGGCTCCGTCGCTTCCGAAATCGAAGGGTTCCGGCGTTTGCCGGAGCCCTTTTTTTGCGGGTCATCAAGCCCGGGGAATAGCAAAGGTGCCCGAATCGGCGGACGGAGTGTATCAGGCGCTGGATGGGAGCGCTGAAGGGAAAAAAAGGCGCCCCGACCGAAGCCGGGGCGCCTTCACGGAATGCAGATCCGGACCGCCTTTTTACCGGGAGGCCAGCGGGAACACGGTGCCGGGTTCGATCAGTTCCAGTTCATGGATGGCCCATGGATCGGTGCCCTTGCCCGTCTGAGTGATCCGGACGAACTTCGCCTTGGCGGCGGGGAACTCCACCTGGGTGAGCGGCACCGCCCCGCCCACCTTGGCGGCCACCGTCGTCCAGTTCTGTCCGTCCACACTCAGCTCCACCTTCAGCTGGCGGCCGGCCACCTTGCTCCGTTGAGGCACTTCGAGGCGGACGCCCATGAGCGTTTTCTCCTCAGGCAACTCCACCTGGAACCACTGGCCCGCTTCCTGGGGCCCTTTGGTGCTCCAAGCCGTTTGCGGCTTGTGGTCGAGCGCGGAGGCGGCTTTGGCCGGTTCCTCGCTCGCCGAGGCCTTCCAAGTGGGGCGTTTTTCGATGGGGTGCGGCAGGGCGGAGGTCAGCTCGGGCTGCGTCCATGCCGCTTGGCGGTCCTTAGTGGCGTCCCGTACGCGCTTGACCTCGTCTTCGCTGAGCACCGAGCCCGAGTTTCCAAAGCTGTTGCGTACGTAACTGCCGACGGCTGCCAGGTAGCGGTCTGGATTGCTCCCGAGCGGGATCATCTGCGCCTCGTAGGTTTTGCCATTCACGGGACCGGCCATGCCGTGGAGGAGCACCGAAATAAGACCCTCCGCCGGTCCGACCACGGTCTTCGAGCGAGAAAGGGGAGGAGCCATGGTGGCGCCCGGGCCGGCTCCCGCGAGCGGCATGCCCTTCCCATCAAACCCGTGGCAGCTGTAGCACAGTTCCCGGAAGGTCGTTTCGCCTTCCTTCAAAAGCGCCAATTCCTGCGGGTTGAATCCCTTCGGGAAGGAGGGCACCCCTGCTGCCAGCGCCATTTTCCCCAGTTCCCGTACTCCGCGGGAAGAGCTGGCTTCCGCCAGTTTGCCGCCCTCGACGTTCCAGTTTTCCCAGTTGAGTATGCGTCCGGTGAGGATGACTTGGAGGGCCACGGCGGGGTCGGCGTCCTTGCTCAGCGCCAGGATGTCGGGCTGCAGGGATTTGTCGCCTGCTTTCCAGAGGGATTCCGCGATGCGGATGGCGGCCACTCGAACTTGGGGATGTTCGTCCTTCATTTTCTCACGCAGCAGCGGGGCCTCGGCGGCTTCAAGGCCTTCGAGGGTCCAGAGCGCGTGCATGCGCGCGAGCGGGTTTTTGCTTTCCCGGGCGATTTTGACCAGCGCCGGCGCCACGCTCTTGTCGCCGCGAACCACGAGCAGTTTCTGTGCGGTGTCACGCCACCAGCCATTGGGATGCTCTAAGTGGGCCACCAGTTGGGCGCTCGTTTCCTGCAGCATCTGGGGTTGGGGGCCCGGCTGGAAGTCCTTGTGCACGAGCCGCCAGACGCGTCCCCGGGCGAAGTTCTTATCCAGGCCGTAGTTTTGGACTTGGGTGCGCAGGTAGGATCCTTCTCCGACCCAGTTCCCCTCCTGGATGATGCCCCGGTACATATCGACGAGGTAGAGGCAGCCGTCCGGTCCGGTGGTCATATTGACCACCCGGAAGTTGGGATCGGTGGAGGTGATGAATTCCGCCTTATCGTAGGCGTTCCGCAGATAGGTGATGCCGTCTTTGACATCCACCTTGGTGCGGCGGATGAGGCGGCCGACGGGTTCGGAGAACAGAATGTCCCCGCGCAGATCGGCTGGGAGGCGGTCTCCGCGGAACACTTCCTGTCCGCAGGTGGCCGTGAAGTGGTTGAGGGTGAAGAGGCCGGGTCGGTGGCGCTTTTCGCCCCCTTGTTGGTCGGGGAGACCGAGTGCGGGCCAGACCTCCTCAAAGCCAGGCTCGAGTTGTTCAGGATGGTTCAGCCCGGCATAGGCGACGTGGGTTTGGAAGTTCACGAGGCCCTTTTCCCCTCCGGCCTGGCAGTACCAAGGCTTGCCGAAGTCGTCCTGGGCGAGTCCCCACTGTCCGCCATTCGGGCCGGTAGGCTCCTTGAGCGTTGCCCCCTTGGGATTCCAGCGGAGTCGGTATGAATTGTAGGTCGTGTAGATCCAGTTATCCATGGACCACATCAGGCCGCTGGGCTGGTGCTCCATGTTTCCACCGCGCGGTCCGCCGAGGTAGAAGACCTCTTTGGAGTCGGCCACACCGTCTCCGTTCGTATCGCGGTGCATGGTGATATCGTTGGTATCCGTGACGCCGATCAGGACGCGGTCGTCGAGGGGGAGCACCATGCGGGGGAGCAGCAGGTTGTCGAGGTAGACAGAGTGCTTGTCGAAGACGCCATTGCGCTTGGTGCTTTCGTGCAAAGAAATCCGGCTGGTGGGGGCGTGTTCATTGGTGCCGTTGATGTCCTGCATGTAGGTGCGCATCTCGACCACAAACATGCGGCCATTGCCGTCGAAGGCGATGGCGACCGGCTCCTTGATATCCGGGTCGCTCAGCACGAGTTCCAAGCGGTAACCCTCTGGAAGGGTGATTTTTTTGAGCTCCTCCTCGGGGCTGAGCATGGGCACCTGGTAAGGGGTGGGGAATTTCGTCTCAGTCGGGGTTTGCGCCAAGGCGGCGATCACCGAGGAAAGGAGGAGGGAGAGGGTGAATGCGGGTTGGTTCATGGCTTGGGGGGGCTAGGAGAGGGCGGGAGTCGGGGAGGAATCCGGCGCGAGAATCGGGTTGGAAAAGTGAGACAATGCGCACATAAGCATGGAGACGATCCTGAAGCAGGGGCTTTCTTAGTCCCCTCCGAGGGGATCCGCAGGGGCTGCGGGGAGGGTGCAGGGACTCCTGGCACTATGGTCTCAAGCTCGGACACTCAACGCGCAGTCGCGTCCCCGGTACGAGGGATGGTTGAACACGATCGCGGGGCCTCTCTAGGACTCACGCTGAACTGTGCGCGCTTCCCCAATCACAAGTTCGACCCGATCCCGACGGAAGACTCCTGCCGGGTTTGGCCGGCCCTCGAGGGGGGGGACTTACGGGAGAAGGGGGATGGTGGCGACGTGAAAAGCCCGTGGCGAGGGGTCGCCTTTCAGGGGGGGCGTGCGGTTGCAGAAATGGGACGTTTTTATAAAAGGCAGCCGAGTGGGGGTGTGCTTGAATGCACGAAGCTTGGGGGTTGGCGGGCTCCGCGGATCTCCATGCGGAATGAATTATGGATGCCTCTTCAAAATTACTGCCTTTGTTGGAAACGTTTGGATGGGAGTTGCCGCTCTTCCTGCTGGCGATGTTCGCGCTTTGGTTTGCAA
>JBEBAG010000339.1:0-7426 GCA_041159065.1 Verrucomicrobiota bacterium | reverse complement strand
GAGGAGCAGTTCCAATTCCTGGTTTTTGGGGAGTTGGTAATGGGTGAGATTCGCGCTCCAGGGAGGGGAGAGCGTGAGGGTGCCGCTCACGGGGCCGTCCCCGGAGTTTTTGAGGAGGAGGCTTTGGGTGATCGGGGTGCCGGCGCGGGCATTTTGGAAGACGATCCGCTGGGGCAGTTCGATCTTGCCGACGCGATCGATGATTTTGAGGCGGACGAAGGTTTCGGCGGAGAACCCTTTGGAGTTCCCGGCGGCGAAGCTGAACTCGTCGGAGACGATGGAGGGATTTTGGGGGGGGCGGTACTCGACGAGGCCCTCGGCGGCGGGACCCGGGGAGCGCAGGATGGCGCTGCCCTGACGGGGCTCGATGCGGAGGACAAAACGGACGGGCTCGGTTTGGGGGCCGAGGACGCGCAGGGGGATGAGGGCGGTTTTATCGCGTTCGACGGTCAGCGTCTGAGCTTCGGGAAGCGGGGGGGCACCGGCGAGGGGATCCTTGGCCTTGGGGTTTTTGGATTCAAAAAACGGGAGGGCGTGGGCGGGGCTGTGGAGCAGGCCGGGAAGGACGAGGAGGGAGAGGAGAAAGAGGAGGAAGGGCCAGGAGCGCGGGTGGCGGTTGTGGCGCGGGTGCGGCGTGGGGAGAAGGAGTCCGCCGTCGGGGAGGGGGGAGGGGCGGTTGGAGGGAGGAAGGAGCACGGCGGAGGGCGGGAGGATAGGCTTGGGGCGGGGATAGCTCAAAGGGGAACTGGCGGCGGGTTTGGCTTGGATTTTGGTCCCGAGGCGGTGGCACAGTGGGGGGATATGGACGAGAAATCACCCGACGTGGGGGTCATCATGGGCAGCGTGTCAGATTGGGAGACGATGAAGCATGCGGTAGAGGTGCTGCAGGATTTTGGGATCGCGCACGAGGCCCGGGTGGTTTCGGCGCATCGCACTCCGGAGTGGATGGGCCAGTATGCGCGGGAGGCCGCGGGGCGCGGGGTGAAGGTGATTATCGCGGGAGCGGGCGGGGCGGCCCATTTACCGGGGATGGTGGCGGCCCAGACGTGGCTGCCGGTTTTGGGGGTGCCGGTGGAGAGTCGGGTGCTGCGCGGGGTGGATTCGTTGCTTTCGATTGTGCAGATGCCGGGCGGCATTCCGGTGGGGACCTTGGCGATTGGGAGTGCGGGGGCGCGCAACGCGGCGCTGCTGGCGGCCTCGATCCTGGGGCTTTCGGATGCCGGGATTCGGGGGAAGTTGGAAGAGTTTCGTCGGAAACAGACGGAGCAGGTTCTGGAAGCGCAGTTGCCTGTTTTGGGGGTATGAGTGCGTTGAAACCCTTTCTTCCCGGGAGCTGCATTGGGGTGATGGGCAGCGGTCAGTTGGGGCGGATGCTGGCGATTGCCGCACGGCGCATGGGGTACCGGGTGCGTACTTTTAGTCCCGACCGGGACACGCCGACGGGGCAGGTGGCGGACGAGGAGGTGTGCGCGGCCTATGAGGACGAGGCGGCGGTGCGCGCGTTTGCGCGTGGGGTGGATGTCCTGACCTTTGAGTTCGAGAACATCCCGGTGGAGACGGTGGACTGGGCGGCGGAACACTGCGTGGTGCGGCCCTCGGGGAGGGTCCTGCACATCTGCCAGAATCGTCTCCGGGAGAAGCGCTTTTTAAGCGGGGCTGGATTCCCCATCGCGGCATTTGAACCGGTGCAGAGTGCCGCGGAGTTGCAGGCGGCGGTGGCCAAACTTGGATGCCCCTCGGTGCTGAAGACGGCCGCGTTTGGTTACGACGGGAAAGGGCAGAGGAAGGTGACTGCGGGGGCGGATTTGGAGGCGATCTGGCGGGGATTCGAGGGGGCGAGCGCGGTGCTGGAGGCGTGGGTTCCCTTTGAGCGGGAGCTCTCTGTGATTGTGGCGCGGGGAGTGGACGGCCAGACCGAGACGTATCCGGTGTGCGAGAACGTCCATGCCAATCACATTCTGGATGTGACCCTGGTGCCTGCGCGGATTGAGCCGTCGCAGGCTTCCGAGGCGGCCCGTCTTGCCGTGGGGGTTGCCGAGGCCTTGGATCTGGTCGGGGTACTCGCCGTGGAGTTGTTCCTGCTGGGCGACGGGCGCATTCTCATCAATGAGCTGGCGCCGCGTCCGCACAACTCGGGTCATTTTTCTTTCGATGCCTCGGTGACGAGCCAGTTCGAGCAGCAGTTGCGTGCGGTGTGTGGATTGCCGTTGGGATCGACGGCTTCGCTGAGGCCTTCGGCCATGGCGAATCTTTTGGGCGATGTGTGGAGTGGGGGCGAACCGGACTGGGTTGCCGTGGCGGCAATGCCTGAGGTCAAGCTGCACCTCTACGGCAAGGCGCAGGCGCGGGCCGGGCGGAAAATGGGACACTTGGTGGCGTTTGGCGAGACGGTGGAGCAGGCTGCGGAGACGGTGCGCCAGGCTCGGAGTGCGTTGATGCGCGGGGCGTGAACGGGTGGAAAGGAAATGGGAGGCGGAAGGATGCAAACGCGGATTTTGCCGGGGCCCGGTGCGCCCTCGTTGACGGCGGCGGTGGAGTGTGCGGCGGAGTGGTTGGAGCGGGGGCAGGTGGTGGGGTTGCCCACGGAAACGGTGTACGGTCTTGGGGGGGATGCGTTGAATCCCGAGGCGGCGGCTCGGATTTTCGAGGCCAAGGAGCGGCCCTTTTTTGACCCGCTCATTTGTCACTTGCCGTCGGAGGCGTGGCTGGAGCGTTTGACGCAGGTGCCGGCGGGGGCGTGCCGGGTGGTGGATGCGTTGCGGGAGGCGTTTTGGCCTGGGCCCCTGACGCTCGTGCTGCCGAGGCGGGCGGTGGTTCCGGACCTGGTGAGTTCGGGGTTGCCGACGGTGGCGGTTCGGCGCAGTGCGCATCCGCTGTTTTCGGCGGTGCTGGATCGTTTTGGGCGGCCGGTGGCGGCGCCGAGTGCGAACCGGTTTGGGCGGATCAGTCCGACGTGTGCGCTGCATGTGGAGCGCGAGTTGGGCGGACGCATCCCCATGGTGCTGGACGGTGGCCCCACCGAGCACGGGTTGGAGTCGACGATTGTGGCGGTCGACGGTCAGGGGCGGATGCGGATTCTGCGGAGCGGACCGGTGACCCGGGAGCAGCTGGAGGACTTGGGCGAGGTGCTGGCGGCGGACGCGGCGAATGTCGTCGGAGCGGAGCGGCCGGAGGCGCCCGGGCAGTTGGCGAGTCACTATGCGCCGCGGACTCCGATGGAGCTGGTGGCGGAGGGGGCTCCGATCTGCGTGGAGGGGGAGCCGGTCCAACGGGTGGGGCTCTTGGCATGGCGGGAGGCGCGGCCGGGTTTTGCAGTGACGGAGCGGCTGAGTGAGTCGGGGGATTTGCGGGAGGCGGCGGCCACGTTGTTCGCGAAGATGCGCGCGCTGGATGAATCGGGGGTGGACCGGATTGTGGCGGAGGCGGTTCCGTCCGTCGGGCTTGGGGTGGCGATCAATGACCGTTTGCGCAGGGCGAGTGCGCGCTGAAGGGGCCTTCGGGCAGGGGAGGGCAAACCGGGGCGGGGGTTATGGGTCGCGGGGGAGTTGTTTTTCGAGTTCCTGCAGCAGCTGGAGGGCTTTGGCTTGCGCTTTGGCGCGGTCCGCAGGAGGGAGCCGTTCCTCGAGACGAGTGCGCAGGGCGATGCTGTGGGGGTCGCTGCAACCGCGCGCCACGGCGATGGACGCCCAGATGTAGGCTGCTTCGTAGTCCTGCGTGGCGGCCTGTCCCGTTTCGCAAAGCTGCGCGAGAATCAGACAGCTCTCCGCACCCCCATTGACCGTTGCGCGGGTGGCGAGTTCGAAGGCGCGTTTGGGATCGCGAGGAACTCCCGCGCCTCGCAGAAAGCAGAATCCCAGCAGGGTCTGCGCTTCGCCAAAGTCGTCCCATTGATGGAGGGCACGTTGGAAGAGGCGGGCCGCCTCGGAGGCAGCCCCCTGATTTGCCCTGAGCAGTCCGAGGGAGACGAGGGAATGGGGATCGAGGAGTTGGGCGCCGGCTTGGAGTTGGCGCATCTCGTTGGCCGCATCGCCCTGAATGCGGTGGAAGGTGGCGAGGTGCCGCGCGGCCTGGGCGGAGTGTTCCCGCGCGGCTTCTTGGAGGAGTTCCAATCCGCGTGCCGGATTGGATGGGTGGGCTTCGAGCAGAAGGTGCCCGAGCGGAGCGCGTGCAAGCGGGCATCCCTGCTGAAGCGCTTTTTCAAAATAGGCCCGAGCGGTGACCGGATCCGGGGGGCGGGTGCTCAGGAAGGCGTGCGCGAGACAAAAGGAGGCCACGCCCGAGCCTTGCTCTGAGAGATGTTCCAAGGCGGGAAGGGCTTTCCGACGCAGGCGCACGGCGGCATCGCGGTCCCGGGGCGTGCCGAGTCCGAAGTGGAGCGCGCGTGAGAGAGTGAGCAGGGCGGCGGGATGCGAACTTTGCCGGGCGTAGGAGAGGGCGAGTGGGTAATCGACGGGCGTGCCCTCGCCCCACAGGTAGCGCAAGGCGATCTCGGCCCGCGCCTCCTCGTCGCCCTGGGAAGCGCGTCGGAGGGTTTCCTCGGGCAGAGTGAACGCCGGGGTAACCGCCGGGCTGGCTGCGGCGGCTCCGGCAGTCGCGTCAGTGGCCGGGGGAAGGGGAAAGGCGGTCGGGATCAGCGCGCTGAGCCAGAGCCAGAGCCAGGGGGGCAGAAGGCGGCACGTGAAGGGAAACGTCGGGAAGAAAACGGCGTGCTGGGGATGCGAAGGGAGGCCAGGGGTGCGTGGATCGCGACGGGTCGTGAGAACGTTCAAATGCAGCCTGCCTTTCCATGGGCGCTGCGGGGAGGAATCCCGTGCGCGGTTGGAGCCTCTCGAGAAGCATCGTGTGCGGATGCCGGCGCGGTCGGGTGGCGGGGTGTCTTGGAGTCGGGCGCTTTGGAAAGGAGGGGGGCGGATGGAACCCGTCTTGGAAAGCGGTGGGAAAGGGTGGTAAGGGCGGGGGATGAGTCCCACGGAGTTTCGCGAACAATTGGTGAATTTGGATCTGGCGGAGCGGGCGGAGGAAGAGCCGTTCCGGCGGCAGATGGTGGCGTTGTTGGAGGCGGGGGAGGCGGCCTTTTCGAGGGCGCATTTTGAGCCGGGGCATTTCACGGGGAGCGCCTTGGTGGTGAGCGCGGACGGGGGGCGGGCGCTGTTGCATCATCACCGCAAGCTTGGGCGTTGGATGCAGTTCGGGGGGCATTGCGAACCGGGCGAGGATGTCGTGGAGGCCGCGCGGCGCGAGGGCGCAGAGGAGTCGGGCATTGAGGGGCTGATCCTGGCTTCGGCGCGTCCTTTTGATTTGGATATCCACCGGATCCCGGCGCGGAGGGAGGAGCCGGAGCATTGGCATTACGATGTGCGCTTTGTGCTGATTGCCCCGGAGGGCGCGGAGGGGGTCCAGAGCGACGAGAGTTGCGAGTTGCGCTGGTTCACTCCGGAGGAAATGGGGGCACTGGAGCTGGATGCCGGGCTGCGCCGGCTTTTGAAAAAGTGGCGTCGGTTGCTGGAACGGCGTCGTGGGCACGCCGGGGAGTGAGCGTGCCCCGGAGGGGGCGCAATTTTCGCAGTTTTGAGAGCGGGTGACGGGTTATGGGAGGGGGAGCCGGTGGGGGTCGGGAAGGTCGGGATCCCCCGCGTTCGCGGCGATAAGAAATGTTCTTGGGGGCGGTTGTGCGGGTATGAAGTCGTCGCGCAGACTCCCATCCGGTGAGCGTCCCGTCCCCGTGGGAATAAGAGGTGCTCTAGAGGTAGGGCACCTGCCTATGAATGCGTCCCTTGGTTGTGTCCCCTCAGGGTCGGTGTTGGGAAACGGGATGCGTGGCCTGGGGCCGGCGGTGGCGAGGGCGGTGACCCTGCTGTGGGCCGGGGTGGGGGCGGCTGCCGATTCGGGGGAAGGCAGGGCTCCGGAGCGGTTGGTGAGTTTTGTGAACGAGGTGGTCCCGATTCTGACCAAGCAGGGCTGCAATGGCGGGGTGTGCCATGGGAAGGCGACGGAACAGAATGGGTTCAAGCTTTCGCTCTTTGGGTTTGAGCCGGACGAGGATTACGAGCACCTCGTGTTTGAACAGCGCGGGCGGCGGCTGGTGCCCTCGGCGCCGGAGGAGAGTCTGTTGCTGACCAAGGGCGCGGCGACCGTGCCCCATGGGGGCGGCAAGCGGCTGGAGCCGGGTTCGGTGGCGTACACGACGCTGGTGCGCTGGATCGCGCAGGGGATGCCCAGCGATCTGGAGGACGCCGCGCGTCCCACGCTTTTGGGGATCCAGGTGACGCCGGAGGCGCTTCTGATGAAGCCTGGTCAGACGCAGAAATTGGTCGTGACGGCGCGTTTTTCGGATGGAAGCACGCGGGAGGTGACTTCGGTGGCGGCGCTGGAACCGAATCCGAAGGGGATTGCGCAGGTGGATGAGAACACGGGGGTGCTGACCATGGGGCAGAAGCCGGGGGCCGTGGCGGTGATGGCTCGGTACCAGGACAAGGTGTCCGTGTTTCGGGGCACGTTGCCGCTGGGGATCCCGGTCCGGGAGTTGCCGGAGGAGCGGAACGTGGTGGATCGGTGGATTTTTGCGCGGCTGAAGGAGGTGGGAATGCCGCCTTCGCCGCTGTGTGACGATGCCACGTTTCTGCGGCGGGTGACCCTGGATCTTGCGGGGCGCTTGCCCACGGCCGAGGAGGTGCTTCGGTTTGCGGAGAACCCGGCCAAGGACAAGCGGGCGCGGTGGATCGACACGTTGCTGGAGAGCGGGGAGTACGCGGACACGTTTGCGAATTACTGGAGCCAGATCCTGCGCAACCGGCGCAGTGAGATTGCGAGGGTCAATCAGCAGTCTCAGATCCAAGGGAATTTTGCGTTTCACGCCTGGATCCGGGAGAGCCTGTATCGGAACAAGCCCTATGACCGGTTTGTCCGCGAGTTGCTGACGGCGACGGGGATGTCGCGGGAGTGTCCCCCGGTGACTTGGTACCGCCAGGTGGACACGTTGATTCAGCAGACGGAGGACACGGCGCAGTTGTTTCTGGGGGTGCGCCTGCAGTGTGCGCAGTGCCACCATCATCCCTTCGAGCAGTGGAGCCAGCGGGATTACTATGCATTGGGGGCGTATTTCTCTCAGGTGGAGCGGACGCTTTCGCCCAGTCGGATGGCGGAGTTTGAGATTTCGTTGAAGCGATCGGTGCCGGAGGCGGTGCACAAGAAGACGGGGGAAAAGCTGAAGCCCGGAGCGGTGGGAGTGCCTGCGCCGGAGTTGACGAAGGACGACGACGCGCGCGAGGCCTTGGCGAATTGGATGGCGGAACCGGGGAACCCGTATTTTGCCAAGGCGTTGGTGAACCGGTACTGGAAGTTGCTGTTTGGAAGGGGCTTGGTGGATCCGGAGGACGACATGCGTGCGACCAATCCGCCCTCGCATCCGGAGTTGTTGGAGGCGTTG
>JBEBAG010000338.1:0-5913 GCA_041159065.1 Verrucomicrobiota bacterium | reverse complement strand
GAGGGTGGGGCGGGGGAGGGTAGCGGAGCGGGCACCGGAGCCGGGGCAGGGGTGGGCTTCGGAGTGGGGACCGGAGCGGGGGCGGGGGAGTGGGCAGGCTCGGAGGCTTTTTTCTGGGAAGAACGTTCCGGGAGCGTTTTGGGCCGCGGTTTGGGGGCGGGAGAAGGGGCGGATGCGGGAGGGGTGGGCGCGGGGGCGGGGGTGGGCTGCATCTCCTCTCTGGCCTTCAGAAAGCGGCGCTTTTTTTCCTCTTCCGAAAGGGAGCCTCCCGGTTCGGCGTTTCCAAGGGGGGCTTGGAGCAGGATTGGGATCAGAAGCCAGGAGATACGCCGCGAGCGAAAAAACACGCGCTGGAACTTAGCAGAGCCCGGAGTCGCTGCAAGGTTCACCAAGGCAGGCGTCCTGCCGTCGGCAGGGTCGGCTGAAAATGAAAAACCCGCGCAGGGGCTGCGCGGGTTTGGGGAGGGCGGATCCCGGGGCGCGCGCGGGGAAGCCGAGGCTCGGGCCCGGGGCGCACGTCAGGGAGCAGGCTCAGGCGCCGAGGCCGAAGGCATCATGCACCAGCACCGCCGCCTCCTGGATGCGGGCCTCGTCGATGATGACGGCCGTTTTGATTTCGCTCGTGGAAATCATGAGGATGTTGATGCCCCCGGAGGAGAGAGCATCGAAGAGTTTGGCGGCGACGCCGGAATGGGAACGCATGCCAATGCCCACGATGGAAAGCTTGGCGATTCCGTCCTGAGCCTGCAGACCGCGGGCACCCACTTCGAGGACGACGGGCTCCAGGGCGGCCATGGCCTTGGGCAGTTCGTCCTTGGAGAGCGTGAAGGAGATGTCGGTGGTGCCCGAGACGCTCACATTCTGCACAATCATGTCGATGACCAGATTGGCGGCCGCAACGGTGTTGAAAATGCGCGCGGCAGTTCCGGGACGGTCTGGCACGCTGGCGATGGTGACCTTGGCCTGGTTTTTCTCGATGCTGACGCCGCGGACGACGACGGCCTCCATGCTTTCGGTTTCTTCTTTCACAATGGTACCTGGGTTTTGGTTGAAGCTGGAACGGACCTCGAAAACGACGCCGAACTTTTTGGCAAATTCCACGGAGCGGCTCTGCATGACCTTCGATCCGCTGGAGGCCATCTCGAGCATCTCGTCGTAGGAGATTTCCTGAATCTTGCGGGCGGAGGGCACGATGCGCGGGTCGCAGGTGTAAACGCCATCAACGTCGGTGAAGATCTGGCAGAGATCGGCCTTGATTGCGGCGGCGATGGCGATGGCGGTCAAATCCGAGCCCCCGCGTCCGAGGGTGGTGATGGAGCCCTCGCTGGTTTCGCCCTGGAAACCGGCGATCACCACGATGTTGCCGTGGTCGAGCTCCTCATGCACCCGCACGGGGGAGATGGTGGCGATTTTGGCCTTGGTGTGAACCTCGCTGGTGATGATGCCCGCCTGTGCCCCCGTGAGGGAGACGGCCTTGTGGCCGAGGGCCTGGATGGCCATGGCGGTAAGGGCGATTGTGGTCTGCTCGCCCGTCGCCAAAAGCACATCCATCTCGCGCTCAGAGGGCTGTGGGGAAACCTCCCGGGCGAGCTTGATAAGGCCGTCGGTCACCCCGCTCATGGCGGAGACCACGACCACCACCTGATGGCCTTGGGCCTGCGTTGCAATCACGCGCCGGGCCACATTCTGGATGCGCTCCGCATTGCCTACCGAGGTGCCACCGTATTTTTGGACGATCAATGCCATGGGAAAAAGGGCGTGAATCTTCCGCCGCGTCTTGGGGGACGGGAAGGAAAATCGCTGTGCCGCCGAGGGCTAGGGCTGGGGCTTGGGTTGGAAGTCGAAGACGAACACGTCCGCAAGGCTGGGCTTGAGCAGGGTGACGAAGGCGACGTGATCGGGATGCTCGATGTAGGTCTTGAGGGACTGCATATCGGCAAAACTCAGAATCCACATATGGGTGAGCCCCTTGGAAAGCCCCTCGGTACTCACATCGGTGCCCCATTCCATGGACTGGATCTGGGAGATCTTGCCCTTGAGCGCCACGAAGCTCTGCTCGATTTTCTGCACCTCTTCCTTCGTGGCCTCCGGTTTGAATTTGAAGGTGACGATGTGACGGATGGGGCCTTCGGCGGCGTTCATGGGCATGGCGGTCATAAAGAGGGCGATGAGGAGTGGAAGAAAACGCATGGCGCGAAAGGATGCAGAAGGCTTCCGCAAAACTCGAGCGCTTCCGCGTGCGGGTCTATTTGCCGGGGATCACTGACTTGAGGGTATCCAAGAGCCCCTTAGCCGCCTCCGGCACCGCGGGAGGGACATTGGGGAGGACCTTGTTCAAGACATCGGTCACCGGCTTGGTGAGGGCTCCTGCAAGGCGGGTGGAGAGGTCTTCGCTGGGGGCATCCAGCGTTCCGGAAAGCTTCAGAGGGGTCCATGCGTACCCGTCCCGTGTTTCCGAGAAAATCGGCGCTCCGCCTCCGGGCAGCCACTGGATCAGCGAGGGGCTGATCCCCAGTTGGAGTTGTCCCTCCAGCTTGCGCCCGGTGATATCGAGGCTGCCCGTGATGCGAATCAGCCCGTCCCCATCCAAATCCAGATTGCGGACCTCGGTTCGTTCGGGGGTGGAGCGGATGCTGGCGGAGGCGTTTTTGAGCGGGACTTGGCGGAAGCGGGGATTGCCAAGGAAAGTATCGAGCTGGGCCAGCACGGGGAGCGCTTCAAGACGGCCCCCTTTGAGCCGGAGGGTGGCCGAGATCTGTCGGCTCGGGGAAGCTCCCGACTCCCGGACGAAGTCCAGGACGCCCTCGAGTTGGCCCCGGAGCCGGGATTGCCACCATCCGGTGAGGAACGACTCGATGGGAACGTTCTGGAACTGCGTGTGGATGCGGGTTTGGGCGGGAGAATGGTCGCCGGAGAGGGTCAGTTCGCCTCCGGTGCGCAGGAGCAGGCGGGCGCTGCGGATGAAGCATCGATCCGGGGCGAGGGAAAGCTTCGCGGTGGCGACGTCGAGGGCGGGGAGGGAGGGGATTTGGACCTCCCCTGATTCGGCCAGGACGTCCCAGTTCGGGGCCGTGTGTGTGGCGTTTACCCGAAGGTGGCGGGCCTCGAGCCCCGGGGTGATGACATTGACCTCTTGGATACGCACCGGTCCGAACTCCGCCCGGTTGGGGAGCAGCTTCCTGAGCCACTCGGGAATGCCGCTGGAAGCCGAAGCGGAGACAGCTTCTGCGGGTGTGTCTTGCTTTGGGGCCGATTGCGGGCGCAGATCGACGTCCAGCCGCTGCGCCTGGAGACTCTGAATTTGCCAGGTCCTCTGCCAGAGCCCACGGAGATCCAGTTGCGCCTCCACGCCTTGTGCCTCAATGGCACGGAACTTGGCCTGCTCTAACCCGCGCGCTTCGAGTGCCTGGGAATACAGGGAAGAGCCGGTGCGCTGCAACGGCGCGAGGGTCGCCTGTGCATGGAAAACGCCGCCCAGTGCGGATTCCACCCGGGACCGGAAAGCGCTGCTACGCAGGTAGGATTCGATCCAGGAGCGGACGAAAAAAACGCCCCCGATCCCGCCCACGAGCACGAGGCCCAGAGCGGAAAGGACGAGCGTTTTGAGCAGCGAGCGCGGCTTGGATCGCCGCGAGGAGAAGCCTTGGGGGGAGGAGGCCATACGCGAGAGGGAAGGGGCGGGCTTGAGGGCGCGGGGAGGCAGCCTGCGGTCACGCGGCTCCGCAAATGCGCCGGTAGATGGAGTCGTACTGGGAGGCTGGTCCCGCCCAGGAGAAGCTCGCTCGCATCGCGTTCGAAATCAGCACGCGGTGGTGATTTTTCTGCGAGAAGATGGCGAGGGCCCGCTGCAGGGTATCCCAGAGCGCCTCGGAGGAATCGGGGCCGTAGAGCAGGGCATCGCCCTGCCGGGTAGTGGGATCGAAGGAGGTGAGATTTTCCTGCAATCCCCCGACGGCGTGCGCGATCGGGATCGTGCCGTAGCGGAGCGCGTGAAGGGGCGTGAGCCCGCAGGGCTCGGAATGGGAGGGGGCGACCAGGTAATCGGCTCCCGCCAGAATCCGTTTGGCCAGAGGGGCTTCCCAGCGGTTCAGAAAGGCGAAACGCTCCGGGTGTTGGCGCGCGGCGATGAGCAGGTCGCGCCGGAGCGCGGGGTCCCCGTCGCCCAGGATGACCAGCCGGCAGTCGGCCGCCAGCAGCCGCGGGAGCAGAGGCAGAAGCAGATCAAAGCCCTTCTGTTCCGCCAGACGGCTGATCATGGCAAACACGGGACCGGACGGGGCCGGAGCAAGCCCGACCTCCTGAAGCAGGGCCTCCCGGCAGGTGGCCTTTCCACGCAGGTCGGTGGCAGAGAAGGGGGCCGGAATCTCCGTGGTGGAAGCGGGGTCCCACAGGGATTCATCGACGCCGTTCGGGACAAAATGGAGATCCGCCTGGCGGTGGAGCAGCGCCGGTTGGAGTCCGCGGCCTTCCGGAGTGTGAAGGATGCTCTCGCGGTAGAGTTTTCCGACCGTCGTGACGGCGTCCGCGCTCAGAATGCCCGCTTTGAGCAGGTTGATTTGGCCGAAGAACTCCAGTCCTTCGGGGGAGAACCAGCGGGAAGAGAGGTTGGTCAGGGGAAAGTCGAGGGACCAGAAGGCGCCCTGGTGCTCTACATTATGCAGGGTGAGGAGCGTTTTGAGGGGCAGCTTTTGGTCCCGGATCAGAACTGGCACGAGGGCGGTGTGCCAGTCGTGCAGATGCAGGATGTGGGGGCTGGGTTGGAGGCGGCGTGCCAACTCCACCACGGCTTTGGAGAAGAAGATGAAGCGCGAAGCGTTGTCTGCGAAAGGCCCCTGGGAATCGCCGTAGATGCCATCGCGTTCGAAAAGGGCCTCGTTGCGAATGAGCATCCACTGGGTGCCTTCGGGGGAAAGCCGCTCGTAGACTTCGGCGCGGAGGGTTTCGTTTCCCAGCGGAATGTCGAATTCCACGCCCAAGGGCTCCGCCTCATGGAGGAGCGCGGGATAGCCCGGCAGTGCCACGGCGACTTCGTGCCCCAGGTAGCCGAGATAGGTGGGAAGGGAGGCCATCACGTCTCCGAGACCGCCGGTGCTGGCGAATGGCGCCACCTCGCTGGCGGCAAAGAGGATCGTCATGAGGCATTTCGAGCACAGGGCTGAGGGGGGGGCAAACGGTTTGTTTGGGAGATTTGGGCGCGGGCCACCCGGTTTCGCCGGAGAGCCGGTTTGGGCTTGCAAAAGTTTCAGAAGGAACTGAAAGTAAGTCCATGCAGCCCGTTTCCGCCTGCGTTCACCCGGAGATCCCGAGGCCGTTCCCCAGATGGGGGGATTCCCCCCACCGAGACGGGGGCCCTTTTCCTCAGGCAGGCGTCCCGCAATCAAAAGGTTCTCTTGGAAAAGGGAAGGCGGGACGACTGGGGCAGCCCGAGGGCGGCCTGTGCACTGCGCAGGCTGGGGCCGAGTGGAGGCGGGCACGGACCGAACGGGCACCCCCTTTTTTGGATCAATCATTCAGTTTGTATTGAAATCAACGAATGAGAGTCCCCCTCGGACGCGCATTTTTCAACCTCGCTCTTCCATGAACTACACCGTCGCAACCTACCTGCTGTACCTCCTCATCTCGGTCCCCCTCGCGGTGGCCGTGGGAAAAACCCTCCACGCCAACGGGAGGATTTTCCTGGTGGATATCTTCGCCCAAAACGAACCGCTCGCGGATTCGGTGAATCATCTGTTGCTGGTGGGCTTCTACCTGATCAACGGCGGGTTCATCACCAACACCCTGAAGACCGGCGAGACCATCCAGAACGTGCAGGGGTTGGTGGAAGTCCTGAGCGGCAAGATCGGGGTGGTGCTGCTCGTACTCGGAGCGATGCACTTCTTTAATTTGCATGTGTTCAGCAGGCTGCGGCGGGCG
>JBEBAG010000337.1:0-5271 GCA_041159065.1 Verrucomicrobiota bacterium | reverse complement strand
ACCCCTCCGAACAAACCGTCCGGCTCGATTCGGGAATGGCCCTCCTCCATCCCCCCGCGCTCACCCTCGCTCCGGGTGAAACACGCGAGATCCCCCTCTCCCCAAAACGCGCCTCCGTCGAAGGCTTTAGCGGCACCCTGAGCCTCGCGCGGGAAACCCCCGGCACCCCCCCCGTCCACCTCACCCTCGTCTGGAACGCAGAACCCCTCGGGCCTCTCCTCCGCCTGCCCGCCCCCGCCTCCCCCCCCCTGAAAGTGCCCCCGCTCCCCGATTCCCCCCTCCAAATCACCGTCCAAAACGAAGGGGGCACCAAAGGCACTTGGAAACTCCAGACCACCCCTCCCTTTGTCGCCTCCCCCGCCACCCTCGAGATTCCCCCAGGGAAAAGCGCGGAATTTCAAATTGCCGTCTCCACCCCCCCAGAAGCCCCCGCCGAGGGCGTCGTTTCCCTCCTCGGGGAGGGGCCCGCCCTCGAAATCCCGCTCTCCACCCCCGCCGCACCCGCCGCCGCCCTCTCGCCCATCCCCGGAATCCCCCCCTCCCAAGGCTCCCCCTCCCGACTCTCCCCCAAAAAACCATTCCCCAAAGCCTCCTCCATCGCCCCCTCCGAACCCGCCGGCGACTACAGCGCCTCCACCCCCAAGGAACTCCTCTTCGAAAAATCCGCGCACCCCGCCGCCGAAGCCGCCTCCCCCAAGGCCGCCCCCATGCCGCCCGAACTCCTGAGCTCCTTCCGCCGCTCCCTGCGCACCAATATCGCGCTGCCTGGAAGCCGCCTCCGCCTCCTCTCCCACCGTTCCGCGCTCCTCGAGATCCGGAAAGAACCCGGCATGGTTCCCGAAAATTTCACCCTCCAGTTTCTCGACCTTTCCACCGACCCCGATGGCAACCTCTCCGTCGCCTGGCCCGCCCTCCCCTCCGTCGAGCTCCGCCAAACCTCCAACGGAAACCTCCAGTTCGTCATGCACGACCTTCGCCCCTCCACCGATTACACCATTCGACTCGTCGGCCCCCCGCTGGCGCAGGGACGCCGAATCATTTTTCATCAGTGTGGACTGCTCACCCCCGCCGCGCCCTCTTGGCTGGGGTGGCGCGGAATCCTCGCGCTTGCGGGCCTGGCCGGAGCGGCCCTGATGGTGCGCCTCTGGCAGATCCGGCGCTGAAAATGCGCGGAGCAAACGCCGTGAACCCGGGGGGCCCCTGGGGGCACCTCGTGCGAATTTCCGTAACCTTTGAAAGAAAGCTCTGTCTGAACGGGAGACGCCCCACTCTTTCATTTCATTCAAATATTATTGAAACTTTACACATTCCGCCCACGCTCGTTTCCATGCCACGCCCCGCGCTGCACACCCCGCGCCCCTGGAGGCAACTCGCCTCCACCCTCCGCCGCCGATCCAACCTTGCCTGGATCCTCGAAGCCTCCCGCCTCCCACTCCTCGCGGCCTCCCTCGCCTCCGCCGCACTCACCCTCCTCCTGCGCCGCGCCGGTGTCGCCCCCCGACCCCTGGCATTTCTGCTCGGCATCTCCCTCGCCGCCGCCCTGGCGCTCGGTGTCTGGCGTGCCTCGCGCCACTGGCTGTCCCCGTCCGCCACACTCGCCCGCTTGGACGCCCTCCTTCAAATGCACTGCCGCCTCAGTGCCGCCGCCGAGGGCGCTCACCCATGGCCCCCGTTCCCAGCCTCGGCCTCCCGCGCCATCCTGCCCCGCTGGAACCTCCCGCGAGCCCTCTCCGCACCCCTCTTCGCCCTCACCCTTTGTACCGGCTCCCTGCTCGTAACGGGCGACCCCGTCCGCCCTCCGCTCCACCGCGCCCTGCCTTCCCAACTCCCCCCTTCCCTCACGGAGGCCGAGGCGCTCCTCGCGCTCCTCGCAAAAAACGAAACCCTCGCTCCAAACGCCCTCCAACCGCTGCGCGATCAACTCGAGCAGCTCAAACAGAGGCCCGTCTCCGACTGGTACTCCCATGGCTCCCTTGAATCCGCCGCCCAACTCCGCGACTCCGTTGAAAATACCGGACGCCAGCTCGGCGAATCCCTCCTCAAACTGGAGGACGCCCTCCAAACCGCTCCCGAACTCACCCAGCAGAACCACCCGGCCCTCCAATCCGCACTCGAAGAGATGCGCGGACTGCAGCCCGGCCTGAACCCGGAGCTGCTCAACCAGTTCCAGCAACTCGCCCAGAACGGCCGCACCGCCCTCCCCTCCCCCCAGCTTCAGGATCTCCAACGCCAACTGCGCGAGGATCTCCAGCGCCTGCGCTCAAGCGGAATGTGCAACACCCCCCTCCGGTCCACCCTCGGAAATTCCCCGGGGGACTGCACCTCCCAGGAATCCAACGGCAACGCCTCCAGCGGGGGCGGAAAAGGGGGCGGGGGCGGCTCGAGTGACCTCCAGTTTTCCAAGAACCGCACCGACCTCCAAAGTGCCATCCCCGAGGCCCTCTCCTCCCAGGACCTCACCCGCGCCCTCCCAGGCGACACCGTCCGCCAGCACCGGGCCGCCCCCATCCCCGCCGCCGACCTGAGCGTCCCGGATGCCCCACAGGCTCCGCCGCCGTCCAGCGCCGGAGCTTCCCCCGCCTGGCGCACCCGACCCCTGCCCCCGCAGGAGACCCAGCGCCTCAAACAGTTTTTCCAAAACGCCCCCCGATAACACGCCGCGCTACCACCGCCCCACCCCCCACCGCCCCACCCCCCCATCGCCTCCACCACCCTCGCTCCATGCCCTCATCCCCGCACGCCTCCGAAGCCGAGATTCAAGCCCTCGCACCCCGCCTCCAGTCCCTCCAAGCCGCCCTCGAAAACGTCCTCTTCGGACAGCGCGCCGTCCTCGAGCAGGTCCTCGTCGGTCTGCTCGCCCAAGGACACCTGCTCCTCGAGGGACTCCCCGGACTGGGAAAAACCGAGCTCGTCAAGGCCATCGCCCGCGCCATCGGACTCCAAACCCGCCGCATTCAGTTCACCCCGGACCTGCTCCCCGGCGACATCACCGGGAACCCGGTCCTGACCGAGGACGCCCAAGGACGCCGCTTGGTCTTCCAACCCGGCCCCCTCTTCGCTCAGCTCGTGCTCGCGGACGAAATCAACCGCGCCTCCCCCAAGACGCAGAGCGCCCTGCTGGAGGCCATGCAGGAAAAACAGGTCACCGTGCTGGGGGAAACGCGCCCCCTCCCGGAGCCTTTTTACGTGCTGGCCACCCAGAACCCCATCGAACTCGAGGGCACCTATCCCCTTCCCGAAGCCCAACTCGACCGGTTCCTGTTCAAAATCGAGATCACCCACACCTCCGCCGAAGTCCTCGAACGCATCGTGCTCGAACGCGAAATGGGCACCCCTCCGGAGGTGCCCGCCCTCCTTGATCCCACGGCCCTTCGGGAAGCCTGCTCGCTCGCCCGCCGTATCTTCATGCCCAAGGTCGTCGCCAACTACATCGCCCGCTTGGTTCAGGCCACCCAACCGGGTTCCGAGGGCCCCGGCTCCCAGCTGAAGTTTGGCGCCTCCCCGCGCGCCGCCCTGGCCCTCGCCGCCGCCTCCAAGGCCAGAGCCCTCCTGCGCGGAAACCCCAACGCCAGCTTCGAGGATGTCCAGTCCCTCGCCCTCCCCGTGCTCCGGCATCGCTTGGTGCCCGACTACCAGGCACGCCTCGCAGGAAACTCCACCGATTCCCTCATCCGCTCCCTGCTCGCCTCCGTCTCCCCCGAGGGAACCGCCCTCGCCCCCACCCTGCGTGACGCCAAAATCTAACCCATGCCCTCCGTGCTCCGACTGCTCACCCCGCTCCGTCTCCTGCTCGGCCTCTGCCTCGCCGTCGCCCCCGCCCTGACGCCCCCCGCGCAAGCCGCCCTGCCCGGAAAACAGCTCCTCGCGGCCCCCCCGGCAGCCCCCCTGCTCGAGGTGTCCATGGAAAACTTCGATCTGGAGGCTCAGGGGCATGGGAACTTCACTCCCCTGCGCCTCCACTGGATTAACCGTTCCCCGGGGAACGCATTCCGGGCCAACCTGGTGGTCTCCTTCTCCCTCCGCTCGGATTGGGGCCACTGGCACCACGGGCAACTCTCGGATCTCTCGACGTTTTCCACCCCCATCCTCCTCCCTCCGGGCGAACACTCCCGAACCTTCCAAATCCCCCTCCCCACCCTCCAGCGCTACCTCCACAGGGCCGAAATCGCCCTCGAAGGACCGCCCCCCTTCGACTCCGAAAAGGTTTCCCTCCTCACCCCCTCCCACCAACAGGGACCATTCGACCTCCGCCCCGTCGCCTTCGCACAGGGAAGCGCAAATCAGCGCCCTCAGATGCGCCGCGTTGCGGATCAGCTCCTGAGGCAGGCCTCTTCCTCCGCCTCCCCCCCCCACGCCGTCACCCCCAATCCTCTCGAAGCACGCTTCACCAACCCCTCCGCACTCCACGCCATCACCCGCTTCCCTCGCACCGCCCTCCCGGAATTCTCCAGCCTCCCCCCGGACCCCCGCTCTTTTTCCCAACTCTCTGGAGTGTGGGTGTACGCCGAAGACTGGAACCAATCCCCCACCCCCCTTCGCCTCGCCCTCCGCGACTGGATCCGGAGCGGGGGCCGCCTCTTCCTCATCACCCCTCCCACGCAGACTCCGTCCACGCCCCCGCCGGATCTTCCCGGTTTCCATGGCGATCTGGGCCTCGGAAAGATCGCTTCCCTCACGGAAAAGGCCTTTGAGGACGACCAAGCCACCAAGGACGCCCTCGCCTCCCTCGACACCAACCCCACCCCGGGGCACGGCACGGACTACGCCCAATGGAGCTCCAAGCAGACCCCCAAATTCACCCTGAACGCCCCCCTGCTCACCGGCTTCCTCGGGGTCTTCCTGATCGTCATCCTCCCCGTCAACCTGCGCTGGATTGCGCCTCCTGACAAAAGACACCGTCTCTTTGTCTCCATCCCCGCGTTCTCCCTCCTCGCCACGCTCCTCTTCACCGCCTCGATGTGGTTCCAGGACGGCGGCGGCGGCATCGGCATCCGAAACGGGCTGCTCCTGCTCTCCCCGGGCGAAACCAAGGCCGTGTTCTACCAGGAACAACTCTCCCGCACGGGATTTGTGAACTTCGGATCGTTCCCGCTTCCAGAGGACGTCTCCTTCTGCGTCGCCCGCACCGATCGCCCCGACCGCCTGCGCCTTCTGCGCACCCCCGTTTCCGCGGAGGGCCAGTGGTTCGACTCGCGCGCCCGGCAGGCCCATCTTCTCCACCGCTGGATCCCCTCCCGCGCCGAAGTCGTCCTTCAACAGGCCGCCGCCCCC
>JBEBAG010000336.1:0-6844 GCA_041159065.1 Verrucomicrobiota bacterium | reverse complement strand
CCCCCCGCCTCCGCCTCCGCAAGCGCTTCCCCCTCCAAACCCGCCGCCCCCAGCCTCTCCGACCGCGAATCCTCCCTCGCCTCGCCCGTCCCGGCCCCCCAAACCCCCACCCCGCCGCCGGCCTCCGATCCTTCCAACTCCTCCAAACCCTCCCCTCTCAAACTCCCGCAAACGCTCCTGAGTGCCGCCCCCTCCTCCAAACCCGAGGAACCTCCACCGCCCACCCCTCCCTCCCCCGCCCAGGACAAACTCGACTCCGCCCTCGCCGAACAAAAGGACCTGCTCAAGGAATTCTCCAAGGTCGCAGAAGAACTCGACTCCATTCTCAAAAACCTCGAGGCCAGCACCTTCGTCAAACGCCTCAAGGCCGCTTCGCGCGCCCAGATCCAGGTCGCAAAAACCCTCTCCCAGTCCTCCCTCTCCTCCTTCGGCCTCACCCCCATCCCCTCCCAAGACACCGAACCGCTCGCCCAAAAAGCCGAGACCCGCAGCGAATTCGTCAAACTCATCCAGTCGGACCTCGACGCCTACACCACCCGCAAACAGGACGACCGTTTCAAAAAAATCCTCGTCGAAATGCAACAGTCCGAGGTCGTCCGATCCCTCGCCCAAGCCAAAGACAAACTCCAAGCCGACCTCCACGGCCAGACCTTCCACAGCGCCGAATACTGGGCCGATACCCTCGACCGCTGGGCCGAGGAACTCGTCGCCGCCAGCCAGTGCAAAGGCTCCTCCTCCTGCAGCAGCGAAAGCCTGCCCCCCGAAATCGTCCTCAAAGTCATGCAGGCCCTCCGCGAGGAAATGCAGCTACGCGACCAAACCCGCGAAGCCGAAGACGCCAAGCCCGCCATCCAAGCCGCCCAGTATTCCCACACCGCCAAACTCCTCGAAACCAAACAAGGCGACATCGCCTCCCTCACCCGGTCCGCCGTCGAGGACATCCTCAAAATCGCAGATGCCCCGGCCAAATTCGCCAAAGAACTGCGCCTGCTGAACGCCGTCCTCGACGTCATGAAGGACGCCTCCAGCCTCCTCGCCGCCCCCAACACCGGCGCCCCCACCATCGCCGCGGAAACCGAGGCCATCGAACTCCTCCTCCAATCCAAACGCCCCAACCCCAAGTCCGGCGGAGGCGGGGGCTCCTCTCCCGGGGGCGGAGGAACCGCCACAGCCGCCTCCTCCGCCGCGCTCGCCCACCTCGGCCCGGGCTCGGACGCCCAATCCAACGTCGCGGCCCGCCCCGTGGGACAGGCCACCGGCCGCGCAGGGAAAGAGTTCCCCGCGGAATTCAAGGCCGGGCTCGACGCCTACTTCAACCGCTTGGAGGCCACCCCAAAATGAGCCGGCGCGCGACCTCCCTCCCCGCGCTCGCTTTTCGCCATGCCGCCCTGCTCGCCCTGGCGCTGCACCTCTGCCTGCTCTCCCCCTGCGCCCCCGCGCAGCCACCCGCAGTTCCCCATCCGCCGCCCGCACTCCCGACAGAGCCCGAGCGCTTCAACTCCCTCCTCCTCCCCCGCCTGCGCGAGGCATGGACCGCCCAACTGCACTCGGAAATCGCCGCGCTCTCCCAATCGCTCAGCCTCTCCGAGGCCATCCGCACCCGGCTAACCGACGCCCTTCCCGAGGCCCTCGAGACCCATCTGCGCTCCCTCCCCCGCACCTGGCCCGAAAGCCTCCGCGACGCCCTCGAAAACGATCCGAGTCTCCTCTCCGGCGACCTCCAAAACGCCTTCCTCGAGTGCGCCGTCGAAATCCTCAACCCCGCGCCCTTCCTCTTCCGTTCCAAACCCGAGGCGCCATGGGATGCCCTCCTCGCCCCGCTCCTCACCCCAGAGCAGTCGGCTCAGATCGCCCAGCTCGAATCCGAAATCACTTCGGAAACCCGTCAGCAGCTGAGGGAGTTAGAGGGAAGCGCGCGCCAAAACCTCACCCACTTTATTCAGAGGGAATTCCAGACGATCCCGCCCCAACTCCAGCTCCCTCCCGAGCGCACGGAGCAACTCCTTGCCCTCGCTAGGGAGGCGGAATCCTCCCTCCTCCCCAGCCTCCTCGAAGACCTTCAGCGCCCCCTTTTCCTCCGCGAGATCCGGGACAAGGCAAACACCACCTCCGCCCCAAAGACAGAGCCCGACCACCCCGCCTCCCCGCTCCTCCTGGGAAACACACCCAAAACGCTTTCTGCCTGGAACGCTCTCCTCCTGAAAATCCTCTCTCCAGCAGAACTCCGGCAAGTATCCACCCGCCGAATCACACTCCAGCTGCACACCCAAACCGCCACCTCCAGAGTCTTGATCAGCCTCCTCGACTCCGCCTGCAAACTCAGCGCCTCGCAACGCTCCGCCCTGGAGCCCCTCCTCCTCCGCACCGCCGTCCCAAGCGCCCTTGCCGAGGCCCATGACGAAAAAGTCGTCGGGGTTCCAAGAGTCATCGGGGCGCCCGAGGATCCGGATGACGAATTCCCTGGCGGATCCACACTGGTAAAGGCCCTGTCTACAGTCCCTCAGCCCCAGATCGCCCGGCATCTCACCCCCTTCCAGCGCACCATTTGGTCCCAATCCTTCGCCTCAGAAGGCTCCAGACCCGGGCCGCTCCCCATCGGCCTGGAATTTCTGGTTGTGCGTGATTTTGCAAAGAGCCGCTCCGATCTCCCCGCTCCCAACCCGGAGACCCAAGTCCAGCCGCCGCACGAACAGCGCGAGTCCGCCCTCTCCGAAACGCTCCTCGCCTGGACCACCGCAAAACGCACCTCCCTCCGGGCCCAGTTCCTCCCCGTCGCACACGAACTCCTCTCCCTCGCCCAACTTCCCCCCCAAAAAGCCTCACGCATCCTCGCCGCCGCGCACGGCTCCATCGAGACCTCCCTCCAAACCTGGACCACCGCCGCCGAGACCCATCTCCGAGAACGCCTCAAAAACACGCCCCCGGAGCAAACCGCCGCATTCCTCAGATCCATCCATGAGGGCGCATTTCCCGAGCCCGAAGACTCCTCTCCACTCCAATCCCCGCTCTGGCAAAAAACCCTCGCATCCGAACTCTCCCCAAACGAGTGGGACCGCTGGAAGCAGGCCCAGTCCGAGCGGAGCGACTTTCAAAGGGAGACTCTCCTGTTTCTCACCCTTCGCCACCTGGATTTTCTCTCGGAACTCGCTCCCGCCCAGATCCCTCCCCTCCGCACCGCCCTCGCCGAGACCCTCCAGAAATACGAGCCAGATTTTAAAGCGCTCTTCGGAAATTTTGAGGCGCTTGAGGGCTCGTTTCTCCTCGTCCTGCAGATGCAACCGGAGGCGCACGCGCTCCTGTGGAATTTGGTTCCAGAAAACGAACTCCAAAAGCTCCTCACCCCCGCCCAGCGAAAGGCCTTGGTTGAATCACCCCGATTCGCCGAAACCGCCGAGCCCGCCGACGAGTTGCGCAAAGCCCACCTGCAACGCACCGCTCCGCCCTCCAACCCGTGAGTCCGCTCCCCCACGCCATGGCTTCCACTCCCACGCCCGCCCTCCGGCTTGCCCTCGCCCTTGCCGGCCTCCTCGGCTTCCCCCTCGTTCTCGCCCTGAGCCCCTCCGCCGCCCACGCCCAAAACCCCGCGCCCCCCGCGATTGCTGCAAATCCGGCGCGCCCTTCGGAAAACACCCCCAACCCCGAACACAAGCCACTCCTGGACGAACTCGACAAAGACTGGACCACCACCCTCCGCGACGAGCTCACCTATCTCCACACCTCCCTGAAGCTCGACGAGAACGCCCTCAAAGCCTTGGAAGCCCTCATCCCGGCAGCCGTCCAGGCCTACCGCACCGCGTTCACGCTCCGCTTGCCCGGCTTCCTTGAAAAACTTCCCTCGGTGCTCCATTCGACACCCCTCGCCGAACTCGTCCCGTGGTTCACCGCCGGATATCTCGCAGAGGACCAGCCCCCGATCACCGAGCACCCCCTCTGGACCGAGGCGCTCAAACAAACCCTTTCCCCCGAACAGGCGGACTCCCTCGCCCGCGCAGACCACGAATTCGAAAAAGGCATCCCCTCCCTGCTCGAGCCGCGAAAGGCCCCCACCCTCCGACGCCTCCAAGAAACCTTCCGGCAGCTCAGCACCCCGATCGAGACCGCTTTGGCCCTCCCCCCGGACCGTTCCAAAGCCTTGCAAGAACTCGCCCAAAACGCGGCAAACGCCGCCCTCCAAACCCAGATCCAGCTCGAGTCCAAACGACTCCACTCCCTGCCCCGCTCCAAACGCAAGCTCCTCACTCCAAACCAAAAGCAGGTCTCCCCGATCTTCTGGTTCTCTTTTCAGCCCTCGGAAGAACCCGTCTGGAAAGAGGAGATTTCAAAACTCCTGTCTGCCGAGGAAGTTCAGAAAATCGAGAAGTCCACAGCAGACTCCCTCCGATCGGTTGCCGATTCCCTCGGAATGCAGCTCCTCCTCGCTCTCGATGAAGCCTGCGCCCTCACGGCCACCCAACGCGAAAAACTCCTCCCGGCCCTCCGCGCCTTCCTCGACTCCAAGCTCCGCAATAACCCGGAAGCCAAGCACATCCTCGAATTAAACCAATTCGAGCCCTTCCGCATCTACCGGCTCACCGAGTCGCTCCTTCGCGCCATCCCGGACGAAATCCTCCGTCCCCTGCTCGATTCCGCCCAGCTTCCGCTCTGGAAAACCCACCTCCACCTCACGCTCAACAACCGGCCTTCCACCAAAGGCTCCCTTCCTCCCCCCACGGAACTCCCCCCCTCCGCTCCCCTAGCCGAGGAGACCGAGCTCGCCGTCTCCGATCTCCTTTCCCTCCTCGCCGAAAAAAAACGCCTCGCGCTGCGGACCACCCTCACCGCCCGGTGCGAGGACGTCATCCGCGTGACCGGCCTCGCCCCCGAACCCGCGCAGCGCCTGCGGATCGCCACCGCGGGCACCGTGGAAAGCCTCCTCCAAGCGGCCCTCGCCGACTCCGAAAGAAGCATCCGCTCCTACCTCCTGAGCAACCCAAGCCCCGACCCCAGACTCACCCTCGCCTCGGTGCCCATGTACCGCATCTCCGGGTTCTCCCGGAAACCCGACTCGGAGGAATCTCCCCTCTGGAAGAACGCCCTCCAAAACTTGCTCTCTCCCGAACAACGCGCCTCCTGGCAACAGTCCACCGCCGCACGCGAGGCCTTCCGGATCGAGGCCATCTGTCAAAACCTGCTGCTCACCCTCGAAAAGGCCGCAGGGCTCCGCCCCGAACAACGCCAGACCCTCTCCCCCCTCCTCGCCCGCATCACTCGCGAATATGAACCGGACATCCGCTCCGCCTTCTCCTTCGGAGACGGCCAACCCTGGTACCGGCAAAGTTGGACGTCCCTGATTCCCCTCGCCCTCATTCCAGAGGCGGAACTCAAACCCCTCCTCTCCCCCGAACAGTGGAAAAGCTGGTCCGCCTCCTCCGCATTACAAACCGCCTCTTCGAATATCGGCTCCGTCCGCAACGCCCATGAAAACCGGATGAAAACCGCCAAGCCCGCCCCCAACCCCTGATTCCCGCCCATGCGCCTCCGGACCCTCACCGCCCTCGCCGTCTCCGCCGGCCTCCTCCTCGGCCCCCACGCCCACGCCCAAGACCCCTCCCTGCGCTTCGGCGAGGCCATCCCCTCCGAGGTGCACACGATTTATGAACGCGGCCTCTCCTGGCTCGCCAACGCCCAAACTCCCGAAGGCTCCTGGAATGGGCCCCACCAAGGCTGCGGCGTCGATGGCATCTGCCTGATGGCGTTCCTCGCCTCCGGAGAAGACCCCAACTTCGGCAAGTACGCCGGCCATGTGCGCCGCGCCCTCCGCGCCCTCCTCTCCGCGCAAAACTCCGACACGGGCTACCTCCCCAACAGCATGTACCACCACGGCTTCGGTATGCTCGCCCTCTCCGAAGCCTATGGCGTCGTCGACGAATCCCTCCTCTGGGAGGGGAAAAAACCCGTCCGCTCCATCGCCCAAGCCCTCGAACTCGCCATCCGCTGCTCGGTGACTTCCCAGAAAAAAAACCGCTGGGGAGGCTGGCGCTATTCCCCCGACGCCACCGACGCCGACACCTCCGTGGCCGGGGCCATGCTCATGGGGCTGCTCGCCTCGCGCAACGCCGGCATGGAGGTGCCCGATGAGTGCATCCAATCCGCCATGGAGTACATGCGCCGCTCCACCGGCAAAGACGGATCCGTCGCCTACAGCGGCGGCTTCGGAGGCATGGGCGGTTCCCTCAACCTCACCGCCATCGCCACCCTCGTCGGAGCCGTGTCCAAGTCCAAAGACACCGAGGAATACAAGGCCGCTCTCGGCAGACTCCGAGACAACCTCGAGTCCAGGGAGTCCAACAGCCACTACGCCGAATACTTCGGTTACTACGCCGCCCAGGCCCTCTTCCAAGGAGACTACGCCGCATGGCAAAAATGGAACGCCGCCAAAATCCGCGAACTCCAGACCGCCCAGCGCAACGACGGCTCCTTTTCCGGTGGCGCCTACGAGACCGGCATGTCCCTCCTCGCCCTCGCCCTCAACTACCGCTTCCTCCCCATCTACGAACGATGAGCGCCCCACGCCCCACGCTCCCCCCCCGCCCACGGCTCGCCTCTTGGATCCGCCTCGCCGCGGCGGCCCTCCTCGCCGCACTCCCCCCGCTCCCCGCGACGCACGCCCAGGCCCCCACGCCCCCGCCCGCTCCACGGCCCGGCCAGACCGCCGCCCAAGCCGAATTGCGTTGGAAAAACGGCGACGTCCTCCCGGGCCAGATCGACTCCGCCTCCCCCCAGCAGCTCCTCTGGAAATCCCCCCTCTTCCAGTCCCCCCTCTCCCTCTCCTGGGACGCCCTCCATCGCATCGATCTCCCCGCCC
>JBEBAG010000335.1:0-4652 GCA_041159065.1 Verrucomicrobiota bacterium | reverse complement strand
AGCAGAGCCAACTCCGATCGCCGCTCCACAATGTTGCGGGCCGCCACCACGCCCCCCCCGAGCGTTCCCAGCAGAACCCCCAATCCGCCAAGCACCTGAAAAATCGAGAGGTACGCATTTGCAACCGCGTCTAACTCGGCCAGCCGCCGCGAGGATCGCACCAACTCCAAGCCCCGATCCGCCAAAGCCCGGCTCCAACCAGACCGGACCGCATCCAATTCCTGCGCGTCAGCATCCACGAGAAGCGCTCGATACCCCCCCAAATCCGGATACAACCGCACAAAATCGGCCTCCTCAATCATCAGGGCTCCCTGCAACAAGGATCCCTGCAGGGCAGCCACGATGCGCAGACGCGCCCTGCCTCCCCTGCCGTCGGGGAGCATCAAAATGTCTCCCACTTTTTTCTGTAAAGCCCACCGCATCGTCGCCTCGTCCACCACAGCCGGGATCGTTCCGTCCTGCAGCGGGGAGCGGAGGACCGCCCAACTCTGCCCCGCGGCGCTGAATCGGAAGGCCCCGCGCTTCTCCCACTCGAGGGAGGGCACCCCCAGCAACTGCGGCTCAAGGGCTCGGTTCAAATTCAGACAACTCGCCTCGTCACCCTCCCGCTTCCGTAACAGGGTGACCTGACGCACCGACTCCCCTCCGAGGCCGAGTTGGTCGCGCACGGAGACTTGATTCAGATCCTCGTAAACTGGGGAGCTCAGCTCCCCCCAGAGGGCATACCCCCCGGTACCCGAATGCGCCGCCGTTTCGAGGCTCCCCTCCTTTTTCCGGAACACCTCCACCGAAAGCACCAGAAACGCCCCGGATGCCAGAACCCCGACCAGCACCGCCGACCGGCCCATCCTCCGCCCAAGATTGCGCCAAGCCATTTGGCGGATCCCCCGAACCCTTCCCGAAGCCAATCGCCCCAGCATCCGGTAGGCAAAGCCAACCCCGGCGATGAGCAGCAGCATTCCAGCTCCAAAAAACCACTCCGGATCGGTCCGCTTCAAAAGCAGCCCCCCTCCGACGAGCCCTCCCCCCGCGAGGCTGCACGCCGCCACCATCCAGAGCGGTCCCGATCTCCCTGCATGCCCCCCCCCTTCAAGCCCCCCAAAAGCCGCCCCGGAGGAAAAGCATTCCCCTGCGAGTAGGCGGCGAGCCGGCTGCCTCCAAATGCGCCGACTCACCCACCCCATGCAAACCAAGGCTGCCCCCACCGTTCCTAGGGCTCCCGCCACAAACGACGCGGCGTTCGCATGAAAATTAATCTGGGTGCCCGCCGTTGCATCCCTCCAGACGCTCGACAACGCATACAACACGGCGCGCGTATACCCCATCCCAAGCACCGCTCCCACGCCGCCTCCCAGCAAGACCACCACCAATCCCTCCCCAAGAAACAACGCTCTCACACGGGCCGGAGACCACCCCAAAGACAGCAGCACCCCCGCCTCGCTCCCCCGATTCTCCACCATCAACGCAAACAGGAGCCCCACGAGCACCAAGGCCGCAGTCACTAGAAAGAAACTGAACCCCACAAAAAGCCCCGCAAAGTCCACCGGGGCGCGCGTCGCTTCCTGCGCACGCTCCCGCATCGCCACAAACTGAAACCCCGCATCCTCCGGCCGGATGACCCCCAACACCTGGGATTCCGAGGGCTCCGCTCCCCTGGGATAACGCAGTGCCGTGGTGTCTCCCCATCGATTGGCCCACAGTGCCCGCGCGGCCCGCAGAGAAAGAAAGGCCTTCGGGGTGCCCCGAAACTGCTTCCAATAGGCCTCGTCTTTGTCCCGGATCTTATCCAGCGCAAGAGCGAAACCAGGCTTCCATTCCCGACAGTTGCCCGCGTCGGCCAGGCCGGGAAAATCCGGCATCCACGTCCCATCCCAGCCCTCAGATCCGGAGGGGACAATATCCCTCACCCGAAAATGCGCCGAGTGCTCTTCAAGTTTGCGGTGCGCGCCCATGACCAAAAATCGCAGTTCCACGAGGGCTCCCGGTTCGATCTGCAGATCCTCCGAGAGCCAGTTTGAGACCACGATCTCGTCCTCAGCCAAATCGGAGGGGACAAACGGCACGCTGCCCGGCTCCACGGCCGTCACCATAGAATAAGGGGTCGCACGTGCCCCTTCCTCCCCCTCCTCGTTTGCGATGGCATTGACAAAGTACGTCAACACAGCCCGCCCTGGCGGAAGCTTGGCCACCAGCGGAGGATCCAGAAACACCCGAGGCGAGCGCACCTCCACCCCGTCGGATAACGCCCGCTTTTGAAGCCCGAGGTCCTCCAGACTCCACTTGGAAACGACCGCCCGCCTCAAACCCTCCGCGTCGAGTGATTCCGAGAGGAGCAGGTTGGCCTTCCCCGCCACATCCAGTCGGTTCTGCAACGTCTCCAGTCCGACAAACACCGTCGCGGGAGGCACCTGATTGGCCTGCAGTGAAAACCGGCCGAAATGGGCATCATCCAGCACGGCGATCACCCGAACCCGGATGGACTCGAGGGCATCTTCCTCGCCCGAGAGCGGCGCATCCCGCGAAAAGAGGGCCGGCTTTTCGACACGAAGCACCAGAAAATCTTCCGGCACTACTCCCAGGCGAGAAGCCAGAGCCGCGCTTACGGCCGCATCCCCGGGGCCCAGCACGCGCCGCTCCCCCGCTTGGGAGAGCTCAAAAAAACGGCCATCGACCCCGAGAACCTGCGCCCGATTCAAGCGTCCGCCCCCATCCGCTTTGGAAATACTCCCCCGCAGCATCAGCACCGGAGTCGTCCGAGGCCCCACCTCCTCGGCAAGCTGACTGCGGAACAACTTCTCCCCTCCTAAAAGGGCCGAGCGGACCCGCCCAACACGCGCCTCCGCCTGGGAGCGTAAGGTTCCCTTCAAGGAGTCCCCCACCAGCAAGGCCCCGGAGAGGACCATCGCGCAAAGCGCCGCCCCGAGCCCCGCTCCAAGGTGCGCCCTCCGATGAAAGAGCAATCCGCTCCAGAGCATCCGAAACATCGTCATGAGACCTCCACAAGCCTGCCGTCTCGAAGTTCGAGGACACGCTGCATCTTCGCAGCGAGCTCGCGCGAATGGGTCACCACCACCAGGGCCACCCCCCGCTTGCGGTTCAGGGCGAGAAGCATTTCACCAAGGTTGGCTGCGGCACCCCGATCCAGCGCCCCGGTCGGCTCATCCGCCAGAAGCAATTTGGGCTGAGTCACAAGCGCCCTCACGACGGCGACCCGCTGACGCTCCCCCCCGGAGAGTTCTCCGGGTCGGTGTTCCAGCCGATGCGCCAGCCCCACCTCGTCCAACAGGCTCTTGGCCCGTTCCTGCGCCAGTCTGCGCTCCGCCCGGGGACGCACGAGGGTCGGTGCCAGAACATTCTCCCAAACAGAACACTGCGGCAGGAGATGATGCATCTGAAAGACGAACCCCACCGTTTTGGCACGATACTCGGCAACCGACCTCTCGTTCATAGTGCCCACCTCCAGCCCATCCACTCGCACCGTGCCGCCATCTGCCCGATCCAGCGAGCCAAGGATATTCAAAAGGGTGCTCTTGCCGGAACCGGAAGGCCCCAGCACCGCGACAGAGCCTCCCGCCTCCAAACAAAAGTCCAACCCGCGGAGAACGGCAACAGAGCCTCCCCCCGAGGGTGAAGCGTGTGATTTTTCGAGATTCTGGACTTCGACAAGCATAGAAGGGAATCGGCTACCCGGAGCGCATGGGGCCGGGCTCTGGAAGCCAAAACGAACACGGCCACTGGCCGTGGGTAAAGAGCGATCCAGGAACCCGTAAAATAGGCTCGTTTTTTTACACGCCTCCGCCGCCCCAGAATCGAAGGAGAGTGTGGGGGCGGATCGCTTTCTCCTTGCAGCCTCCCCCACAAATCAGTAACTCCCTCGCCTCTTTTTTTCAAATCAAGTCTCCAGCGGCCCTAAACCGAAGATACGGAGAGTGCCCCTTCCTATGCCAAAGTCTCAACCAGCCAAAGCCGACTCAAAGGAAACGCCGTCCAAGGCGAAGCTTCCTGACGCCAAGGTCACCCTGAACGCTCCGGCTTCCGCTCCGACCTCCAAAGCCAAGGCCTCGACTCCGGTCTCCAAACTGGCCCCCTCCAAGCCTGCGGCGGCCCCCTCCAAGCCTGCGGCGGCTCCCTCCAAGCCCGCGGCCTCCAAAGCTGCCAAGACGGTTGCTCTTTCCAAGGGTGAGAATCCGGGCAAATCGAGCGACAAACAGGCATCCGCAAAGCCCGCCTCTGCTCCGTCCACCCCCTCTCCCGCGATCACCCCGATGAGTACTCGCGGACTCGCGGAGAAAATTGGCCGACACAAAGTGGTGCCCAAACCCGAGCTCATTCCCGACCACACCCCCGCCATTCAGGGCAAGCCTGGAGTCATGACTCCGTGGCTGGAGTTGCAGAAACAAAAGATCCTCGAACTGCACGACTCCATTCTCGACTCGATGAATGGAGTCGCCAAAGACACGCTGCGGTCCCGAGCCGAAGGCAGCGAGGCAAGCGCCTTCGGAATGCACCAGGCCGATGCCGGAAGCGACGCGTATGATCGCGACTTCGCCCTCTCGCTCCTAAGTCAGGAGCAGGATGCTTTGTACGAAATCGAGCAGGCGCTCAAACGCATCGAACTCGGCACCTACGGGATCTGCGAGATGAGCGGGAAG
>JBEBAG010000334.1:0-7513 GCA_041159065.1 Verrucomicrobiota bacterium | reverse complement strand
GGGCGCGGAAAGGCGGTTTGCGCCCGGTTCGGGAGAAGGCGCTTGGCAAAAGGCGGCTCCACCTCGGAGACTCCGGTCATGTCCGCGAGTTGCCTCTTATCCACCAAAAAGATTGCCCCTTCCGACCGCCTGATTTTCGCGCTCGACGTGCCCACCGTTGCCAAGGCGCTGGAATGGGTGGATCGTCTGGGAGAGGTCGTCAGCTTTTACAAAGTGGGATTTCAGCTGTTTATGGCGGAGGGCTACTGGGATCTGGTCGAGGAGTTGAAGCGGCGGGGAAAAAAGGTGTTTGTGGACCTCAAGTTCTTTGATGTCCCCGAGACGGTGAAAAACGCCGTGGCCAACTTGGCCCAGCGGGGAGTGGAGTGCTGCACGGTGCATGGGACTCAGTCCATTCTCGAGGGGGCAGTCGCCGCAAAGGGCGCGATGAAGGTTTTGGCGGTGACCGTCCTGACCTCGTTGGATCGGGGCGACTTGGAGGATCTGGGCTTTTCCTGTGACGTGGAGGAGTTGGTTTTCTCACGGGCCAAGCGCGCTCTCGCGATCGGGTGTGACGGAGTCATTTCGAGCGGATTGGAGGCGACGCGCTTGCGGGAGGGATTGGGGGAGCGGTTGCTCATCATCACCCCGGGGATTCGCCCGGTGGAGAATCGGGAACAGGATGACCAGAAGCGCACCATGACGCTCCGCGAAGCCTTTTTGGCGGGAGCGGATCATGTGGTGGTGGGGCGCCCCATTCGGCAGGCCGCGGATCCGCAGTCCAAGGCTCGGGAGATGCAGCAGGAAATCGCGGATCTCTTTGCGTCACACGCCTAGGGCTTCCTCTTGAAAAGAACGGTGCACGGTATGACGACGCTTCCTGAAAAAGTGAAGATGGGTAACGAGCGGCTGATCAAGGTGACCGCCGCTGCGTCGACCAAGTTGACGGCGCTTCTGACCCGGCAGGGACGCCCCGGGGGCGCGCTGAGAGTCGCGGTCATCGGTGGGGGATGCTCCGGTTTGCAGTACAAAATGGACCTCGTGGATGGGCCCGTGGCGCGGGATATTTTAGTGGAGAGCGCCGGGGTTCGGGTGGTGGTGGATCCAAAAAGCGCGTTGTTTGTGAGCGGTTCCCTCTTGGATTATTCGGAGGAGTTGCAGAAGGGCGGTTTCAAGGTAACCAACCCCAACGCGGTGGCGCACTGCTCCTGCGGGGAGAGTTTTTCCGCCTAGGGCCCATGCGCAAACCGTGCATCGGGGCCCTTCGCGCTTGTGCGCGCTAGCGGAGGAATCGCGGAAGTTTCGGGTGCCTGAAGAGGGTGCCCGACAGCGCATGCTGGGCCGACACGAGGGCGATCACAGCGCTGTAGAGGTACACGAGGATGAAAAGAAAGGGGGTTGCGAGGGGCGCGGCTCCCAGCAGCCAGCAAATCAGCGCGAGGAGGGATGCAAAAAGGTGCAGGGAGATCTGAAAATGGAGCGCCGCTTTCCCATTTTCGGCGACAAAGGGGTCGATCCTGCGGGTGCAAACCCATGCCACAAGGGGGCCGAGAAGATTTCCCGCGACTGGCAGAATGCATCCGAGCAGCGCCATACTGTGGCATAGCGCCGCATAGCGCCGGGCTCTGGGGTCGGGTTCAAAGAAGATGGCGCTCATGCGCAAAGGCAGTGCGGGAGTGTGCTCGGGAACCCTTTAGGGGGCAAGGCGCCGCCTGGGTAAACCCTGCCCCGTTGCAGGAACCCTGCGACCTTGTGCCCGGGGTGGGATTTGGGGCGCGGGGCTTTGCCCGAGCCGTTTTCGGGCGGTGCGGACGTGTCTTTTGCGCGGACGCCCATCCGCCTTTTTCGGGGCATGCGATGCAAGAATAGCGGGGGGCGAATCCGCGGCGTTCGCGGCGTTCGCGGGGGCGGAGGTGGTGGCGAGGGGAATGCGAGGGCGTTGATCGAAAAGGGCGGGAGGTTGGGGATGGGGGAGGATTGGAAACAGAAAGACAAAGAGTGGGGAAATGCTGACCAGCGGGGAATCCGGGAGCTGATGGAACCTCGCAGCGTCGTATTGATAGGTGCCTCGGAGCGTCGCGGGAGTGTGGGCCATGCGCTCTTTTGCAATCTGGCGGGTCCCTTGTGTTCTGAGCCTTCGGCTTCACCGTCTTCGTCCTTTCGGGGCGAGCTTTTTTTGGTGAATCCCCGGCACGCCCTTATCGGAGGGAGGCGCTGCTATGAGAGTGTACTCGCCTTGGAAAGGCGGGTGGATCTGGCGGTCGTGGCGCTCCCGGCGGCCCGGGTGCAAAGGGCTTTGTACGAGTGCGCGTTGGCCGGAGTGCGTGCGGCGGTGGTGATCTCCTCGGGATTTCGCGAGCAGGGGCGCGCTGGATGGGAGCGGGAGCAATGGTGTCTGTCGGAGGTGCGCCGCGCGGGGATGCGCCTCTTGGGACCCAACTGTTTGGGGCTCCAGGTACCGCGCCTCGGGCTGAACGCCACCTTTGCCCGCGGAATGGCGATGCCCGGGCACATCGCCCTTTTGAGTCAGAGTGGGGCCTTGTGTTCTGCCGCGGTCGATTGGGGGTGGAGGGAGCGGGTCGGTTTTGGTTGGGTGGTTTCCCTCGGGACGATGGCGGACAACGGTTGGGCGGAACTCTTTGAGTTCGCGGTGCAGGACACCCAGACCCGCGCGGTGGCGTGTTATATGGAGTCGGTGGGCGACGCTCGGAGGTTTCTGGAGTCGGCGGAACGGGTGGCCCGATGCAAGCCGGTGATTGTGTTGAAGGCGGGGGGCTCTCCGGGGGCGGCGCGGGCTGCCGTCTCGCACACGGGGCGGCTGACCGGTGCGGATCGGGTTTACGACGCTGCCTTCGAGCGTGCGGGAGTCCAACGCGTCGACTGTTTGGAGTCGCTTCTGAAAACGGCGGAGCTTGCGGCGTGTTCCTGTGGGTCCGGGCGCGGAGGGGTCGCCATTGTGGGCAACGCGGGAGGGGCTGGCGCCTTGGCGAGTGGCGCCCTGGAACGGCATGGGGGGAGATTGGCCGTGTTTGCCCCGCGCACGATTCGGGCTTTGGAGGCGGGCGTTGCTCGTGGATTGCAGGTCGCCAATCCCCTGGATTTGGGCGGAGCGGCGCGCGCGGCAGACTACGCCGATGCGCTTCGGGTACTTTCGGATGCGGAGGAAGTGGATGCGATGCTGGTGATCCTGTCCCCTCAGACCATGACGGAGGTGGAGGAGACGGCGAGGGCCGTCTGCGCGTTGCGCTCACGGAGTGGGAAAATCGTGCTCGCAAGCTGGATGGGCGGGGCGGGGGTTGATGCGGGGCGCAGGATTCTGGCGGCTGCGGGGGTTGTGCACTTTGATTTTCCGGACACCGCAGCGCGGGTGTTTGCGGAGCATCAACGATCGCGCGAGGGCGGGAAATGTCCCGGAACTTGGAGTTGGGCGGAGGGTCTCTCCGGCCGGGGGATCGGTTCTGCCGCAAGGGGGCTTGAGGATGGGCGGGGGGCTTCACCCTCCGGGTTCTGGGGCCGGGAGGAAAGGGAGGTGCTCGCGGTGGGGGACTCGTTGCGACGGGTTGCTGGGTATGGAATTCCGGTGGTGGAAGGGCGAGAAGCTTTCAGCGAGGTGGAGGCGTTGAGGAACGCGGAGTCGGTAGGGTACCCGGTGGTGCTCAAGGTGATTTCGCATCGGGTGACGCATAAACGGAGGGCTGGCGGGGTGAAACTCGGCTTGGGCTCGTCTGATGCGGTGCGTGAGGCCTGGAGATCGATGGAGAGGGGGTTTGCGACGCGGAGTGGATTTACGGAGGAGGGTGGGCGGGGGGATTTCTGCGGCGTGCTGGTTCAGCCCATGATGAGGTCTGAGGGCCCCGAATTGATTCTCGGGGGGTATCGTGATGCGCAATTCGGCCCGGTCCTGCTTTTTGGAGCAGGGGGGAGTTGGGTGGCGGCGCGTGCGGACACGGCCCTCGCTCTCGCGCCGCTCGATCTCGGGCAGGCTCGTCGGTTGATTGAAAAGACCGGCGTGTACTCTGAGCTGTACGGTGTGGATCAAGCGTTTCCAGGGACCTTGCCGGCGTTGGATGCCATGCTGGTTTCCCTGGGGCGGATGATGGTGGAGTGCCCACGGATCCTGGAGGCGGAGATGAATCCGGTCCTCATCATGAGCGGTGGCGTGGTGGCGGTGGACGCTCGGATTGTTCAGTCGGCCGGGAGCGCTCGGCGGGTCGATCCTGCGGCCATGGGCGGCCCGGGCGCTATGACTTGGGCAAGAGGGGAAGACGCGGGAGGGGGGCGGGTTGAATCCGATGGATGCCATGGAGCCTGGGAATCTTGGAGGTGATCTAAAACGGGGGGGGATGGCTTGGTTGCGGGGACGAGGAGGCGAACCGAGCGGAGCGGTGCAGTCCTTCTACTCCCTCCCAGAGGGTCTGCCGCCGGAGGCGGTTTGCAATGGAACCGCGTGCTTTGTGGCGCGTCACTTGAGTCCGCAGACGTGGAACGAAGCGGAGCGACAGTCTCCGCGCGTGTACTGTTTGGGGCAGTGTTTTGGGGGGCCAGCGCGGAGGATGGGGAGTTTACGGCCACGGATGGAGGTCCGGGGGGGCGTGGGGATTGTGCTGGAGAGACTGAGCGTGGGTGGGGCTCGCCATCTGGAGGAATACCGGGCAAGGGGAGGGTATGCGGGATGGGAGAGGACGCTGAGCAGGACGCCGCAAGAGGTGGTGGCGGAGGTGTGCGATTCGGGGCTGCGCGGACGCGGAGGGGCGGGCTTTTTGACGGGAAGAAAATGGGCGGTCGTGGCGTCGCAGGTCGCTGAAGCGAAGTTTGTGGTAGCGAATGGGGACGAGGGGGATCCGGGGGCCTGCATAGACCGGTATTTGATGGAGGAGGATCCCCATGCGTTGATCGAAGGGATGCTTGTGGCCGCCTATGCCGTGGGTGCGAGCCACGGTTGGGTTTATGTGCGTTGTGAGTATTCCGAGGCGAAGCGGCGGATGGAGGTAGCGGTGGACGAGGCTCGGAGAGCGGACTTGCTGGGCCCGCACACTCTCGGGCGCGGAAGGCCTTTCGATCTGACCATTCACTCCGGAGCGGGCGGTTATGTGTGTGGGGAGGAAACCGCCCTGATTCGCTCGCTGGAGGAGCGGCGCCCGGAGGTCATGCCGAAACCTCCCTTTGTTGCGGAGCGTGGACTTTGGGGGCGTCCGACCTTGGTGAATAATGTCGAAACCCTGGCGGTGGTTCCCTGGGTGATGCGGCATGGGCCCGGCGCTTATCGAGCGCTGGGGTTCTTGGAGAGTCGGGGCACGAAGGTGATCTGCCTGAACTCGCTGTTTCGGAAACCCGGGTTGTACGAGGTGGAGTTTGGGATGAGTCTGCAGCGCATCGTGGAGGAGGTGGGCGAGGGGCTTGTGGGGGGGCGGGAATTGCGCGGACTGCTGGTTGGGGGGCCGTTGTCGGGCATTGTGCCCCCTGCGCTTTTGGATACCCCATTCGGGTATGAGGAACTGCGCCGCATCGGCGCCAGCCTCGGACATGGCGGATGGATCGCCTTTGACGCGCACACCTCGATCCGCGAACTGCTCCGGCACGTGTTTGCCTTTGGGGCGGAGGAGTCCTGCGGCAAGTGCTTTCCCTGCCGTCTCGGCAGTCATCGGATTTCGGAGGCGCTGGATGGGGCTTTGGGGGGCGGGATGAGCGAGGCCTCCGGGGTGGCGATCTTGGAGGCCCTGCGGCGAGGCAGTCTGTGTGGGCTGGGAACAGGTTTGGGAGAGTTGGGGGAGTCGGTGCTTCGGCACTATGGAAAGGAGTGGGCAGCGTGTTGGGCGTAATTCTCAATGGGCAGGAACGGTTGGTGCGGGAGGGCGTGAGCATTTTGGAGGCGGCTCGGAGCGCGGGGGTGGAGATTCCCTCGCTGTGTTTCCACCGCGGGTTGAAGCCCAGCGGTGCGTGCCGTCTGTGCGTTGTGGAGGTCGAGGGGTGGGAATCGTACGCGGCGGCCTGCACGACGGAGGTGGCTCAGGGAATGCGAGTGCAAACGCACTCCGAGGGGGTCGAGGCGATGCGGCAAACGGTCTTGGAGCTGCTCGCGCGAGCATATCCCGGGGCGGCGCGGGAGCGGTTGCGGGAGAAACCCTTTCAACGGCTGTTGCGTCGCTATGGGATTCCCCTTCGTGCGGGGGGGGAGGAGCCTTTGCCATGCGGAAGCGCGGGGGGAAATGTCGCCTTCCGGGATGACACGCACCCGTATGTGCGGGCGGATTTGACTTCGTGCATTGGCTGCTTCGGGTGTGTGCGGGCCTGTGAGGAGATTCAGGGTCAGTTTGTGTGGCGGGTGTGGAAGCGGGGCCAGCAAACGCGGGTCGAGCCCGTGAGGGAGACCCTGCTGGCGAGCGGATGTGTGGGGTGCGGGGCCTGCGTGGATGCCTGTCCGACGGGGGCGCTCGAGGACGTGGGTGGGCTCGAACCGGATGGGGCGGCGGAATGGACCCGGACGGTGTGTCCCTACTGCGGGGTGGGCTGTGAGCTGGAGGTGGGCACGCGGCGTGGTCGGATTGTGCAGATTCAACCGGCGGGGGATGCCCCGGTGAACCGGGGTCACCTGTGTGTGAAGGGGCGTTATGCGTTTGGGTTTGTCCATGCGCCGGACCGGGTGACAAGGCCCATGGTGCGGGAGGCGGGCCGGTGGAAAGAGGTGACCTGGGAGGATGCTTTGGGGCTGGTGGCATCGCGTCTGAAGGTGGCGATTGGAACCCTGGAGGGGCGGTGTCGGGTGGGGGTGTTGGCTTCTGCTCGCGCAACCAACGAGGAGAATTACCTGATTCAAAAATTCGCGCGCGTGGTTTTGGGGACCAATAATGTGGATTGCTGTGCGCGGGTTTGCCACGCGCCGACGGCAGCGGCCATGCGTGAAATGCTGGGAACGGGGGCGGCCACGAATGCGTTTGAGGACATTGAGGAGGCGGAGGCCTTCCTGCTGGTGGGCTGTAACCCAACCGAGAACCACCCGGTGGTGGGGGCGCGCATCAAGCAGCGGGTCTTGCAAGGGGCTGCGTTGGTTGTGCTGGATCCTCGCGAAATCGAGTTGGCGCGGTATGGAGGAGTGCATTTGCCGGTGCGCCCGGGCTGCAATCTGCCGGTGCTCCATGCGATGGCGCACGTGATCGTAGCGGAGGGTCTGTTTGATGAGCGGGCGATCGCGGAGCGCGTGGCGGAGTGGGATGCGTACCGCGCGTTTGTGGCGGAGTGGACTCCGGAGCGTGCGGCAGCGCTGAGTGGCGTGTCAGCCGGGGGCATTCGCGAGGCGGCTCGGATCTATGCGCGGGCCAAGCCGGCCATGATTTTCCACGGACTGGGGGTGACCGAGCATGGGCAGGGGACGGGTGGGGTGATGGCGGTGGTGAATCTGGCTTTGCTCACCGGGAATTTTGGGATCCGGGGAAGCGGCATTCATCCGTTGCGCGGGCAGAACAACGTCCAGGGAGCGGCGCACATGGGGTGCGATCCGGGGCATTTGCCCGGAGGGTTGAGTTTGGAGGAGGGGCGG
>JBEBAG010000333.1:0-12690 GCA_041159065.1 Verrucomicrobiota bacterium | reverse complement strand
CTGCTCAGAGAAGGGGAGGCCCAGTGCCGCGACGGCCGGAGGGACGGGACGGGAGGCATTGAGAGGCCCCTCCCATTCCACCCAGTCGATCCAAAGCGCGGGGTTCTGATCACTGAGCTTCTGGGGGATTTCCGGGTTGGTTTCCTGCAGCTTGAAATGGCGGGTCCCGGACGAATCGACGTGGATGGGGACCAAGAGCTCCTGGGGCGCTTCCATCGTGCCCGTGACGTGATGCGTGCTGAGCACCTTCCCGGAATCGCCCAGCGTGACCTCGAGAAACCGGCGTTGTTCGGCCGGAGCCGGCGTGAGCGTGGGTTTTAATTCGCTCCGCGAGGGCACGAGCGCAAGGGAACCCACGGAGGCGATGCGGATGCGCAAATGGTAGTCCCCGGCGGGCCAGTCACCGGGGACAAAGCACGTAAAGGCCCGGGTCGGCGTCAGTCCCCGGCACAGGTACAACCCGGAGCGCACCTTGGGCAGGCTGAGGTACTCCACGATAGACGGGATGAGGTTGTTCCACTGACTCTGGTGGTGAAACACGTCGACGGCGTCCACAAAGCCAAAGTCGAGCGGAGGCGGGGCGCCCTGGAGCTTGTTCCAGGCATGGTAGATCTGGTTGGGGGCGTGCGCCGTCTGGGAGCGAATCTCCGCGGCGATCTTCCCATTCTCGGGACGGGCGGCCGCTGCATCCACCTCCCGGGTCCACATGGCCACACGCTTGCGGATACTGCTTTGGCGGGCCATCTCCGCTTCCACGAGGGGGTTGATCCGTTCCTCGGGTTCGGTGCGCTGCTTCCGGGGAGCCATGGGCGGCGCAAACAGCGCACACGCGGCGTCGAGGGCTTTGCGCCCAATCTGCCGGTAGGACTCGAACTGGCTGCTGGACATGAAGAGCCCGGAACCGACGGTATCGAAGGTGGTGGCGCTGCCATCGGCGGGCAACTCGCCCACACTGACCTCCACCCCGAGCAGTTCGCGGAGGGTGTTTTTGTATTCGCGCCGATTGAGGCGACGGAGGGTGATCTGGCCGCCGGTGTCGGCGACCGCCTTGCGGGCCACGACCATCTCTTGGGAGAGGTGCTCGAGAAAATCGGTTTTGAGCAGCTTGTCCGGCTGTTTCTCGTCCTCCGGCGGCATCTCTCCGGAGTTGAGGGCGTTGAGCACCTTTTGCCAGCGCTCCGCCGTTTCGATCGAATCGATCTGGAAGGGAAGGTTGTCGAGGCGAACGCTCCCCTTGCGTTTTTCCTCGTTGTGGCAGGAGAGGCAGTGGTCCTTGAAAAGCGCCTCGTATTTTGGGTGGACGGCGGCCTTCGGCGGAACGGCGGCAAAGGAGGCCAGGGGCAGCAGACAAACTCCGAGGACAAGAGCGGGGGGGAGGCGCATGGGAAACGGGTCTTACGAGAGAGTCGACCCGCGCTGGGGGACGTTCTTGGACGGGCCAAGCCCCGCGTTCGCGGGGCAACCCGACGCCCGGCCCCGTCCCGAGCCACGGCGGCCCCGAGAGAACCCATTTCCTCGCCCAGCGGAACGGCTTTCCGCCCCGGCGGCTTCGCCCAGACCGCCGGCCTGCCGGGGGGCACCCTGCCTAAATCTTCCTCGCCAGCACGTAACTGCGATCCACCGCCGTGGGATGGTGCTCAACCCATTCCAGCCCCACTTCCTCCAGCCACGCACGCATCTCCCCAACCGAATAACAACGCCCCTCGGTCGAATGCATAAGCAACACCGAGTACTGCGCCACCGGAAGGGGCCCGTTTTTCTGCGCATTCAGAAACGCGTCGTGCACCACCAAAAGCCCCCCCGAAGGCAGCGCGGCGGCGGCGCGCGCCAACAGGTTTTTCACCTCGGGCTCGTCCCAATCATGCACCACGTTGGAAAGCAGAACCACGTCAAAACCCGTCGGCCACGGCTCCGCAAACATATCCCCGCAAAGCACTTCCACCATTTCCCCGTATCCCCTGCGGCCAATGGCCCTCGCCGCGATGCGGTCCACCGGAGCCTTTTCGTACACCGCCGCCCTGAGGTGCGGATGCGCCGCCACCATCGCGCAGGCATACACCCCGGAACCGCCCCCCACATCCAACAGTGCCTGGCTTTCTTCCAACGCAAGACGCCGCGCCAAGGCCGGCGCCAGCACCACGCCCCGGCAGTCCATCGCGGCGGTAAATTCGTCCGCAAAGGCGTCCGACTCCATCGCCTGCGCCCACGCCGCCGAGTGCGTGCTGCCCCAGTTCGCCGGTTTCCCCGAACGCAAAACCTCCAAGCATTCCAGAGTCTGCGGGCGCTTCTGAAGGGTGTCGTAGTAAGGCTTCAGGCAGTAAGGCGAGCCCTCCACCAGGTGCTCCCGGGCTCGCAACGTGAGGTGATACACCCCACCCGCCTGGGTCGTCAGACCCAGCGCACCCGTCAGCGCCAACAGCACCTCCGCAGGACGCGTCTGGATTCCAAACTGCACAACCATCGCCCCCAGCGTGGAGGGATGATCCGCAAGCCACGTGAACAAATTCAAATGCGACACCGCCGCCGCCAGCAAATCCACCGCCATCAAACCGTCCCGCATCCGGTACAGTGAGAGCGGATCGCTCACCGGCTCCCCCAGCAGCGGATCCAGCCCCCCCAGCCCCACACCGACCGGATCCGAAGCAGAGTAGGGGGCGTCTTGGGATGCACGAGGGGAGGGAATGGAGTCCATGCCCTCCCTCTAACCGGAGCGCCACGCCATTCCAGCGCTTTTCGATACTCCTCCCCCGTACCCGCTCCCCGCAGCGTCCCTCACCGCAGCGCCGACTCCGCCCGAAACTCGCCGGGCGAACGTCCCAGATACTTACGGAATACCCGGCAAAAATACGGCGCCCGGGGAAATCCAACCTCCATGCCAATCGCCTCCACCGTCCATTCCGTGCTGATGAGCAGCTGCTCGGCACGTCGGAGCCGGAGGCGCTGCAGCCAGTCATTGGGAGTCATTCCCGTCTCCTGACGGAACCGGGCATAAAACTGCTTCCGGTTCAGCCCCACGGCCGAAGCGATGGAATCCATGCCCATGGTCTGCCCCAGCCTCGCCTCCATCCACTCCATCGCCGCCGCAATCGGCGCAGAACTGGCATCCACCGCCCCCCGACCGAGGCAGTCCGCGATCTGCACCAAGGCCAGCGCCACCGCGTGCCGCAGAATCGCCCGAACCCCCTCGGGAAGCGGAACCCCATACTCCCCCAGCACTCCGCGACGCAGATTGTCCGTCTGTTCCAAAAGAGGCCGCCCCATCCCAAACACCTGCCCCGCCCCGCTCTGGAATCGCCTCAGGATCCATTCCGTCTCCGAAACACTCAGCGGACTCTGCGAGCCCCCAAGCTGCAGGGCATGTCCGGAAAATCCAATCGCGCAAAAATCGCAGGGCTGTCGGACGTCCCGGTCTCCCCGATGCCGCATCCCGGGAGGAACGAGCAGGAAGTGCTTCCCGGGCACGTCCCGCCGGAGGCCCCCTTCGAGCTCGTACGAGGCGCTGCCTCGGAAAAACAGGAGCACCTCCCAGAAGGGGTGGGAGTGCCAGGCCACACGGCTGGAGAGAAAATCCGTCGTCGCCGTCACGTAGGCCAGTCCCGGGAAATCAAGGTCGGCCCCCATCCATTTCGCCTCACGAACATCAAAGGGGGAATCCCAAGCAGGGGGGAGGGCAGGGCGCCGAGGCATTCCCAATGATACTTTTGTACCCGCCACAAAGATGCAAGAAAACCCATCAAACAAGCCGCTCCGTCACCGAATGTCCCTTCAGGAGCCGCATGCGCCGGGCACGCTCCCACATCCCCTGCCCCACCCGATTTTCCGCCCCTTCCACACCTCATGAAGCCCTTGGTCCCGCTCCTTCTCACCATGCAGGCAGCCCTGCTCGCTGCTCCCGCCGCGTCCACCCCCAAACGCGCAGGCGGAGACGCCCTCGGACTGCCCGAGCCCGTGCAACGCCCAGTCCGATACTTCGGGGATATCCATCCCATCTTGGTCGAACACTGCGTCTCCTGCCATGGCCCCGAGAAACAGAAGGGCGGGCTGCGTCTGGACTCCCGCGCCATGGCCCTTACGGGAGGCAGCGGGTACGGCCCCGCCATTGTCCCGGGAAAGGGCTCGGAGAGCCCCCTCCTGCGCTTCTCGGCCCATCTGGAGCCGGATCTGGAAATGCCCCCCAAAAAGCCCATGCTCTCCGAAGAAACCCTCGCCATCCTGCGGGCCTGGATAGATCAGGGCGCGGAATGGCCCGGGCGCGCGGGCCAGGCGGCCCAAACCGGCGTGGCTTTGGGAAATCAGGAGATCCTCTTCAAAAAGGCTGCAACCCACTGGGCCTTCCAGCCGGTCGTCCCAGCGCACAGCGAAACCCTCCCGCGCGGATCCTCCGCCATCGACGCCTTCGTGGACGCCAGGCGGCAGGCAAAAAACCTCTCCGCCTCCCCCCAGGCCGATGCGCCCACCTTGCTGAAACGGATCCACTTCGACCTCACCGGACTGCCCCCCTCCCCCGCGGATATGGACCGGTTTGTCGCCGACTTTCAAAAGGATCCAGGCTCCGCAACCACCGCCAAGGTCGATCAACTCCTCGCCTCCCCCCACTTCGGCGAACGTTGGGGACGCCACTGGCTCGATATCGCCCGCTACGCGGACACCCCCGATTTCCTGCCGGGAAATGATGTCCACTACCCCTTCGCCTGGACCTACCGGGACTACGTCGTAAACGCATTTAACCAGGACAAACCCTACGACCAGTTCCTGAAGGAGCAGCTCGCCGCCGACCTCATGGACTTCCCCCCGGAGCATCCCTCCCTCGCCGCCCTCGGTCTGCTCACCCTCGGACCCCGCTTCCTCAAACGCGAAGACGAACAGGTCAACGACCGCATCGACGTCGTCACCCGCGGAATCATGGGGCTCACCGTGGTGTGCGCCCGCTGCCACGACCACAAATTCGACGCCATCCCAACGACCGATTTCTACGCCCTGTTCGGGGTCTTCAAAAGCACCGAGATTCCCGAAACCCTCCCCCTCCTCTCGCTGCCCCATCTCACTCCAGATCCAGCCGCCCGTGCCGATTATGAATCGAAAAAAGCCGCGGCACTCGAGGCCGTGGCCGCCCTCACCGCCAAGCATCGCACCGCAGCCCTCGAGAGTGCCAAGGCCAAACCCGAGGCCTACTTCGACGGCCTCGCCCAAATCGAGTTCTCCAAAAAGGAAATCCATCAGCTCCTCCACGGCGATACCCTCCTCGAGTCCGCCCTCGATCCGCTGCTGCGCCGCTGGACCAGTCTCAAAAGAAACCCGCACCCCGCACCCGATCCCGTGCTCGGTCCGCTCACCCAAATCACCTCGGCACCCGCCGAGAAAAAGGCGGAGCGGCTCCAAAACATGCTCACTTCCGGCAAGCTCCCCGGAACGGACACCGAGATCCATCCCCGCGTGCTCCGGATCCTTCGGGAGAAAGCCCCGGCGAACGAAGAGGCGCTTCTGCGCGCGTACGGCGCCATCCTAGCGGCAGCCTCCGCAGGCAAAGAACCGGACTCGGACGCCGTCCTCCAAGCGTTCTCCCAAAAGGACAGCCTCCTCGATTTCCAAAACGCCGATGTGGAAAGGGTGGCGCGGCGCTCGGGCAAAACCGCCGGGGAATACATCAAACTGAACAAAATCGTCTCCGATCTGGAATCTGAACACGCAGGCGCTCCCGTCCGGGCGATGGCACTCAAAGACCGCCCCAAACCCATCCAACCCGTCGTCTATCTCCGGGGAGATCCCACGAAGCCGGGTAAACCCGTGGACCGCCGTTTTCTGGAAGTGCTCGACCCACAAAAAACGGCCTTTCCCCCAAACCGGAGCGGACGCAAGGAACTCGCCGAACGCATCGCCAGCCCCACCAACCCGCTCACCCCAAGAGTGTGGGCGAACCACGTGTGGCGTCACCTCCTGGGACGGCCTCTGGTCAAAACCACCGGAGACTTCGGCCTGCAATCCGAACCCCCAACCCACCCGGAACTCCTCGATTGGCTGGCCTCCGCCCTCGTGCAGCGAAACTGGTCCACCAAACAACTCATCCGCGACATTGTCCTCAGCCGCACCTACCAGCAAAGCAGCGCGAACCGCGCCGACGCCACCGAGAAGGACGCCGACAACACCTGGCTCTGGCGCGCAAACCAAAGACGCCGCGACTTCGAGTCGATGCGGGACGCCATGTTGACCGCGAGCGGCCAACTCGATCCGGCCCTCGGAGGGCGCTCGGTCCAACTCTCCGCCAAACCCTTTACCACACGGCGAACCCTCTACGGCTTTGTGGACCGGGTGAACATCGACCCGCTCTTCACCAACTTCGATTTTCCCTCCCCCGACATCTCCAACACCGAGCGTTCACAGACTCTCGTGCCCCAGCAGGCGCTGTTTGCGCTCAATGACGCATTCATCGTGGAACAGGCCTGCATGCTCGCCTCCAAGGCGCAGGAGGCCACCCCCGCCACCGCCCCGGATCCCCTCGCCACCACCCTCCGCGCGCTCTACCGCCTCGTCTATCAACGGATCCCCTCCCCCGACGAGGAGACCCTCGGCCGGCACCTCCTCCGCAGCGCGCCGGATGCCCCCCCGGAAATCCCCCCGGGCGCATGGCAGCACGGCTTCGGAAGCGCCGATCCGCACATCGCCCGCGAGAAGGCTTTCCATCCCCTGCCCCACTTCGACCAGAAAAGAAGCCGCTATCAGGGCGCACGCGCCTTCCCAAACCGCTCCCACGGATACGTCAGCCTCAGCGCCGGCGGGGGCCACCCCGGCACCGGCCCCGGCATGGCCGCCATCCGACGATGGGTCGCTCCGTATGCGGGCACCTTCGCCATTTCCGGGGAACTCGCCATCGCTCCCAAAGGCAGCGGGGACGGCATCCGGGCCCGCCTGATCTCCTCGGAGCAAGGCCTGCTGGCCGAGTGGATCATCGATCGTACGAATGGTTCCACCCTCGCCACGCAAGTCCCCAGCGTGAAAGTCCAACCCGGCGAAATCCTCGATTTCACCGTCGACTGCCGGGAAACCGACACCGCAGACGGCTTCCGCTGGGCCCCCACCCTCCACCTCCTCGTGATGCCGGAAAAGGCCCCCAAAACCCTGCAAACCGTCTGGGACGCGCAGGCCGACTTCAAAAGCCCGCCCCCGCCCAAGCTCACCTCCCTCGAGCGGATCGCCCAAGCCCTCCTCATCACCAACGAGTTCCTCTTCATCGACTGAGCACGCCGCCTCCCCGTTTCCCCATGACCCCCCTGACCTCTCCGCCCTCCCTCCTCTCCCGCCGGGACCTCCTCACCAAAGCTGGCTTCGGCATGGGCGGCCTCGCCCTCGCCGGACTGCTCCACGATCTCGGACTCACCCAGGCCAACGCCGCCAGCCTCTCCCCCCTCTCCCCGCGGACTCCCCAGTTTCCGGGCAAAGCCAAACGAATCATCCACCTCTTCATGAACGGTGGCCCCTCCCAGGTGGACACCTTCGACCCCAAACCCAAACTTCAGGAGCTCCACGGAAAACCACTCTCCCTCTCCAAGGGAGTCGGCAACGACAAACGCCTCAGCGGCGCCGCCCTCGGCTCCAAGTTCGCGTTCACCAAACACGGACAGAGCGGCATCGAAATCAGCGAACTCTTCCCCCATCTCGCCAAACACGCCGACGAACTCTGCGTCATCCGCTCCATGTTCACCAATGTCCCGGGGCATGAACCCGCGCTCATGCTGATGAACACCGGCAGCATCACCCTCCCACGCCCCAGCGTGGGCTCCTGGACCCTCTACGGACTCGGAACCGAAAACCAAAGCCTCCCGGGATTTGTGGTCATATGCCCCGGCGGCCTCCCCGTCGCCCAAAGCGCCAACTGGCGCAGCGCCTTCCTTCCGGGCATCTATCAGGGCACTCACATCGACACCAAAGAGAGGCAGCCCGACCGCCTCATCTCCAACCTCCGCAACCACGCCATCCTCCCAAGCCAGCAGCAGGAACAACTCAGCTACATCCAAAAGCTCAACGAACTGCACCGCGTTCAACGCTCCGGACACCCCCAGCTCGAGGCCCGCATCCAGTCGCTCGAACTCGCCTTCCGCATGCAAACCGAGGCCACCGACGCCTTTGATGTGAGCAAAGAGCCGGCGAAGATCCGGGAAATGTACGGCGACACCCTCCACGGCCGCCAAACCCTCATGGCAAGACGCCTCGTCGAACGCGGGGTCCGCTACGTGCAGGTCTGGCATGGCAGCGGCCAGCCCTGGGACACCCACGAAAACGTCGAGACCGCCCACCAGCGCCTCGCCACCGAATGCGACCAGCCCATCGCCGCCCTGCTCCAAGACCTCAAAGACCGCGGCATGCTCGAGGACACCCTCGTGATCTGGGGCGGCGAATTCGGACGCACCCCCACCGCGCAAATGCCCCTCACCCCCAAGGTCGGCCGCGACCACCACCACGACGGGTTCTCCCTCTGGATGGCCGGCGGAGGCGTGCGCGCCGGCCATGTGCACGGAGCCACGGACGAGGTCGGACTGGGCGTCGCAGAGGGCAAAGTCCACGTGCACGACCTGCATGCCACCATTCTGCATCTCCTTGGGTTCAACCATGAAACACTCACCTATCGCTACGCCGGGCGCGACTTCCGCCTGACCGATGTGGAGGGCGAAATCGTACGCGAAATCCTCGCCTGAGTCGGCGCCTCCTCCCCATCGGGGCCGCTCCCGTCTGCCCCCCCATCTTATCCGCCACCGCCCGACTCCCGCGCCTCCCTTCGCCATCCGCTCCCCGACGCCGCCCCCGGCCCCACACCCGGCCCCACACCCGGCCCCCCGGCAGACCCCCCCCCCGAGGACGCCCCCACATCCTGCTCAATCAGCCGGATCAGATAGTTGCTCAAGGAACGCCGCTGCCCCCGCGCTCGAACCTTCGCCTCCTCCAATAAGTCCAAAGGACACCGGAACGCTGTGTACTTCGTCCTGGGAAGCTTCCCCGCCATTTTTCCCGCCATTTCCCCCCCCCCCTCCGATCCCCTCTGCGCTCCCCTCTGTGCTCCAGTCTCCCCGCTCTTTGCCTCCGCCCCTTCCAAATCCTCCGCCGCCAACGCGGCCCCATGCTTTCCAATCGCCATCGCTGTAATTCCTCCCTCTGCAGAAGATCTAGCGCGAAGAAACGCAGTGACAACCCAAGCGCGCGCCCTTCCGCGCCCCCTCCCTAAAACAAAGTCATCTGCGGACGATCCGCCTCCGCCGCCATCACGCTCCTGCGCCGCGTCGAACGCACCGGCGCCTCCCGCCCCCCGCTCACCACCACCGGCCCCGATCCCGCACTCAATTCCGACTGTTCCAAATTCGCCAAAATCTCGCGGGCTCTCCCCAAAACCACTCCCGGCAAACCCGCCAGACGCGCCACCTGAATGCCGTAACTCTTGTCCGCCCCCCCCGGCACAATCTTACGCAAAAACACGATCTGCTCATTCCACTCCCGCACCGCCACATTGTAGTTCTGAATCCCGGGACGCGTCCGCGCCAGTTCCGTCAGCTCGTGGTAGTGCGTCGCAAACAGGGTCCGCGCCTTCACCACATCATGCAGGTATTCCGCCACGCTCCACGCAATGGAAAGCCCGTCAAAAGTCGACGTCCCCCTCCCGATCTCATCCAAAATCACCAACGAACGCTCCGTCGCATTGTTCAAAATGTTCGCCGTCTCATGCATCTCCACCATGAACGTGGACTGCCCCCTCGAAAGATCGTCGCTCGCCCCCACCCGCGTAAAAATCCGGTCCGCAAGTCCCACCTCGGCCTCCCGGGCCGGAACCCACGAACCGATTTGCGCCATCAGCGTCAGCAACGCCACCTGCCGGATGTAGGTGGACTTCCCAGCCATGTTCGGCCCCGTCAGCACCGCCAGCAAATGGTTCTCCTCATCCAGGAGCGTATCATTCGGCACCACCTTCTCCTCCACCAAGGCCTGGTCCAAAACCGGATGGCGCCCATCCACAAAATGGATCCGACGCCCCGCCCCCAGCTGCGGACGGCAGTACCCGTACAGCCGCGCCGTTTCCGCAAGGGACCCGAGGGCATCCAAGTGCCCCACGGCCCCCGCCGTGGATTGCAGCGCCGCCAGCTCCGCCAAGACCTCCTCACGCAATTGCACAAAAAGCTCCGCCTCCAGCGCCTTCGCCTTTTCGTCCGCCCCCAGGATCTTGGCCTCCACCTCCTTGAGCTCCGGCGTGATGAAGCGCTCCCCCGTGGCCACCGTCTGCTTGCGCTGCCAGTCCTCGGGCACGAGATGCAGGTTGGAACGGGTGACCTCGATGAAATACCCGAAGACCGTGGTGAAGCGGACCTTCAACGACTTGATCCCCGTCTGTTCCGCCGCTTTCTGCTGCAGCTCCGCGATCCATTGTTTTCCATCGCGCCCGGCGCTGCGCAGTTCATCCAAGGCGGCAAAATAGCCGTCCCGGAAAATCCCCCCCTCGCGGGTGCTCACCGGCGGCTCGTCCACCAGCGCCTTGGCCAACAAATCGACCACCCCTGGGAGCTCCTGAAGGGATTCCCCGATTTCCTCCAGAAGCCCGGCACCCTCCTCCCTTCGCAAAGGCTCCAGCGTCCGTTTCAATACCGGCACCTGCTCCAAGGCCACGCGCAACACCAGCAAATCCCGTCCATTCCCCCCCGTCTGCGTCAACCGCCCCACCGTCCGCTCCATGTCGCGGATGGCCCGCAGCGTTTCCCGAATCTCCAGCAGCGGGTGCGGAAAACGCCCCAGGACCCCCACCGCATTCTGGCGCGCCTCCAGCGGAGCCAGTTCGCAGAGCGGGTGGAGGATCCAGTGACGCAACCGGCGGGCCCCCATCGGAGTAAGGGTACGGTCTAGGGCCCCGAGCAGGCTGGTGTTCCGCCCCGACCCCCGGGATTCGACCAGCTCAAGGTTGGCTTGGGTGGCGGCATCCAAGACCATGAACTGGGAACGCCGGTAGGGGCTCATCCGGGTCACATGGTTCAGGGAACGCCTCAGTTCATGCTTGAGGTAATGCACCAGCGCTCCCGCCGCGCACACCGCCGCAGGCAAGTCCTGGCAGCCAAAGCCATCCAAGGCCTGAATCCGGAAGTTCTGCAGAAGCGTGTACTCCGCCTGGTCGTGCAAAAACGCGTATCCATCCCGCGCCAGCACCCCGGGCAGCTCCCGAAACTGGTCCGCATGCGCCTCCTCCACAAGCACCTCCGCCGGACGCACCCTTGCCAGCTCATCCTCCAATTCCCGGCGGTCGGCCAATTCGGTGAGCCGAAACTCGCCCGTGCTCAAATCCACGTAGGCAAAACCGTAGCCGCGCTTCGCATCCACGTGGATCGCCCCCAGGAAATTGTTCCGCCCCGCGTCCAGCATCTGGATGTCTGAGACCGTCCCCGGAGAAATGATCTGGGTCACCTCGCGCTGCACAATCTTTCCGGGCTGCGGCTCGGAAACTTGGTCACACACCGCCACGCGCCGCCCCGCCTGCAGCAGCTTGCGCAAATAGGTGTCGGCCGCGTGGTAGGGAATACCACACATCGGCATCCCATTGCGCTGGGTAAGCGCCACATTCAAAATTCCAGAGGCCGCCTTCGCGTCCTCAAAAAACATTTCGTAAAAATCCCCCAGCCGAAACAGGAGCAAGGTCTCCGGCGGCAGCGTCCTCCGAATGCTCTGATACTGCTGCATCATCGGCGTAAGCGGGGCGGACATAGGGCTCCAAGGAAAAGGAATTCCCGCCCGTTTGCAAAGGCTCCCTTCCCGCATCCCCCCCGCCGCCCCGCCGGGCTTCTTTGTTTTGCCCCCGGCAAACACCTCCGTAAGGTTCCCCCATGCAGCCCTCGATCCAGCACGTTCACTTCATCGGAATCTGCGGCACCGCCATGGGAGCCGTCGCCTCCGCCATGGCCGCCCAAGGCTACACCGTCACCGGCTCCGACGCCGAGGTGTACCCCCCCATGAGCACCTTTCTGGAAAGCCGGGGCATCGCCCTCCACCGCGGCTACCGCCCCGAAAACCTCCCCGCCTCCGCCGACCTAATCGTGGTGGGCAATGCCATCTCCCGAGGGAACCCCGAACTGGAGGCCGTGCTCAATCGGCGCCTGCCCTACCTCTCGCTCCCCGAAACCCTGAAACAGTTTTTTCTCAGAGGACGCCACAACCTCGTGGTCACGGGCACCCACGGCAAAACCACCACCACCTCGCTTCTGACTTGGATCCTCCAGTGCGCAGGCCTCGCCCCCGCCTACATGATTGGCGGCATCGCCAAAAACCTCGGCCAGGGCTGCTCCCTCCACCCCTCCCAACACGTCGTCCTCGAAGGCGACGAATACGACACCGCCTTCTTCGACAAACGCTCCAAATTCCTCCACTACCTCCCGGAACTGGTCATCCTCAACAACCTCGAGTTCGACCACGCAGACATCTTCGCCAACCTCGAGGAAATCCAAACCAGCTTCCGCCGCCTCCTCCTCGTCGTGCCCGAAAACGGCGTCGTCTTTGTCAACGCCGACGACCCCCATGCGCTCGCCGTCACCGCCCACTGCCGGGCCCCCGTCCACTCCGTCGGCTTTCACGAAAAAGCCACCTACCCCATCCGCAACGCCCAGTACGCCAGCGGAGCCCGCTTCACTCTGCTCGACACCCCGTTCGAAATCCAAATCCCCGGCGAATTCAACGTGC
>JBEBAG010000332.1:0-11848 GCA_041159065.1 Verrucomicrobiota bacterium | reverse complement strand
GCGGCGTAGCCTAGGAGCGTGAGTTTTTTCATGGAGACGGGTGACGGTGGGCTGGAAGGGGATGGGGTGGGGCGTGGGCGGTTTTTCGCCTGAATCCCGGGGTTCGTGCGCGCGGTTTCGTCCTGCGTGCAATGACGAACATCTTGCCAAGCGGGCATCACCGGACCAGCACATAAGCATGCAGGGGGCCCGGCCTGCGCCGCATTCCCGCATCTTTTTCTTCGGACTGAAACCGCATGAATTCCCCCTCCTCTCCTCGGGAGTCCTCGAACGGTACGAGCTTGCCCAACCGATTCGCTTTTCAGAGCACGTGTTGGACGCAGGTTCGGCAGGCGCAGTCTGGCTCGGCCGAGGGGCGCCAGGCGCTCTCTGAATTGTGTGCCGTTTATTACGAGCCAGTGGTCGCTTTTCTGCGCTGCCGCTGCGGGGATGAGGGGGAGGCCCGGGATTTGAGTCATGCGTTTTTTGCGGAGTTGCTCGGAGGGAAAAGTTCACTCCAGGCGAACTCTGGTGTGGGGAAATTTCGTTCCTATTTGTTGGGTGCGGTGAAGCACTTTGTCTCCCATCAGCGGGAGGCGGCTCAGCGCCTCAAACGGGGCGGGGGCTTGAACCCTGAGCCTTTGGAGGAGGAGATCCTCGCGGCCGCCGGAACGGTGGATCGGCTTTCCCCTGAGTCCGAGTTTGACCGGCAATGGGCGCTCACGGTGCTGTCTCGGGCGTTGGCCACCCTAGAGGCCGAATGGGTGCAGGAGGGGAAGGCGGAATGGTTCGAGAAGATGAAACCTCATTTGGGGGGGGAATCCGCACAGGGAGATCTGGACAAACTGGCGTCCACGATGGGGATGCATGCTGACGCGCTTCGCAAGGCGCTCCAAAGGTTGCGCATGCGATGGCGACAAAACGTCAAGAGCGAGATCGCCGCGACCTTAGACTCGGGGGCGAATGTGCAGGAAGAGATGGAGTCGCTTCTGGCAGCGCTGAGACCCTAAATTCGCGTTCGGGAGTGCAGAGGCGCTCCGGGGTGTTTCCAAAAAAGCGGGTTCCGCAGATTTTCAGTCACAAACGATCCGCCACGCGTCACGTCCGGGTATGAATGTATCTTCTGGAGATTCTTTGGAAATGGTCTGCTCGGTTTGTGGCACCTCCCTCTTGCGAGAGGCGGGGCATGCGTTGCTGGGGGGGCTTTGTGCGCGCTGTCTCATGACCCAGGCGGTCCTCCCAACCGAGGAGGGAGCGGCTGCGAGGCGAAAGGAGGCGCCTTCGATCGAATCGTTGGCTCCCTATTTTCCTCAGTTGGAGATTGTGGAGGTACTTGGAAGGGGGGGGATGGGGGTCGTCTATAAGGCGCGGCAGCGTTCCCTGAACCGGTGGGTGGCATTGAAACTCCTGGCTCCGGAGCGAGCGGGGGAACCGGAGTTTGCAGCCCGCTTCGAAAGAGAGGCGCTCGCACTCGCGTCATTGAACCACCCCAACATTGTGGCGGTGTACGATTTTGGGGAATCGGGAGGCTTTTTTTATCTCCTCATGGAGTATGTGGATGGGGCCAATCTCCGGCAGCTCCTGAGCGCCAAGCAATTCACGCCCGAGGAGGCTTTGAGCATTGTCCCGCCGATTTGTGAGGCTCTTCAGTGTGCCCATGACCGGGGAATCGTGCACCGGGATATCAAGCCCGAGAACCTGCTCATCGACCGGACAGGGGTCGTAAAAATCGCGGACTTCGGGATCGCAAAACTGGTGGGCACAGGAATCTCTGACGCTTCAGGTGCCGGGAGCGAAACGAGTCCGCATGCGGTGGACGGGAAGACGCATTGCGCGGGAACCGTGGGTTATGCGGCACCAGAACAGCGCCAGCCGGGGGTGCCGCAGGATCATCGGGCGGACATTTATTCGCTGGGAGTCGTGCTCTATGAGTTGCTCACCGGCGAGCGTCCCGGGGCGCTTCCGCTTGAGGCGCCTTTGAGAAAAATCCGGGTCGATTTCCGGGTAGACGAGATTGTCCTGCGGGCGTTGGAGAAAGAGCCGGAACTGCGTTTCCCGACGGCGACGGAATTCCGGGAGCGGGTGCTGGAGTTGGGGGCCTCGGTGGGGGCTGCAGGAGGGAGTGCCGTGCCGGAGAAAAGGAACCGAGGAGTTGGGCGGTTTGCGCTGATGAGTGCGGGGGCGATTCTGCTTTTGTGGGTGAGTTGGGCGATTTTTGGCCTTCCACCGACGCGCAGACCGGCTCAAGCGAAAAAGCCCGAGGAGTCGCCGCAGAGTGCTTTGGTCTTGGGGATGCCTGAACCCTCTCCCTCCGAGGGAAGCTTGGGCGTTCCGCCGATGCGCAGACCGGCTCAAGCGAAAAAGCCCGAGGAGTCGCCGCAGAGTGCTTTGTTCCCGGGGATGCCTGAACCCTTTCCCTTCGAGGGAAGCTTGGGGATTGGCTCGCCCGCTCCTGCCTTGGAACCGGAGGTTTGGATTCATGGCAGTCCGGTCGAAACCTGGGAGCCTGGAAGAGTATACGTGGTCCTTTTCTGGGATGGTGAGGGTTCGGCCTTGGGGAATCGAGCGGTCGAAGAGGGCCTGAAGCCTCTGGAAAACCTGGCGCACGAGTTTGCGTCTTCGGGGCTTGTGACCGTGGCGCATTACACGGGCCAGCACCAATCCCTGCAGAAAGCGCGAGCCGCGTTGGACTCCCTCGGGGCATCGGTGCCTTTTGGAGTTTCCGCCTCGCCGAAGGATTACTTGATCCCTTTTGACCGCTGGATTCAGGCGGCTGGCTTTTGGGATCGATCCAAAGGCAGCGGAATCACCTCCGGTCCGGTGGCTTTTGTGATCAATGGGGAGGGACGACTGGCATGGATGGGAGCACCGAAGCAGCTTCCGAAGGCGCTCCTTGAATCGGTTCTGACCGGTTCCTTTGATCTCGCGCAGGCGACGCTTCAATTCACAAACCTCCAAAGGAAAAGTAAGCGGGGCCGCGATTTGGAGCAGGACTTTCTCAGGAGCCTCTCGTTGGGCCTCTGGCACGAGGCATCTTGGAATTGGAAGGAGGGGGCCTCCCGCCACGGATTTTGGGCATCGATGCCTGGAGAGTTCTGGATGGCGCTCGCGAGGAAGGATTTAGATGCGGCGGCTGAGATTCTGCAGGCGGCGGAGCAATCCGAAGGGGATTGGACGAGCAAACTGGAGCGCGAAGTTCCTCTTCCGCTCAGGATGGCATGGGAACTGGTCGGGTGGGGGGAGCTTACCCCCAAGGCGACGGATGCCGTGCAACAAGTGGCCGATACGATCCTGCAAAAGCGACCGAAGGATTCGAACGCACGGATGCTTCTCGCACGGGTTGCCATTTTCCGGAACCAGGTTGCCCAAGCCGTTGCTCACCAGAAGGCTGCCATGGAAGATGTGGAGGCAAAGGGAGCGAGTCGGGAGAAAATGGAGGAGGATCTGGAGGAACTGTCCCGTGGACGGGCCCCCAAGGGGTACAGTTACTTGAGAGATCGGCTTGAGAAATTTTCAGATCCCACACGGCCCAAGTCGCTGGAGCTTGGAAAGCCGGCGCCCCCAATGCTCGGGGGGCAATGGACTCGAGGCGAAGCTGTCGAGGGATGGAAGCGCGGGACGAGTTATCTCGTGTACGTTTGGAATTCCGAGGAAGCGAAAACGGTGGGGCGAGATTTTCGTGAAATCCGAGAGTTTTGGGAGCAGTTGAAGAAAGATGGGTTGACCGATGACCTGGTGATCGTAGTCGCCAACATCCGGGAGAAGCGGAGAGCAAAAGCCGAGGAACTGCTTCAGCCATTGGCATCTTTGGAAAACCTTCGGGTGTTTTTTGACAATCACGACGTTTTGAGGGGTCTCTGGGGGGTTAACCAAGGAGACAGGCCTGCGTATTATTGGGTCAACAAGGAGGGCGCTTGGAGCGGTTTCTCTGTGAGCTATGAAGGGGCGCTTGCGGCGCATTCCGGGAAATCCGCCGAGTTTTCGGTGTCTGCCAGCGTCAGGAGGATGCTTTCGGAAAGCGCCTTTGAAGGTGAGGTGGAGACGCTCAATAGGGCGTTTGCCGTGAAGGACTGGGATTCGGTGGAGCGCGTTCTTTCACGGTGGGCATCCGCAGGGGAGCACGAGAAGTTGCGCCTCGGGGCATCCTTTCACCTGGCTGTCGGGCGAGGGGATTTAGAGAAGGCTCGTTTGCACGCGGAAAACATTCTCGGGAGTGGATCCGAGGCGCCTTTGTTGCAGGCCTGTGTTGGTGCTTTGAGGACCTTGCCCGATCCACTTCCCCCGTCGTTGCGGGAGGTGGCCCACGCTCTTGCCGTCAAAGCGAAGCGCGAGTGTCTCCACGCGGAATGCCGTTCGCTTCACCTGAACAGTCTGGCTTGGACCACCTTTCAGCGGGGGGAACGCTCCGAGGCGTTGAAGTTGGCGGAGCAGGCTTTGGCGGAATCGCCCAAGGATCCCGAATACGTGAAGTTATTCGGGGAGGATCTGGAAGCCTACCGGCAGGGGCGCCTGCCCGCGCCTCTGCCGTACAGCGCATTCGCGGTCCATTTACAGATTGAGCAGGTGAAGTAATGAGCTCGTTGGCTCGGGGGGGCGGGCAAAAAGAACGCTTCCATCCCCCGCGATTTTCCGCACGGTGAAGCCGATGAAAATCCCCCGAGCCCTTCGTTCCTGCCTTCTGTTGGCCTCCCTTGTGGTGTTGAGTTCCAGCCTCTGCCGCGCGGCGGAGGCCGTGCCGCAGCGCTACGACCTCTCCAAACGCGCCAGCGAGATTGATCCGCGCGCCAAGGAACATCCCGAGATCGATTTCCTCTTCAAGGACGAGAAGGGCAAGGTGCAGGACCTTCAGCACGCCACGGTGGACACTCGGGTGCCGTCCCGGGGCAGGCTGGTTATCTGGCTCATGGGGCACAACGCGGGGCTCTTCGAGCGCATCTCCGGCTACGGACTGCATGGCATCGAGGTGCACTATGCAAACCGGTGGTTCTCCAAGCTTACCAAGGAGCAGCTGGCGGACGGGGAGAGTATTGGGAAGATCCGCCTCGAAGCGGCGACGGGGGAGGATGTGAGTCCCCTCGTTGCGATCCCGAAACCGGACAGCATTATGGAGCGTTCCCTTCAGTTTGTGAAATGGTTGGCGCGGGAGAATCCGCAGGGGCGCTGGGAGCAGTTTTTGACGCCGGACGGCAACGGGCTGCTTTGGGAGAAGGTGATCCTTTCGGGTATCTCGCATGGGTCGACCACGGCGGCGCGCTTTGCGATTCATCAGAAAGTGGATCGGGTGGTGATGTTCTCGGGGCCGCGTGACAACACGGAGCACTGGCAGGGGCTGCCCTCGGCGACGCCTGCGAATCGCTTTTTCGGGTTCACCCATGTGCTCGATGGGGGATGGGTGGGCGACCACTACTGCCGTTCTTGGCAGTTGTTGAAAATGCATCAGTTTGGGCCGCTGGTGAATGTGGAGCATGCCGCGCCGCCGTACTCCAACACGCGTCGGCTGATCACTGACAGCGACGTGAAACGGGATGGCGGACGCGCCCACACCACCGTGGTTCCCGGGGGGACTGCGGGCAAGGATGCCGAGGGGAAGTTCATTCACGAAGCGGTGTGGCGGTATCTTTTCACGCATCCGGTGGAGGAAGTGGGCGAATCCACGCCCATGGATCCGGCCTGCAAAATGGACCAGCGGCCCTGAGGCGCTCCGGCCGGCCTTTTCCTTGTGAGCGCGCGCTGAGCTTCGAAGTTCCGACTCCTTTTTCATGAACGACTCGATCCGATCCCTGACCCAGCGTATCGCGGCTTTTCGGGATGCGCGTGAGTGGAAGCAGTTCCATTCGCCCAAGGAGCTTGCCGTGGCGATTGCGGCGGAGGCCGGGGAGTTGCTCCAGCATTTCGTGTGGCAGACGACGGAGCAATCGGTGGAGCGCGCCGCACTTCGCAGGGAGGAGATCGCCGGGGAAATGGCAGACGTGGCCATGCTGTTGTTCGAATTGGCGGACTCGCTGGGGGTGCCGCTCGGCGAGGCGGTGGCGGCGAAGTTGGCGCGCAATGAGGAGCGCTATCCCGTCGCCAAGGCTCGGGGCTCCAACAAGAAATACAACGAGCTGTGAGTGAGCCGTCCTCCCCGGAGCCGCACCGGAGGCGTCCCCGCTACGCGGGCAAGAATCCGCGTCGCTTTGAGGACAAGTACAAGGAGCACGCGGCGGTGCTGCATCCTGAAACGGTGGCCAAGGTGCTGGCTGCGGGGAAGACGCCAGCGGGGACGCACCGTTCGATCATGGTGGAGGAGATCCTCGAGGTGTTGCAGCCGCAGCCGGGACAGTTCGGGGTGGACTGCACGCTGGGCTACGGGGGACACGCGCAAGCGCTTCTCGACCGGCTCCAGCCGGGCGGCCGGTTGGTGGGGATCGATGCGGATCCGATCGAGTTTGTGCGGACGGAAGCGCGGTTGCGTCAGCTTGGTTACGGACCCGAGGCGTTTGCGGCGTACCGGGCGAACTTTGCGGGGCTTCCGAGGATTCTGGCGAGCGAGGGGCGGTCTGATGCGGATCTGATTTTAGCCGATCTCGGCGTGTCTTCGATGCAGTTGGATAATCCGGTCCGCGGTTTTTCGCTGAAACAGGATGGGCCCTTGGATATGCGGATGAATCCGCACAAGGGCGTGCCGGTTTCGGAGTTTCTGGAAAAGGGCTCTGCGGAGGAATTGGCGGCGGTGTTGGAGGAGAACGCGGATGAGCCGCGGGCATGGGAGCTTGCGAATGCGCTTGCGGGACGGTCGTTTCGAACGACGCAGAGTCTGGTGCGGGCGGTGCGCGGGGCGCTCCAGAGGCTACCCGCAGAGGAGCAGGGGCAGTCGGTTCGCCGGGTTTTTCAGGCGTTGCGGATTGCGGTGAATGAGGAGTTTGTGGTGCTGGACACCCTCCTTCGGCTGCTGCCCTCCTGCACGGCGCCCGGTGGACGGATTGCGATTCTCTCATTCCACTCCGGAGAGGATCGGCGGGTGAAAAAGGCGTTCGAAGCCGGCTTGAAAACCGGAATCTACGATGCGATTGCGCCGGAAGTGCTGCGGCCGAGTCCGGAAGAGCGGCGCCAAAACTCGCGCTCGACGCCTGCCAAACTGCGGTGGGCCGTACGCTCTGCATCCGGTGCGGCCGCCTGAGGGCCTTGCCTCGGAGCTTGGTTTCGCGCGCGGCGGGAGGTGGGAGTCCGGGCGCTAGACCCAGCGGATCTCCGCCGAGGCATTCTCGATGAATCCCGCGTGGGCGAGTTCGCGCTGGAAGCGGCGCAGTCCGTTTTTCTCGGGCTCACCGAGCGCGAAGCGGATGTGTTCGCTCAGATACCGCCGGGCAAAATCGACGCCGAAAGCGGTCTCCGTGGAGGCGATGGTCTCGATGGCCGCAATGCCCTGGCGGGCAATCTCGCGCAGGCCCCGGGCGATTTGCGTTTGGTTTTCCGGGGGAAGATTGCGGCGCATGACCCAGAGCGCGTAGACGAAAGGCAAGCCGGTCCACTCGCGCCATGCTTCCCCGAGGTCCCAGTAGTGCCGGTTCGCTCCGTGAGCCTGACGGAATGCGATCGCTTGGTTGCCGATGAGCAGCTGGGCGGATTGGTTCGGGGGCAGCGAGGAGGAGCGCTCTGAGACGATGCTGGCATGGCTTCGCAGCGCATTGCGCAGGAGCACCTGCACTAGATGCAGCGAGGTGAGGGAAGCGGGGTCGGCCACCACCTCGGCCCAGCGGTCCGGCGTCGACTCCGCGGTTTCGGAGGCGACGAAGACGCTGTAGACGGGCCCATCGCTCGCGATGGCTACGCCGTCGACGACGGTGTACGCGGCGGGATGCCGGAGCAATTCGAGCACGGGCACGAGCGCGACATCGAGTTCGCCCCGGCCGAGGCTTGCGGCGAGTTCGCTAGGATGCGCGAGGGCGACCCGAGGCAGACCGTGGATCAACGGTTTGCTGTTGAGGTACTGGACGCAGCCGATCCGGTACGCGGCGCTCCACGCGGTTGGGTTCATGATGCGCTGGGCGTTCCTTGGGCGGTGTGCGGCGTCCCGTCCAGGCGGCGGTACCAGGTGTCGCGGGCAACCGGGTCCCTGCCGACCTCGCGGATGACTTTTTCGAAGGCGCTTTGGGTTTGGGACTTGGGGGTGGTGGCGCCGGCCATGTGGAAGATTTTCTCCTCCATGATGGTGCCGTGTAAGTCGTCCACGCCGTAGCTGAGTGCGATGGAGGCGAGGGGGAGGCCGAAGCTGATCCAGTAGGCGGTGACGTGGTCGAAGTTGTCGAGGTAGATGCGGCTGACGGCGAGGGTGCGCAGTTCGTCGGCGGCGGTGGTGGGGGTAAGGTGCGCCATGTCGGTGGTTTCCGGGACGAAGGCGAAGGGGATGAAGGCGGTGAAGCCGCCGGTTTCGTCCTGGAGGTTGCGGAGCAGGCGCAAGTGCTCGACCCGCTGGGGGAGCGTTTCGATGTGACCAAAGAGCATGGTGGCGGTGCTGCGCATTCCCATGCGATGCCAGATCCGGTGCACCTCGAGCCATTCCTCGGCGCTTTCCTTGCCCCGGCAGATGCGGTCGCGCACGGTGGCGTCGAAGATTTCGGCGCCGCCTCCGGTGAGGGCTCCGAGGCCCGCGGCGCGGAGCTGTTCGAGGGTTTCTTGGATGGAGCGTTTGAAGATGCGGTGGGCGAGGTGGCGGATCTCAATGGCGGTGAAAGCCTTGATGAAGAGATCCGGGGAGAGTGCGCGGAGTTGCGCGATGAGATCCAGGTACCACTGGGCGGGGAGGGTAGGATGCAAACCGCCCACCATGTGCACCTCGGTGATGCCCTGCTCGAGGCCTTCCCGGACCTTGCCGACGATTTCGTCGATGCGGAATTCAAACGCGTGCGGATCGCGTTTGCGGGCTCCGAAGGCGCAGAACTGGCAGGAGAGAATGCAGAGGTTGGAGTAGTTGATGTAGAGGTTGCGGATGTAGGTGGCGGTGTTGGCGTTTTTGCGTTCGCGCACCTGTTCCGCGATAAGGCCGAGGGCGTTCAAGTCGCGCTGTTGGAAGAGGAAAAGCGCCTCGGCTTCGCTCACGCGCTCCCCGGCGCACACCTTTTCAAAAATCGGGTGCAGTTCCTTGGGGAGCGCCGAAGCGAGGAGGTGGGAAGTCGTGGACACCTTGGCAGTCTACGGAATGGCCGCGTCCGGAGGCAATCGCCCTCCCTCCGCCGGAGGCGCGCGCGGGAGCGGCGTTATGCCTTCAGCAGGCGGACGGGGAACGTTTTTCCGGCGTTCCACTGGCAAACGATCAGGTTGCCCTGCGAGTCGGGGCAAACATCATGGCCGTGCTGGAAGGTTTTTTCGGCAGCCTGACTCAGGGGCTGGAGCGTACCGTCCTGGGCGTAGGTGGGGGCGTTCCCGCCGGGGGCGGAGACGACGCGGTTGTTGCGGTCCAAGATGACGGTGAAACCGCTTTCGGAGAGGCGTTTGCCGGTGCCGTTTTCCTTGGACCAGCAGACGCCGGCGTAAAGGAAGTCGCCGGAAATCACGGCGCGGCACACAAAGGCGCCCGGGAGCGGGATTTGGTCGATGTAACGTCCCTCGAGAGTGAAGCGTTTGAAGCAGTTTTCGGAGCGGGAGGTGGCGATGAGGACGGGTTGGGTGGGATTGCGCAGGTCGACGGCAATCCCGTGGGCGTTTTGGAGGGCGGAATCGGGGGAGTCGTCGGTGGGTTTTGGGCCGCCGAACTTGCCGAGGTAGCGCCCCTTGGAATCGAAGCGGAGGACGTAGTTGGAGCCGTAACCATCGGCGATATAGAAGGATCCGTCTGGAGCCACAGCGATTTCACTGGGCATGTAGTTCATGCCGGGCTCGTAGGCGCCGTAGGTTGCCGGGTGTCCGACGTGGAGGAGGACCTTGCCTCGCAGGTCCGTTTGGACGACGCGCCCCTGCTGGCGGTTCCATTTGTTGTCGCGGAAGTACCAGCCGGAGTCGACGATCCACAGGGTTTCCTCGCCCTTGGCATTTTTGGAGATGGAGAGGCCGTGGCCGCCGGGGTACTCGGTGCCCCACGCCTCGAGGAGTTTTCCTTCTTCGTTGAAGACGAGGACGCTGTTGGTGGTGTTGTCGCCGACCATGTAGAGGCGGCCCTCGGAATCGCGGACCATTTCGTGGCAATTCACAACGACGGGGCGCCGGTCGTCCGAGAGGTGGCGGGTGGCCCATTCACGGTCGACGCGGAACTGGTGGGCGCCGTGACCGACGAGGGGGCTGGAGTCGGCGGACCATGCGCGGGGGAGGAAAGTGCCGAGGGCGGCGGAGGAGAGGCCGCCGAGGAAGATGCGTCGGGAGAGGGAGGGGAGGGGGGTGGAAGGGGCGATGGGGTCCATGCACGATCACTCCCGGTCGGGCCGGAATTGCCCAAAAAAAGGGGTTTTTTACTCCGCCGGAGGGGGGAGGGCGGGGAGTTGGAATTCCACGCAGAGTCCGCGAGGGACGCGGTTGCGGATGGAGACGGAGCCCTGGCAGCTTTCGATGGCGCGTTTGACGATGGCGAGGCCGAGTCCGGTGCCGCCAGTTTCGCGGCTGCGTGCGGTTTCTGGTCGGAAGAAGGGTTCGCAGAGGCGGTGGATGATGTCTTCCGGGACGCCGGGGCCCTCGTCGAGGATGCTGATCAGGGTTTTGGGGCCGGCCTGGCGGGCTTCGACGGTGATGGGGAGGGTGTTGCCGGAATAGCGCAGGGCGTTGCGCAGGACGTTGGCCAGGGCGCGCTGGAGGAGGTGCGGGTCGGCGAAGACGCGGAGGTTGTCGGGGACGGCGGTCTTGAGGAGTTCGGCGGGAATCGCCTCTTGGTGGGCGGCCTTTTGGACGATTTCCGCCACGGAAAGCAGGGCGGGATGGGTCTCGGATTGGAGTCCGGCGCGGGTGAAGCAGAGGAGTTCCTCGATGAGTTTGGACATTTGGGCGACCTCCTCGCGGACATCCTGGACGGCGGGCTGGAGTTCGGTGCCGGCCTGGTGTTCGAGAATGCCGAGGGACCACTCCATGCGGGCGACTGGGGAGCAGAGTTCGTGGGCGATGTCGCCGAGGAAGCGTTTTTGTCCGGTGACGAAGTCCTGGAGTTTGGCGGCGAGATGGTTGAGGGAGGCGGCGAGGCTTCCGAGTTCGTCGCTGCCGGAGAGGGAGACGCGGGTTTCGAAGCGGCCTGCGGCCATGGATTCCGCGGCATCTCGCATGGTGCGGAGGGAGACGGTGAGGCGTCTGAAAAGGGGGATCCAGAAAAGGGCGGAGGCGAGGAGCACGGCGACGGCGATTCCCCAAGAAGTGGATTCGAGGAGGAGTCCTCCGGCTTTTGCGGAGGCAGAGGCGAGAAGCAGCGTGGAGGGGCCGCGCAGTCCGGCGCTGCGTTCGGAGAGGGGATGGATGTGGACGCCGATCCAGTAGAGCCCCTTGGCGTAGACGACGAAGTGTCGTTGGGAATGGGGCGGGGGCGGCGATTGGAGTCCCGGGATGAGGGTGGGTGACGGGGGCGGGCGTGAGGTGGTGGAGCGGAATTTTTCGAGGACGGGGGCGGGCGGGTGCTCGATTTCGCCTGTGATCCAGGAGCCATCCTGGCGGAAGAGGGCGGCCTGAACGTTGTAGGCCTGAGCGAAGCCGTCGAGGACGGCAGGCCAGTCGGAGCGCGGGCGCGAGGAGAGGGCCTCGGTGACTTCGCCGGCGAGCGCGGAAAGGCGGTGTCCGGCTTTGCCCTCGAGGAGGGCGCCGAGCAGGGGGCGGAATTCGCCGAAGAGGGCGAGGGTGGCGACGGAGGCGAGAAGGATGAGATTGAGGAAAAACCAGCCGAGGATTTGCAGCCAAAGGGGAAGCATCCGGAAGGGAGCTGGGC
>JBEBAG010000331.1:0-12418 GCA_041159065.1 Verrucomicrobiota bacterium | reverse complement strand
CAGAACCGGCCCCCCCTGGGTGAAGCCGGCCCCCAAGTGGACCACGTTGTTAAAGATCGCAAACAACGCATAGTAATCCTTTTGTGCGATCGGATCGAACTTGTGGTCGTGACACTCCGCGCACCCCAGGGTCAGCCCAAACCAGACCCGCCCCGTCGTGTTCACCCGGTCAGCGACTCCCTTGAGCCGGTACTCCTCCACCGGATAGGTCGCGCCCTTGGCCTGGGGCGCATTGCGGTGAAAACCCGTCGCGATGCGCTGGGCTTCCGTCGCCCCCGGAAGCATGTCGCCCGCGAGTTGTTCAATGGTGAACTGGTCGTAGGGCATGTTGCGGTGAAGCGCCTCCACCACCCAGTCCCGATAGGGCCAAATGTCCTGCTTTTGATCATCCGCAAAACCGCACGTGTCCGAGTAACGCGCCAGATCCAGCCAGTCCTGCGCGCGACGCTCCGCGTAGGCGCGCGAGGCCATCAACCGATCCACCACCCGCTCGTACGCATCGGAGCGCCCATCCGCCAGGAAGGCCCTCAACTCCTCTTCGGAAGGCGGCAACCCGGTCAAATCCAAGGTCACGCGTCGGAGCAGCGTCGCACGCTCCGCCTCCGGGGAAGGATCCAGGGCCTGCACCCGCAGCGCGTCTTGGATGAAGGCGTCGACCGGATGGCCCGCGGCCCCTCCGGGAACCTGCGGACGCTTCGGAGGAACAAACGCCCAGTGCGGTTCATACACAGCCCCCTCCCGGATCCACCGTCGCAGCAACCCTTTTTGCGCCGGGGTCAGCGTCTTATGCGTTTTGGGCGGGGGCATCACCTCATCCCGGTCGCCGCTCTCCAAACGAACGACCAACTCGCTCGCCTCCGGATCCCCCGGAACTATGGCACGGCTTCCTGACTCCTGCCGCTTCAGCGCCTCCTCCCGCAAATCGAGGCGCAGTCCCCCCTTCCGTTGCTCCGCGTCCGGACCATGGCAGGAGATGCAGTGCGACGTGAGCAGCGGGCGGATCTCACGATTAAACCCGATCGAGCGTGGAGCGGCTTCCGTCGCCCGAGCGGAGATCGGGGAAAAGCCCGCCCCCAGACTGACAATCCCATGGACTCCCGCGAAAACGAGGGCAAGGCGGAGGAGGGAGGAGCAGGAGGGACGCATCGGGAGAGACAACCCGGAGCCGTTCCGCGGAAAAGGCACTTTCCCCTTTCATTCTTAACGGATATGCCTCCCAAAATGAAAGACGTGCTCGGTATTCGCGTGCGCCTCCCCGCATGGGCCACGTTTGCGGAGACCGTGCTGCGGGGCATTTTGCGCTACCAAAGACAGCACGCGCGTCCATGGCGTCTGCTGTGTGAGGGCGAGCTGTTTGGAGCCTTGGGGGCTCCTTCGGAACCCGTTGCCCATGACGGGGCGATCCTCTTCCGTCCCACCCGACAGGAGGGGGCCCAAGCCCGCACCCAAGGGGTGCCCCTCGTGGCGCTCAGTACGGAGGGACGCCTCCCCGGAGTGCCGAGGGTGGTGGCCGACTGCGTCGAGATCGGACGCCGGGCGGCGCACTATTTTCTGGGACTCGGAATCAAGCGGTGTGCGTTCGCTTCGGACCCCACGATGAGCTACGCGCGCTCCTGGCGGCGTGGACTGGCGACCGAGCTTCGGCGTGCTGGAGGCGAGTGCTTGGAGATTCCCGTTCCCGAATCGCTCCTCTTTCCCGAGGAGGACGCCGAATCCGTGGCGGCGCTCTTGGGCAAGATTCTGCCGCAGTTGAAGTTTCCGTGCGGACTCTTCGCCAAGGACCGGCTCGCGGCGCATGTGCTCCTGGTGGCTCGGAGCCTTGGGATTCGCGTGCCGGAGGAACTGGGGGTCGTTGGTGCAGGCTACAGCGACCTGCTTGCCATGACCTGCCACCCGCCACTGACCACCATCGACTATCCTGGAGAGCGCACCGGCTTCGAAGCCGCGGCTACGCTGGACCGCCTTCTGAGCCGCTCCGCCCCCGTGCCGCGCCATGTCATCGTTCCCGGCTGTGAGCTTCAGGAGCGGGAATCCACCGCGGCGGTCCTTGGCTTCTCCGGCCCGATCCGGGACGCCATTCGCTTCATCCAGGAGCGTGCTCCGCGCGAGGGGCTTACGGCAGCGGAAGTGGAGCGGCGCTTCGCGCAGGGCAGTCCCACCACGTTTCGGGTCCACTTTCGCAACCAGACGGGAGCGGCGCCGAAGGAGGTGATCCTGCGGACCCGGCTTGCACGTCTGGAACAGCAGCTTCTCGAGACCCGGCTGAGCATCAAGGAGATCGCCATCGAGATGGGCTTCTCATCCCCCGAGGAACTGGCGCGTTTTCTTCGCAGAACACGCCAGACCACGCCCACTCGTTTACGGATGGCGGGGAAAGCGGTCCATGGCGGCACCTGAAACCGAAAACAGAAGGGAAACAGCGGGCCTGTCCCCACGGAGAAACAGAAACGGCTAGGGCTGGGTCTTGACCTCTCCGTTCTTGAACAGAACCAAGGCAGGTTCCCCGCGGGGGCCGGGTGGAACTCGCATGAGCATCGACTGGGGTGCGTCCTTGAGCGTGCCCCCAAAATACTCGAAAGCGGCGTGGCCCGCGTCTCGCCCCCCGCGCTTGAGAAGCCCGCCCAAGCCAAGGTTCCCTTTCTCGAGCACCTCCTCCAAACGTTCCGGAAACTGCCCGTCGTGACTTTCAGCGTACTGCCTCAACATCGACCCGAGATTTCGCATGGCGTTGATTTGTGCCTGGGAAACCTCCCCGGAGCGAAAAAGGAAAAGCCCTACGCCCATGAGCAGGAGCGCGACCAAGCCAAACTTCCAAAGTGGCTTTCCTCCCGGGGAGGAAGGGTGAATCGAGGGCGTCGTCATACGTCCCGCCCCCCGGAAGCAGGAGACATGCCACCGCGAGGAGCCGCCCGTGGCCACCGCCAAATCCCCCGACGAAGCGGACCTATCCCGCCTCGCCAATCGCCTGAAGTACCCGAATCGCAGCCACCGCCGCGCGCACCTCGTGAACCCGGAAAATGTGGCACCCCTCCAACACCCCCTGCACCAGACACGCCATCGTGCCGGCATCCCGCTGCGAGGCATCCGGAATCCCCAGTACGTCGCCGATCACCGTTTTGCGCGAAACCGGAAGCAAAATCGGCCTCCCAAACCGGTGGAGGCGCCCCGCCGAAGCGAGCAGCCGCAGGTTGTCCGCCCGCTGTTTGGCGAAATCGAGTCCCGGATCGATCAGGATCGACTCACGGGAAAGCCCCGAGGCCTCCGCGAGCGCCAATTTCTCCTCAAAGAAGGTCTCCACGCTCCGCCATACCTCGGGGTAGCCAATATGCGTATGGGCCACCTTGGGTTGCCCCACGCTGTGCATGATGAGCAGCGCCGCGCCCACCCGCGCACAAAGCTCGGCATTTGCGCCATCGGGCAAGCCGCCAATGTCGTTCAGAAGATCCCCCCCCAGCGTCAAAACCGGCTCCGCCACCTCGGGACGCCAGGTATTGATCGAAAGCAGGGCCGGACTCCCAAGAGCCTTCCAGCGCTCTACAAAACCACACAACCGCTCGACCTCCTCCCCCACCGGAATCGGCCCCCGGTTGGTTCGCGCACTCTCGGCCCCCACATCAATGATCTCCGCGCCAGCGCCCACCAATCCCAGCGCGCGCTCGAGGGCGGCATCCACGGAAGAGAGTCCGTCCCCTGAAAAGGAGTCCGGCGACAGGTTCACAATCCCCATCACCATGGGCGGCCTTGGAAACTCGATGCAAAACCGCCTTGCGCACAGCTTCATGCGCAACCACTCCGATCTTCTTCCCGCCCCGAAACCGCCCCCTGCGGCAGCGGAACAAACCGCTTCCGGTGCTTCTCGATCCGAACCATCTGCGAGTAACCCGCCGCCCTCAGCGCCTCCACCGCCTCGGCAAAAGCCGAACCCAATTCGGACACCGCGTGCGCATCGGAATTCACCAGCACCGGCACCCCCGCCGCAGCCGCCAGCTCGAGGAATCCCTGCGCCGGGTAGAGCTCGCGACACTCCTTCCGAAGCCCCGCCGTATTCACCTCAAACGCACAGCCCGTGTCCACGAGCGCCTGGATCGCGGGCTCATAAAACCGGCGTAAATCCCCGGCGGGGCGCAGGCCGAACTTTTTCGGCAAGTCCGGGTGCGCCACAAAGTCGAACCATCCGCTGCGGATGCACCGCACATACGCGCCCCAATAAGAGCTCCACACCACCTCGGGATCCATCGCGCGGTAGCGGCTGAGGTACTTGGGGTTGTCCACCTCCCAGCCTTCCGGAAGATAGTGCACGCTCCCGATCCAGAAATCCCAGGGCGCCGCCGCACGCAACTCCTCCCACCACGCCTCCTGGCCCTCCAGAAAGTCCATCTCCAGCCCCAGTCGAATCGGAAGCTGAGGGTGCGCCGCGCGGGCATGCTCCACGGACTCCAAATACTGGGGCAACTCCTCGCGCTGCATCCTCCAGTCGTCGAAGGGGCGCGCCATCGGGTTGTGATCGGCAAAGCCCAGTTCTGAGAGCCCGAGCGCCACAGCCCGCTGGGCATACTCGAGGGGCCATCCCTCCGCATGCCGGCAGAGGGGGGTGTGGACGTGGTAGTCGCTGAATCCTGAAAGCGGCATGGAAAGCATCGAAATTCGGGGTGTCCGGCATGGGCGCCGTCCTACCTTGCACCATTCCCTGCGGGTTTGCACGCGCCCGAGAGGCTCCCGAACGCACACGCCCCTCCGGAAAGCTCCGATCCCGCCAAAGAAACATCCGCAGCCCGGCACCCCGGACTGCGGATGGAAACCCAACGCAGGGATTCACCGCCCTGCGTGTTTGAGACGCTGTGGACTAGTTGAGATACGTGGCCTCGTTGCAGAACATCAACGCCTGCACCAAGGTCTCCCATGGCGAAAGCGTGACCCGCTGGACCAGCTCGCCTTCGTTCAAGATCGCCTTCCGGGCGCCCTCGTTGCGCTGCTGATTCCGCAGGTCCCGCTCCGCCTGCTTCTGAAAGTCCACCTCCGCCTGCTTCATAGCCTCGTCGACCTTCCCCTGATTCTTCGCCTCGGCCGACACGAACCGATACGCCATTTCGAACTCCTGCTGCGAAGGAGTCCGCTGAAGCACAATCTGGAAGATGGCAAGAATCCCTGCCCGCGTATCCTTTTGCCGGACCAGAGCATCCACCACCTCCCGCCGCTTCACCACTTTCTGAGCCACCCCGATCGTGAACGGGCTGTTCATCAGGAAAAGCGCCTGCTGCGGAACGATGGTCGAGGTCCGCTTGGTATTCGGCTCCAAAGGCGAAGCCACATCGAACTGCGCCAGAAGATCCGGCACCGAACCGCGGTCAATATAACCGTACACCGAACGCCGGAAGGAGTAGGGCTCGCTCACGAGGTTCACCGGAGGCCCAAACTGCGTCTTGTCCATGTCCCCGGACATGGTCAGCAGCGCGTCACGGAATGCTTCAAAGTCCAGGCGCCGGACATTGGCTCGCCAGAGCAGCGAGTTGGAGGCGTTCCTCGCCTTCTGCCGCGCCATGTGCGGCGTACGACTGCTCTGCTGGTACACGGAGGAAGTCATGATGGCCTTCTGCAGGGCCTTGATGGACCAACCGGGCTTGCTCGGACCGTAATCATCCATGAACCAAGAGGACAGGTAGTCCAGCAGCTCCTGGTGGGAAGGATCCCCCGAGTTGTTGCCCAAATCATCCGGGGTGCGTACCAATCCCTCCCCAAGAAGGTGCATCCACACGCGGTTGACCATCACCCGAGCAGTCAGCGGATTAGACTTGCTCGCAATCGCCTTGGCCAAGTCATAACGACCACTGTCCTCTTCGTTAAAAGGCTCCGGATCCCCCCCGGCGAGCACTTCGATAAACCGGCGCGGCACCAAGGGGGCGTTGTCCTCAGGCTTGGGAGGATTCCCTCGGGGATAAATCGGGGAATCCACGGGCTTCGGAAGATCCTCCAACACCATCGCACGCACGGGACCCGAACGATTGGTCAGCTTCAACTCGTTGATCCGGTTGATCCCCGAGCGCCCATCCAACTCCCCTCCGTTGGTCAAACCCCACGCCCGAATCGTCTTTTGAACATCCGCCACGCTGGTAATGTCCTTGGCGGTCAACAAGCGCATTGGAAACACCGCCGCCTCCATCACGGCGCGATCGGCCGGATCGATCTCCTTCAACTCCGGATCGGCGATTTTCTTGAAGATCCCGCCCTTGGCCAGATCCTGGATTACGTCCGCTTTCCGATCCGCCTTGGCACCCACCGTAGGATCCACCTTCATCCGGAAGAACTTCTCCACAAGCGCACTCACCGTGGCCAAGTCGCTGGGAAGCGAAGCGGCCGGACCCGCATTCCGCAGGAACTCCATGACCTGCGCGTTGTAAGCCGCGGCCCCGCGGAACTTCCCGCTGAACATCGCCTCCAGAAGATCCTTGCGGTTCTCCTTCATCGTAATCAGCTGCACAAAGGGGCCCATCACCGGGTCCCGCTCCGAAATCCGAGGGCTCACCGTGTCATCCAAAAACCGGCCGTTGAGCTTTTCGCGGTCTAAGATGGCCGTGGCCCGCTTCTGCGCGTCTGGGTCATCCCGTTGCCGCAGCTCGTAACCCGCTTGGAAATAGGCTGCCGCTTTCTCACGGAAGAGGGCTCCTTTCTCCCGCTCCATCTGGAACACCGTCGCATAAGCCCGCTTTTCCAGAGTCTCCAACTTCTCCTGAAACGCTTTGGCGCCCTCCGAATTCTCATCCCCCGCAATCACCGGCCCCTCCTTGGGCTCGACCGAACTCGCGAAAACCCCCTTCAGCGCGTAGTAATCCGCCTGGGTGATCGGATCAAACTTGTGCTCGTGACAACGGGCGCACGCTACCGTGAGCCCCAGAAATCCGCGCCCCACCACGTCAATCCGGTCATTCAAGATATCGTTCTTATCATTGAACCGCTGACCGACCGTCAAAAAACCCAACGCCGCAAGGTTCGCCTTGGGGTTGTTCGGGATCTTGTCCGCCGCAAGTTGGTGCATGATGAACTGGTCATACGGCATGTCCTTGTTGAACGCCGAAATCACCCAGTCACGATACGACCACGCATAGGCATAACGGTAATCGACCCCGCGCTCGTTGCCCACCACCCCCGTGGTGTCGGAATACCGCGCCGTATCCAACCAGTGCCGCGCCCAACGCTCCCCGTAGGCAGGGGACGCTTGGAGTTCGTCAATCACCTTCTCAAAGGCCCGGGGACTGCGGTCATTGATAAAATCACGAATCTGATCGGGGCTCGGAGGCATCCCGATCAAGTCGAAGTAAGCCCGCCGCAGCAGTGCCTCCTTCTTCCGCCGAATCTCATCGGGAGTACCCGTCTCGGGCGGTTCCGCCGGCAGCAGGTCTTCCTTCTCCAACTTCGCCAAGATGAACTTGTCGATCGAAGTCTTGCACCACGCCGCATTCTTCACCTCCGGCACCTGAGGACGGGTGACTTTCTGGAAGGACCACCAGTCCTTCTTCAACTTCACATCCTTCCGGGCCTCCCGCGGATCCGGCGCGCCCATTTCCACCCACTTTTTCATGTCCGCGATCTCTTCGTCCGAAAGTTTCTTCTTGGGCGGCATCTGCAGCTCATCATCCCACTCGATCGCCTTGATCAAGGTGCTCCGCTTCACATCCCCGGGGCTCACATTCCCGTTCTTCATCAGGTCCGCCCGCGTATCCATGCTGTACTCGCCTTTCAGCTCGCGCCCCTTGTCCTTCTCGTGGGAGTGGCACTTCAGGCACTGATTGACCAAAATCGGACGGATCTTGTTCTCGAAGAAGTCAATCTGCTCCTGGGTGAAGGATGCCGGTGTCACCGCGGCGGACGCCGGGAACGCGGCGCCAAGCAGCAGAAAAGGGAGGGCTCGAAGCGCAGGGCTGAGAGATTTCATGCGTTGAGGAAATCGGGTTACTGGAGGAATAAAGGGGAACACTTTCAGGACGAGAGACTCAAACAAAACCACCAGCATCCATTTTTCACGGAAGCCGGCGGTTCATCGATTCTGACACGGATCTTTTAGAGCACTTTCCAGACCCTTCCCTCCCGAGAAGCACGAGAGAGGGGTCGGGAAATATCGGGTGCCCCCCGGCGCAAATCCATCCCGGCTCACGCCTTGGAGGACCTGCGCGGAGGGCACCCGGTAGACTTAGGCGATGATTTCCTTCACCACATTGCCGAAGTTGTCCGTCAAACGGAACTCGCGGCCGTTGTAGTTGTAGGTGAGCTTCGTGTGATCGAAGCCAAGAAGCGCGAGAATGGTGGCGTGGAGGTCATGCACATGCATCTTGTTCTCCACCGCACGCCCTCCGAACTCGTCGGTCGCGCCATAGGTGGTGCCCCCCTTGACGCCACCGCCGGCCATCCACGCGCACATCGCACGGCCATTGTGATCCCGGCCCGGAGCTCCCGCCCCGCCGCCCGCAGTCACCGTGCGGCCGAACTCCCCACCCCAGATCACCAAGGTCTCGTCCAGCAGGCCGCGCTGCTTGAGGTCCGCAAGCAGGGCGCCCGCAGGACCGTCAATGGCCGTTGCCGCGTTCTTGACCGAATTCGCGATGTCGGAGTGCGTGTCCCATCCGCCCGTGGCGACCTGCACAAAACGCACCCCGCGCTCGACCAAACGGCGCGCCACCAGCAACTTGGCCCCGTTCCCCGCAGCTCCGCGCATCCCCATCCCGGCGCCGCCGCCGATTCCGTACATTTCCTTGATCTTCTCGGGCTCCTTGCTGATGTCGAAGGCGTCCATCGCCTCTTTCTGCATCTTGAAGGCGATTTCAAACGCCTCGATGCGCGCCTCCAACTGGGCGTCCTTCTGAAGCTGCTCGGCGTGCAGTTTGTTCATCTCCTTCGCCAAATCGATCTGATGCCGCTGGCGATCCGGCGTGCTGAACTGGCTGCTGATGTTCGCCAGCACGCTGGTCAAGGGCGCATTGGGGTCGTAGTTCACGTTACACCCCTGGTAAATCCCAGGAAGGAACGCCGACTGACGGAACGTGGAGTCTCCGCCCAGCGTAATGAAGCCCGGCAGGTTCTGGTTGTCCGTTCCGAGACCGTACACCGACCACGAGCCCAAGCTGGGTTTGTTGAGCTGGGGCGAACCCGTCATCAGCATCTTGGCGGCAATCGAGTGGTCCGGGATTTCCGCAAACAACGAGCGGATGACGGCAATGTCATCGATGTGCTTGCCGATCTCCGGGAAAATTTCCGAAACCTCGACCCCCGACTTGCCCTTTTTCTCAAACTTGAAAGGAGAACCCAGAGCCAATCCCTCGTAGCCGGGGATTTTCTTCTCGTGATTCTTGACCAGATCCGGCTTGGGATCCCAGGTATCCACGGTGGAAGGAGCGCCGCCCGCGAAGATCTGAATCACGCGCTTGGCCTTCGCCTTGAAGTGGGGCTGCTTTGGCGCCAGCGGTCCGCGGGGGGCATCCGCGGCATTCAGATCAAACGGATTCAACCCGAAAAGCGCTGCAAGGCTCAGCCCCCCAAACCCAACCCCGTTGCGAACCAAGAATTCGCGGCGAGAGTAGAATGAGGAACTTCCTGGATGGATGAGAGGAGAGCTGTCGGCGCCGAAGGAACAGTTGAAGGTGGAGTTAGGATCCATAGGGATTGGAGGTTTGGTGTGGGTTTGGGGTTTGGGTTTGGAAAACGAGATTCGGGAAAAGTGAGGAAGGAATGCGGGAGCTAGGAGTTTGGTGGGGAGAGGAAGGGCGGCGAGTTTGTTTGGGGTTTAAGAAGAAGTCCGAAACGCGGCTTCAATGAAGGGAGGTACGGCGGGGGGGAATGTTTACCGGAGTTTCACTCGTTTTTTTGTCCGAGGGCCGACTCCCCTCACGGAGCGGCATAGACGTCAAGCTGGCCATAGACCACATCCTGCTTCGCCAGAGAAAAATCCGCAGCGTTCGGGAGGACCTGCCACAAAAGGTAACGATACTTTCCCAGCGTCCCGGTGCCGGCCGTGATAGAGGAAACCTGCTGCTCCGAATGAGGAAGCCCCTCGGCCACTCCAAACTCCTCCTCGGTCAGATCCACCCGGCCAATCAGCTCCCAACCGTTGGCATCCGGCTCTCCGTCCGTGCGGGGAGCTGCGTCCTCGGAAAATCCGTACAGGGCGTAGCGCTGAGCCGCCTCCCCTCGGCGTCCGGCCGCCGACTTCGGCGGGGCCCAGCTGTAGGTGTTGACCTTGGTGACGGAGACTCGCTTGCCCAAATCCACCAGCACCCTTCCCGATTCCCTGGAAAGGGCCGCCAGTTCCTTCGAGGCTCTCGAAGCCGAATCCTCCACCGCCCCGCCCCGGAATTCACGGAGCACCTCGCTCCCCTCCTCCCGGTGGCCGTCCACCAGACACGCCGCCAGTTTCTTGGAAGTCTGGCCTCCCGCAAGTCCCCCGCGCTCCCCCGAAGGCGCCTCCACCGAGGGAAACCGGAACTCAGGGGTCCCATCCCCGTTCTCCACGCGGATCAGCACCTTCTGTTTGCCCCCCTCCACCGCCAGCACATTGCCCTCCACCAACCGTTGGACCGCAGGCTGACCCGAAACCAAAACCTCCACTTCCCCCGACTTTACTTCCACCCGACTGTCCCCGTCCGCCTGCGTCGATGCGACAAACTCGGTTCCCGTATCCACCATCCGCGCCGTGGGCGTTTCTAAGGTGAACCCCCGGGCCGCCTGACCCAGAGCCCGCGCCTCCACCCGGCCGTACGTCAAAAAACCGCTGTTTCGCGAGGTGCCTTCGAAGATGCAGGGAGCCAGCAAGGTGACCTCCGCCCCGCTCGAAAAGCGGACCCGAGCCTTGCCCGCAAAAAGTTCAAGCGTCTGCCCCGGGGCAATCGCATCCCCCGGCTGAAAGGTGCCGTCCGGACTTCCCCACAACGCATCCTGCACGGAAATCACCTCCGCAATGCCCCGCCCCTCCGACCCGAGAGGCGCCGATCCCCCGTGCCACACGTAGACTCCGAGTCCCGCGCTGAACGCCAAACCTGCCGCCAAAGCTCTCCATCCCCCGCCCCACCCCCCCGCTCCCCCATGAACCTCCCCGGCGACATCCGGGGCAGGCCCCTCGCACGCCAAACCAGAAGGCTCCGCCAAAGCCTCCTCCTCGCACATCGCCCGAACCAAGGCCGCAGCCCGCAAGGGACGCAACTCCCCGAGACCGCATTCCACATCATTGAACTCAAACCACCACTGGCGCACCCGCGCATCCTCACGCAATGCGGACTGAAGCTTCGCGGCATCTTCCTCCGAAAGCGTGCCATCCAGCGCACCGGAAAACAGGCGGTACATCGCCTCCGGCGCTTCAGACGGCAGCAAGGGGGAGTCCATGGGTGTGCTCATAAAATGGGAGGGTGTGGGTTCAACACGGTGGCGAAGGCGAAGCGAACGTTCATAGGGAGGAGCCCGCAACCCGCTGGCGCATGCAATCGGTCAACACTCTGCGGATGAAATTGAGCCGATTGTAAAAGGTTTGGGGCGCCCGCCCTTCCCGCTGAGCGAGCCCCTTCACATCCTCCCCGCGCGAATACACCGCATCCACCAATTCCCGGCTGGAGGGGTCCAACTTCTGGACACATTCCTCCAACGCATCCAACCGCGTGTCGTGATGCTGCAAATCCTGAACCCGTGCAACCGCCAAGGTCTCCATCAATTCCTCGTCAAACACCACCCGGGATCTCCCCAGAATGCGCTGGAAATTCTTCGCCTCATAGAGAGCGATCGTCGTGGCCCAGGCCACAAAGTCCGTCCCCAGCTCAAACTGGTCAAAACGCCTCCACATCGTGACACTCGCCCTCTGGAGAATGTCTTCGGCATCCGGGCGGCGAGGCACAATGGAAATCAAAAACCGCAAGAGCCTCCCGTGCGACGCGTTAAGCAGACGCACAAACGCCTCGCTCCGCTCCGAGGACGCGCTCTGCTCGGGGGATCCACTCCGCTCAGTCTGGGAGAGTGCGTTCTGAGGCTCCGTCATATGGGTAGGATGTACGGCCGGGCCGACCCCTTACTAGGGAAGTTTCTGAGGCACTGGAAAACCGCCTCGCCGCTTCACTCCCTCCCACGACTCCGATAGCTTGTTTCAGTTATGCGGTGCCTTCCCCCAATCCCGCGTCCCCTGGCTCAAATACTTTCCGTGGGCCTCCTCATGGGCTGCCTCGGCATGCCCCACCCCGCTCCTGCAGACCCCGCCGCAGGGGCACCGCTGCGCCCCTCCGTTTCCGCTTGCAGCACCGATGCCTCCGGCCAGATCCGCGTCTATGGGCAGAATCCGCGGGAGCGCGTCTCCCTGATGAGCGCGGCGAGCAGCCTCAAAACCGCCATGATGGAGGCGCTCCGCCTGCCCCCCCGGCCCACCCACCAACGGCTGCCCAACCAGCTCCAGCTCGAT
>JBEBAG010000330.1:0-12096 GCA_041159065.1 Verrucomicrobiota bacterium | reverse complement strand
CGGGGCGGGGTGCGGCGAAGTGGAGTTGCGCGAGGGCTCGGTTCTGGCCGGGAGAGAGGATGGGGGAGGTTTCGGCGAGGGGCGTCGTGGAGTCCGGGGCGGGGGGAGGGTCGACGGCTTCGACGTGGACGCGGATGCGCGCGTGCGGGGTCGGGTGGGTGGGGTTGGAAGCGAGGTTTCGGGCGAGGATCTCGGCGTTGAGGGTCACGGGGGCGTCCTCGAAGGCGGACTGCGTGGTGGAGACGGTGCCGAGGGCGATGTCGGGCGAGGGGAGGGGGGACCCTATCGGGAGGGAGTAAACGGGGGGCAGGCCAGTCGGGTCCAGGCTGGCGAGGTCCGTGGCGGCGCCATCGGAGAGCAGGAGGATGCCCGCCGCTTGGGGACCGAGGGTTTCGCGCAGGTGCGAAAGTGCGGCGCCGAGCGAGGAAGGGGATTGTTCGAAGGTGAGCGCGGTGCGGTCCGGGGTTTCCTGGATCTGAGAGCCGAAGCGGAAGGTGTGAACCCGGAAAGGGGTTTCAAGCTTGGGGCGCCACGTGGTGGCTCCTTCGTTGAGGAGTGCGGTGAGGCGCTCACCACGGGTTCTTGGTGTGCCCGATAGCTCGGGCAGGCGCATGCTTCGCGAGTCATCGAGGAGGATGGCCAGGGAGTGCACGCCCTCCATGGGGAGGGTGCGTTGCCACTGGGGCTCGAGCCAGCAGAGCAGCAGCAGTAGCACGGCGAGGAGTTTGAAGCTGAAGGCGGCGGCGCGTGCGCGAGGCGGCATGGCGACCCGTCGGTAGGCCCAAAGCAGCAGCAGCAGGGCGACGGTTCCGGCTGCGGCTGAGGCGCCCAAGGTCTCGGGGCGACGCAGCACGAGAGCGGCCGTGATGGGAGACAGCGCGGGCATCAACGGCCTCCTCCCAAGGTCTCGTAGTAGCGGCGCACGGCCTCCTCAAATTTGCGCGGCACCGGATCCCGATCAATGGGGGTCTCGCTGGGGTTGCCCTCGCGTCTTGCGAGTTCCGAGGAAATGGCGTCGCGGAGCTGGGACAAGGGCGCGAGGAGATGCTGCTCGATCTGCTGCGGGCTGGGTTTGGTGGCGTTGCGGCGCAGGTCTGCCTGGAGTTGTTCGGTGGCCTGCTGGGCGCGGGCGAGCGCGGCGCGCAGTTGCGGGCGTTCGAGGAGGGTTTCGACGCGGTCGAGTTGATTCAGCCACTCGCCCAGCTTTTGGGCGGGGACTCCATCTCCTCCGCCATGAATCGAGCCGTTCCGCGTGGCCGGGGAACCCGCTTGCTGCTGACCGTTGGGTTGGGGCTGGCCGTTGGGTTGAGGCTGGCCGTTGGGTTGAGGCTGGCCGTTGGGTTGGGGCTGTCCGTTGGGTTGAGGCTGGCCGTTGGGTTGAGGCTGGCCGTTGGGTTGGGGCTGACCGTTGGGTTGGGGCTGCCCGTTGGGTTGGGGTTGCCCGTTGGGTTGGGGCTGTGAGTTGGGTTGGGGCTGAGAGTTGGGTTGGGACTGACCGTTGGGTTGGGGTTGACCGTTGGGTTGGGGCTGACCGTTGGGTTGAGGCTGGCCGTTGGGTTGGGGCTGCCCGTTGGTCTCGCGAGCCTCCCGGGTGATGGCATCAATCGCGGCGCGGGCCTGTCGGAGTGCTTGGGCGTCCTCCCCCAAAACCTGATCGGAAGCCTTTTCCACGGCCTCGGCGAGCGATTGGAGATCCTGGTTCGCCGCGGACTCTGCGCGGCGGGCGATGGGGGTCTGCGCGGAAGCGAGAGCGCTGGCGGCGATGCGGAGTTTTTCGTCGGTCTGGTTTTGGAGGGTTTCCCGATGGGCTTCCTGGAGGGCCTTGGAGAAGCCGGGCTCGGAGGCCTCGGCATTCTCCGAGACGCGTTGCAAATCGGACTGGAGGTTTCGGAGGCGCTGGCGCTGGGACTCGAGTTCTCTGAGGAGGGCGAGGGAGTCGACGTTGAGTTTCTTGGGTTGGGAGGCGGAGGGGGTGAGTTGCTCGGCGAGCTGTTTTTCGCGGGCGGCGAGTTGTTCTGCCTGATCGCGGAGGTCTTTGGCATCCTCCCGATTTTTACCGGAGAGTTGTTGGCGGAGGGAGTCGGTGCCTTGGCGGAGTTTTTCTGCGGATTGCGTGGCGGCGGCGCGGGCTTGGTCGAGTTGTCCCTGTTCCGCGGCGGATGCGGCGTTTTGGGCGGCCTGGCGAGCGGCGTCGAGTTGTTCGGTTTGCTTGGCGAGGGACTCGCCTTTTTGGGCGGCCTTTTGCTGGGCGTCCTCGAGGGCCTGGGCGAGGGCTTGTTGTTCTTCGGCGAGTTTTTTGAGTTCGCGTCTGGCCTCGTCCTTTTGGTCTTGGGTTTGGGCGGAGCGGATTTGGGCTTCGAGTTCGCGCATGCGTTCGGAGACTTCGTCCTGACGTCTGGCGAGGGCGCGCAACTGGGCGAGGAGTTCCTCCATTTCGGAGCGTTCGGAGTCTTGGGCGGCGTTTTGGGCCTGTTTTTTGGATTCGTACCGGTCCTCTTCGCGCGCGAACTCGAGGTGGTTCATTTGGCGCGTGGTTTCCTGATTGGGGTTGGGTTTGCCCTTGCTCTTGTTCATCTGGTAGCGCGAGGGGGCCAGATGCGTGAGGGCGTCGTAGGCAGCGATTTCCTCGGGAAGCGCGGAATCGAGGTTGCGGGAGGCGAGGTGCGCGACGGCTTTCTCGAGGTGCGCGAGGGCCTTTTGCCAGCGTGTTTTCCGCGGGCCAGGGGGTTCCTCCTCGGCGGATTCGGTGGCGAGTTGGAGGACGTTCTTTTCGGAATTTTGAATGGTTTCGAGTGCCTTGTCTTTGGGGGGAGCGGACTGGGGGGCGTTGTTTCTGCGGAGGTTCCAGGTGGCCGAGAGGACCTGTTTTTGGAGTTCGAGGATTTGGGGTTTGAACTTGCCGGGCTCGCCCTCTTCCTCGGCGCCCTTGCGGTACTCCTCTTCGAAGGGGCGGATGCGTCCGAGGAAGAGGTCGCTCTCGGTGCGGCGGAGGTTTCCGGAGGGATCGAGATCTTCGGCCCAGAAAAACCAGGTGGCGGAGTCGCCGGGTTGGAGCGTGAGGGTTTCCAGGGGGAAGAGGGTGTGCATGCTGACCTTGGCGGAGCTGCGGCTGTGTTCTCCGAGGACGATTTCTTTGGGCGGAGCGGAGCCGAACTGGAGGGTGAGTCCCCAGCGTTGCAGCGAGGCGTCGTCCCAGGCCTCGGCTTGGAAGTCGATTTCCTCAATGGCGGTGAAACGGGCGTCGGGGCGCGGCAACAAGGGGCGGATTTTGGGGGGCAGGTTGGGGATGACTTGGATTTCGAAGGGGACGAGTTCCTTGGAGAGGCGGCCCTCGGCGTCCTCCAGTTGGAGTTTGGCGGCGAGGGGAGTGCGGATGGCGGAGAGTTTCCAGGGGAAGGCTCGGGGGTCGTTGGCGGCGCCTAGCGGAATGGGGTCTCCTTTTTCCACGAGGAGGCGCGCGGCGCGCAGGGGTTTGTTGACCTGCAGGTTCCACTCAATGTCGGAGCCCTCCGGGACGGTCAGCTTGTGGGCGTTTTCGAATCGGCGCTCTGCGGGTTCGGATCCTTTGGGGTAGTGGACGAGGGCGTCGGAGCGGAGGAGTTTGGGGAATTCAAAGACGTCGACCTTGAAATGCGGGGAGGAACCGGCGGGGGATTCGACCCAGTAGACGAGGGGGGCATCGACCGAGGGGACGGCGGCTCCGTAGAGGGCTTCGGCGAGGCCTTGCTGCATGTGGATGCGGCCGAGGGGTTCGCTGTGGGAGGCGCCATTTCCCTTTTCGGAATCGCCATTTCCCAGCACGAGAAACACCTCGGGGAGGGGGTTTTCGAGTCGGGCGGTGACGGCGAGGCGGGAGCCTTTTTCGAGCGAGATGTCGCCCGGGGAGACTTCCGGGGGGCGGGCTGCCGGGGGCTGGGACTGGGCGGATGGGCTGTGCGGGGCGAGATGGGAGATGGGGAGAAGCGGCCAGAGGAGGAGGCTCAGGAGCAGGGTGAGCAGCGAGGCGCGGCATCCCGCTCGGGCGAGCGCGAGGCGCCACGGGGGGAGGGCATCCTGCCAACGCGAGCGGGCACCGTATTCCGCTACCTCGAGGAGAAGCCGGTTTTGAAGAAAAGACGGGGGGGCTGCAGGGGCTTGGTCGAGGGCGGTGAGGAGGCGTCCTTCGAGGGTGGGGTCGAAGCGTTCGATGCGTTTGGCGAGGGCGCGTTCGGGTGGGGTCCGGGCGAGTCGGAGTGCGGCGAGGAGGGCGCCGGCGGCGCAGAGGAGGGTCCAGAGGAGGGCGTTTTGGAGGGGCAATCGCGCGTAGCGGATGGCGAGGAGTCCCGCGAGGGCGAGTGATCCGGCGGCGGCCAGGGTCCACGCGAGGCGTTCGGAGCGGAGACGCTGGGCGAGGGGCCGGAGCAGGGGGCGCGGATCCGGGCCGACGGGCGGGGTGGGGAGGGGATCGGGGGAGGGATCGGGAGGGTTCATGGGGAGCCTCCTGGGAGGGGGGCGGATCGGCGGGCGAGCAGGGTTTCGAGGAGGAGCAAGCCGAGGACGCCGGCGAGCACGTAGCGCCAGCCGGCCTGTTGGTCCTCGAGTTCGCGCAAGGCGAGGGTTTCCGAAAGGGGGTTTGGGGAGGGGGAGGTGCCGTTCGGGGTGTTGGTGGCGGGGGAGGGCGCGCAGGGGACGCCGAGCGCCTCGAGGGTGCCGGGAGGCAGGGTGCCGGAGAGGCGTTCATCCCGAGCGATATTGAGGACGGCGGTGCCGCCGCCGGGTTCGAGGGTGTAGACGCCGGGTTCTGCGAGGGTGATGCGGGAGGAGGGGGCTTCGAGCAGGGTGCCGGAGCCGTCGCGCAGGCCGGTGGTGCCCGCGGGGAGGGAGAGCGATTCGCCGGGTGCGCCCACGATCCACGGAGGGGGGCCGCCCTCGGCGAGATCGAGGCAGGCGGAGAGGAAGGGGACGCATCGGGAGGAAAGGGCCCACTGGGAGTGGGCGGGGATCCAGGAGCTGGTCCAGACGAAGAGGCGTCCCTTGCCGCAGGGGATTTCGAGGAGCGCGGGTTCACCGGAATCAAAGCGCGCGAGGATTTTGTGGGGGGAGGGATCCGGGGCGCTGAGGGCTTGGAATTGGAAAAAGCGGATGCTGGTGAAGTCCGAGAAGGAGGCGGAGGCGAAGGGGGCGAAGAGGGGATGGGTTCGCTCGAGGGAGCCGAGGAGGGCGAATCCCTCGGCATTTCGCCGCTCGCAGCGGAAGGGGATTCCGGCGAGCTGGGAGAGACTGGGGGCATCCTCGGGGGATTCGAGGAGGAGGAGTCCGGTGGCCCCCTGTTCGAGGGAGGCGCGAATGCGCGGGAGGAGGGCTGGGGGAGGGGCTCCGGCGAGGGCCCAGAGGCGGATGGAGGGGTCGCGTTCGGGGGCGATTTGATCGGCGGTCGCGGCGAGGACGCGGGAATCGCCGAGGGCGCGCAGGGCATTGGCGAGGAAGTAGCCGGTGGCGGGTGGGGAGGAGGGGCCTTGGGCGGCTTGGGGAGTGGATGGGTTGAGGGCAACGAGGGCGGGGCGTTGCGGGAGTGAGGCGACCCAGACTTCGGAGGCGAAGTCGGTGGATTGGGCGACGCGGATCCTGGCTTTGGAAAGGTTGCCGAGGGGGAGGGAGGCGAGGCGGGATTTGCCGGGGAGGACGGGGACGCGGAGTTCGCGCTGGGGGGCTCCCTCGAGGGTGAGGGGGAGGGAATCGGCGCTCAACCCGGCGGGGGCAAGGACGTGGATTTTGGTGGGGGCATCCGGCGGGGAGGACTCGGGGTCCGGGGGTTGCCAGAGGAGGGCGGGAGGCGGGTTGGGGGGCGGGGTGAGGGGGAAGGGTTGGACGTGGAAGCGCGGGGGCCATGAGAAACCGTGGAGGCCGGCGAGGCTGGAGCCCTGTTGGAAATCGGAGAGCAGAACGAGCTGGGTGTGGCTGCGTGCGGGGAGGCTGGCATGGGCGCGGGCGGCCTCGGTGAGGGCGAGGTCGAGGCGGGCGGCGGCCCAGGAGGGTTGGAGCGACTCGAGGACGGATTGGAGGAGGGCGGGCCGGGCGGAGGGGGGCGTTTGACGCCACTGTTCGGAGGGGAGCCGGGTGCGCACGGAGAGATCGAACGTGCGCAGCTCGAGCTCGGCGTCGGGGGGGAGGTTGGCGGCGAGGGCGCTGGCGCGCTGGCGTGCGTCCTGCCAGAGGGAGCCGCGGTGCATGCTGGCGCTGGTGTCCAGGAGAAGGACGGTGAGTTGGGCGGGTTTGGACGAGGGTTCTGGAGGGGTACGGGGGACGAAGAAGGGGCGTGCGAAGGCGAGGGCGAGGAGGGCGAGGGCGAGGGAGCGCAGGACCAGCAGGAGGAGATCCTCCCAGCGTCGTTTGGCCGAGCGCGGCGGTTGGGCTTCGAGAAAGGCGACGGCACTGAAGGCGACCCGATTGCGCACGGTGCGCCGGCGCAAGTGGGCGGCCAGCGGGCCCGCGATGGCGAGAAGACCGAGTAAAAACCAGGGGGTGAGCAGGCCCATCGTTTAGCGGGGGAACGAGGTGGGATCGGGGGCGTCGGCGCGGTTTTGGGCTGAGAGGGGGCGCTGGCGGGCGATCTCGTGGAGGGCGGAGCGAAGGAGGGGTTCGAGCGGGGAGTCGGTGCGCGCTTCGAGGAGCGGAACGCCCTCTGCGGCGCAGAGGGAGGCGACCTCGCGGCGGTGCTTTTGGAAGTTGGCGAGGTAGGCGTCGCGCGCGCGGGTGGCGTCGAGTTCGAGAGCGAGCGGGGACTCGAGATTTTCGAAGCGGGTGTCGCCCTCGAAGGAGAAGAGGATTTCCTGGGGATCGAGGACTTGGAAGCCGAGGACGTGATGGCGCGCGGCTTTGAGGAGGCGGAGGGGTTCGGCCCAGAGGGAGGAGGCGCAGAGGAAGTCGCTGAGGAGCACGACGAGTCCGGGGCGTCGCAGGAGCCGAGTGGCATCGAGCAGAGCCTGGCCGAGGCTGGTGCCATCGCCTGCGGGCGGAGCGGCGAGAACGGACCAGAAGCGGGCGAGGTGCCGCGGGGCGTGGCGAAGGGGGACGCACTCGCCGGAGTCCTTGGCGAAGCGGAGCAGGCCGACGGGGTCGCCTTGGGCGTGGAGGAAGGAGGCGAGGGTGCCGGTGAGGGTGCGCGCGTAGTCGGCCTTGGAGTGGCTGAGCGAGCCGAAGGCCATGGAGGCGCTCAGATCGAGGACGAACAGGCAGCCCCACTCGGATTCGTCCTCGTATTGGCGCACAAACGGGCGGTCGGTGCGGGCGAGGCGGCGCCAGTCCATGTGGCGGAGGTCATCGCCCGGGGTGTAGGGGCGGTACTCGGTGAATTCGGTGGAGTACCCGCGGCGGACGCTCCGGTGGATCCCGCGGGAGAGGCCCTCGACGAGGTGATGGACGCGCAGTTCGAGGGAGTGGATGGCCATGAGGGTGGGCACATCCATCCATGGCGAGGGCGTGGAGGACTCGGGAACGGAGCGCGGGGAGAAGGCGCCGGAACCCGGAGGGGGCGCGGACGGGGCAAGGAGGCGTTGGAGCCAGGAGCGGATCACTCGGGATGCACCTCCTTCAGGAGTTGGGTGATGAACGACTCGACGCCGAGGCCCTCGGCTTCGGCCTTGTAATTGAGCTGGATGCGATGGCGGAGGACGGGGTGGGCCAGGGAGCGGATGTCGTCGGGGGTGACGTGGGAGCGTCCGGCCCAGAGGGCGAGGACCTTGGCGCCGAGCACGAGGCACTGGGCGGCGCGGGTGCCTGCGCCCCAGTTGACGAAGCGTTTGACGAAATCGGGCGCGGCGGGGAGGGAGGGGCGCGAGGCGGCGGCGAGGCGCACGGCGAAGCGGACGACCTCCTCGGAAACCGGAACGGTGCGGACGAGGCGTTGGAAGGCGAGGACGTCCTCGCTGGAGAAGAGGGGTTGGAGGGATTCGCCCGCGGGGGCGGTGGTGCGGCGGACGACCTCGATTTCGTCGGGTTCCGGGAGGTAGTCGATGATGACATTGAACATGAACCGGTCGAGTTGGGCCTCGGGGAGGACGTAGGTGCCCTCCATTTCGACGGGGTTCTGGGTGGCGAGGACGAAGAACGGGCGTGGCAGATCGTAGCGGCGGCCGGTGACGGTGACCTGTTTCTCCTGCATGGCCTCGAGCAGGGCGGACTGGGTCTTGGGCGGGGTGCGGTTGATTTCGTCGGCGAGGAGCATCTGGGCGAAGATGGGTCCCGGGACGAAGGTGAGGGCGCGGCCCTGCGGGCCGTCTTGGAGGATCTCCATGCCGGTGATGTCCGCGGGCATGAGATCCGGGGTGAATTGGATGCGGGTGAACTGGAGGGTGAAGACCTCGGCGAGGGATTTGACGAGGAGGGTTTTGGCGAGTCCGGGCGCGCCGGTGAGCAGGCAGTTGCCGCCGGTGAGCATGGCGACGAGGATTTGCTCGATGACGGCGCGCTGGCCGACGACGGCTTTTTGGAGTTCGGAAAGGATGCGGGTGCGAGCGCCTTGGAGGGCCTCGAGGGTGGCGGCGTCGTTCATGGAGCGGGAGGGATGGGTGGGTGGGGAGGTGTGGAGCTAGTGGGTCATGACCCAGAACAAGATGTTGATCATGAGCGGGTAGGCCTTCTTTTCGGAAAACTCTTTGAAGTAGTATTCGTTTTCGCCCTCGCGCTCCCAGCCGTCGCCATTGTCGGTGTTGTGGGTGGCGATGGCGCAGAGGCGTCCCTTGTCGTCGTACCAGCCGCGGATGTGCATCTCCTGGGCATCGGGTCTCTCCCAGGTGATCCCGGTGAACTGGCTTTCCGTGCCGAGGCGGACGTTGGGGCACTGGAGGTTGAGGGTTTCGGGGAGGTCGAACACGCAGTGGAAGAGGGGGTCGGAGCGCGGGATCTCCTTCCATTGCCGATCCGGGAAGATGCGGCGCATCTGGCTTTCGCAGCCCTCCCATTCGGCCTCGCCCCAGAAGTCATCGAGCATCAGAAACCCGCCGTTGAGGAGGTATTTGCGCATGATCTGGACCTCCTGTTCGGAGAGGAGCCAGTCGCCGGGTTCGACGGCGTAGACGAAGGGGAAGCGGGTGAAATCGGGATCGGTGATATTGAGGACGCGGGTGTTGGGATCGACCCGCATGGAGGTCATTTGCTGGAGGCGGAAGGAGAGATTCAGGTCGGCGTCCGGGTAATCGATGGCCCAGCGGTGGGGGTTGTAGCGTCCGGTGCGTCCGCCGGTTCGGTAGCGGATGCGGGCGAAGGTGAAGGTGTCCTTGGCGAAGGCGGGGGGATACTTCCAGTTGGGGATCTCGTTGGGATCGAGAAGGGCTTCGCGGGCGGTTTTGGCGTTGGGCGGGGGGATGCCGTCGGCGCGAGCGGAGGGGGGCGGGAGGAGGGGGAGGAGGGAAGGGAGGGTGAGCGCGCAGAGGGCGGCGAGAGGGAAGCGGCCGGAGCGGAGCCTGGGGAGGAGGGGAGGGCTCATGGCGAGGAGGGGGAGGAGCCTGAAGGGGGCTGCGCGAGGCGGGCGAGGGCTTGGAGGGCGGCGCGGTCGCGGGGATTGGATTCGAGCGCGAGCAGGAGGTGGGTTTTGGCGGCGGCGGGATCGGAATGTTCGAGGAGGAGGCCGATCCGGGCGTTCCAGCGCGGGGCGTTGGAGGGGTCGAGGACGAGGGCGCGTTTGCAGGCGTCTGCGGCGGGCGCGGGGAGGCCGAGGGCGGCGTTGGATTTCCAGAGGGCCTCGAGGTTGGCGAGGGACATGGGGTGGACGCCGAGCATGCGCTGGGAGAAGTCGGCGAGCCCGGGCCAGAGTTCGAGCTGGGTGTAGAGAAGGGGGAGGCGTTCGTAGGCCTCGGCGAGGTCGGCGTTGTGGGAGAGGGCCTTTTCCCAAAGGGCGAGCTCCTTGTCCGGGGCGTACTGGGAGCGGTAGACCTTGGCGAGCAGGCTGTAGGCTCCGTCCTCGTGCGCCACCGCGGGGGCGCGCTGGACGAGTTCCTCGAGGAGCGATTGGGCACGGTCGGCTTTGCGGGATTGGACCGCTTGGCGCGCCTCGGCGAGGTACTCCTCGTAGGTTGGGGCGGAGTCCGTAGTGGGCGAGGGAGTGTTGGCGTTGGGCGGCGCGGGGGCGGATTTCCACGCGAAGGTTCCGGCAAGGGAGCGTGCCCATTGGGCGGCGAACTGCGCGAAGTTCTGGTTGAGCTGGGGGAGCGGTCCGTAGTGCTTGAGGAGGGACTGGAGGCAGTCCCGGCCCTCGCCGATTTCGCGGAGGACGGATTGGAGGGTGGGGAGCCCCTTTTGCTGGACGAGCCATTCGATCCAGAGTCCGGCCTGGAGGTAGGCGAAATCGAGGTCGGCGGGGTCGCCGGAGCGGAAGGCGTCGGCCATGGACTCGAGGGGGGTGAGGCCCTTGCCGAGGAGTCTGGGGACGTAGCGCGGGTGGAAGCGGCGGCCCCAGGCGGGGTTGGCCTGTTGTTCCTCGTAAACCGAGATGCCCTCGCTCAGCCAGCGGGGCATCCGGTGGCGGGTCATGGTGAGGGTGACGGTGTGGGTGAACTCGTGCCAGAGGGTCGCCTCCCAGCTGTGTCCCTTGGCGCGGGGAGCGTCGGGGCTGGGCGCGGTGATGACCCGTCCAAAGCAAACGCCGAGGAAGCCGTCTCCGCCGGGGACGCCGAAGGTGCGGACGGCGAAGTCTTTTTGGTCCGGGAAGATTTCGACGCGGGTGCGCCCCGGGAGGGTGAAGCGGTAGCGTTTTTGGAGGGAATCGTGGGCGCGTTCGAGGAGTTGGCAGACGCGTTCCCCGTAGATGGGGGCCTCTTTGGGGGACATCCAGACTTCGAAGTGGGGCGACTCGAGTTTGGTGAAGTGGGCGATCCGGTCCTTGAGTTCGAGGAGGTTGAACGCGGCGACATCATAGCCGTCCTTTTGATGGATTTCCTCGATGAGGGGCCATGCCTCTGCGGCGGAGCCGAGGCGGAGGAGGTCGTCGGCGAGGGCTTTTTTGGCGGGGAGATGGGCGGGGTCTGCGGCGAGGGCCTCGCGCTGCAGGGCGGCACCTTCTTCGAAGCGGTAACGTGCCGAGAGGAGGGCGCCGGCGCGGTGGAGGATTTCGGGGGCGGCGGCGGCTTGGGAGCGGAGGGCCGTGGCGCGCGGCGTGTCGGAGCGGCAGAGGGCGTTGGCGAGTTGGAGGGCTTTGGCGCCGGGATGTCCTTGGGGGAGTTTGGCGAGGAGGGCGTCGAAGTGCGGGGCGTTTTCGAGGCGGAACGCGTGTTCGGCGAGGGCGCAGAGCGCGGAGGGTTCGTCTGGGTGGATTTCGAGGGCGCGTTGCCAGGAGGCGAGGGCCTCGGTGCGGTCGCTCCATTCGAGGGCCTCGCCGAGGAGGGCATGGAGGCGGGGGTTGGAAGGCGATTTACGGAGGCCCTCCCGGGCCTTGGTTGCGGCGAGCTCGGCGTCGCCCTTGGCGAGGGCGAGTTCGGCGATGGCCTCGAAGGCTTCCTCGCAGGCGGGGTCGTCCTTGAGGGCGCGCTCGAAGCAGGTTTGCAGGACGGATTTGGCGTCGGCTCCGGCGGCGAGTTGGAGTTGGCCGAGGAGGACCCAATCGAGGGGGGTGCGTCCCCAGCCGTAACCGGAGGCGTCTGGGAGGGCGAGGCGTTCCTTGGCGAGGGCGCGGGCGGCTTGGGTTCGTCCCTGGAGTTGGGCTTGATGAAAGAGCAGGGAGGCGCCGACGAAGCTGCGGGGGAGTGTTTTGGAGACTTTGGCGGCCAGTTCGAGCGCCTCCTTTTCGCGGTTGAGTGCGAGAAGGGCTTCTCCCGCAAACCAGGCTTCGGAGGGGGAGGACTCGATCTGGGGGGAGGAGGTGGCGAGTTCGGCGAGTTCGGAAAGGCGTCCCTGGTTCCGGAAGGCGCGCCGGGCCTGGAGTGAGTCCGGGGGGGCGGCGTGAACGGGGGACGGGGTGAGGGAGGGGCACGCGTTCCAGAGGACGAGGAGGAACAGCAGGCGCAGGGCGCAGGTGCGCACTGTCAGCGGGGAGGACGCGGAGTGCATACAGGGGGGGCGGGGCGGGTGCCGTGAGTTTACCCGTTCGCCCGAGGGGGGGCCAGCCTCGCTTTCGGGAGGGGGGGA
>JBEBAG010000329.1:0-6492 GCA_041159065.1 Verrucomicrobiota bacterium | reverse complement strand
CTCCCCTACCCCTTGACCCGCCAGAGGGGGCTTCCTAGTCTCCCGCCCTCATGAAAATTCAGAGGGCCCTCATCTCCGTTTCGGACAAAACCGGTCTGGTGGAATTCGCCAGAGAACTCGTCGCCATGGGCGTGCAGATTCTCTCCACAGGCGGCACCTCGGCCCTCCTGATCAAAAATCAGATCCCGACCACCGAAATTTCCTCGTTCACCGGATCCCCCGAGATTCTGGATGGCCGGGTCAAAACCCTGCACCCCAAGGTGCACGGGGGACTCCTCTACGTCCGGGACAATCCGGAACACCAGGCCCAAGCGGCGGAGAACGGGATCGTCCCGATCGATCTCGTCGTGGTGAACCTCTACCCCTTCGAAGCCACGATCGCCAAACCCGGCGTCACCCTCGAGGAGGCCATCGAAAACATCGACATTGGCGGTCCCTCCATGCTGCGTTCCGCCGCCAAAAATTACCGCTCCGTCACGGTTGTTGTGGATCCCACCGATTACCAAGACGTGCTTGAAAACATGCGCGCCAACGAGGGATGCACCACCCTCAAACTCCGCGAACGCCTCGGCATCAAGGTCTTTGTCACCACCTCGCGCTACGACGGCGCCATCGCCAATTTTCTCAACAAGGAACAGGAGGCCACCAGCTCCCTCTCGCTCTGCCTGCCCTGCGAAGCGCGCCTCCGCTACGGGGAAAACCCCCACCAAACCGCCGCACTGTACGGCACCTTTGAGGAGCACTTCCAAAAACTCCACGGCAAGGAACTCTCCTACAACAACATCCTTGATATCTCCGCTGCCGCCGAACTCATCGAGGAATTCGATGAACCCACCGTCGCCATCCTCAAACATACCAACCCCTGCGGCGTCGGCTCCGACCCCGACCTGCGCGAGGCTTGGGACAAAGCCTTCGCCACCGACAAACAGGCCCCCTTCGGCGGAATCATCATCACCAACCGCGCCCTCACCGAACCGCTCGCTCGCGCCATCAGCGAAATCTTCAGCGAAGTCATCATCGCCCCCGACTTCGATCCCGATGCCCGCGCACTCCTCCAGAAAAAGAAAAACCTCCGCCTCATGCGCAAACTCGGCCCCGTGCGCCCCCAGAACGCCGCCGAGGACCTCGTCTTGCGCTCCGTCGTCGGCGGTGTCCTCGTCCAGAGTCGCGACCAATCCCCCGAACTCCAGCAGGATCTCCTCTCTAAAGTCGTCACCCGCCGCCACCCCACCCCGCAGGAACTCGACTCCATGCGGTTCGCCTGGCGCGTCGTCAAACACGTCAAAAGCAACGCCATCGTGTACACCGGCCCGGATCGGACCCTCGGCATCGGCGCGGGCCAGATGTCGCGCATCGACGCGTCCCGCATCGCCATCTGGAAAGCCAAGGACGCCGGACTCTCCCTCGCCGGGAGCGCCGTGGGAAGCGACGCCTTCTTCCCCTTCCCCGATGGACTCCTTGCCGCAGCCGATGCCGGCGCCACCTGCGCCATCCAGCCCGGAGGCTCCGTGCGAGACGAGGAGGTCATCGTGGCCGCCAACGAACGCAACCTCGCCATGATTTGCACAGGCGTTCGCCACTTCAAACACTAGCCCAACACAAGCCTCCCCTGACCCGCCTCCTCTTCATCCCCTGATGGCGAAACCGTATGCTGAAGCTCGGAGTCAACATTGATCACGTCGCCACCCTGCGTCAGGCCCGCTACCCGGGAATGCTGGATGCCTTCAACTGCGAACCCGACCTGCTCGCCGCCGCTCAGGCCTGCGAACGCGCCGGCGCCCACGGCATCACCATCCACCTGCGCGCCGACCGCCGCCACATCCAAGACGCCGACGTCTTTCGCCTCCGCCGGGAAATCCGTTCCCGCCTCAATTTGGAGATGGGAAACACCCCGGAAATCCTCGCAATCGCCCTGCGCGTAAAGCCCGAGGAGGTTTGCCTCGTCCCCGAGAGCCGCCGCGAAATCACCACCGAAGGGGGACTGGCCGTCGCGGGATCCGAGGCGGAACTTGCCCCCACGGTGCACCAGCTCCGCGACGCAGGCATTGGCGTAAGCATGTTCATCGAACCCGCCCGGGAGCAAATCGACGCCTCCCTCGCCGTCGGAGCCACGATGGTCGAACTCCATACCGGCGCCTTCGCCAACGCCCAAGGCGACGAACGCCTCCGGGAGCTCGAACGCATCCGCATCGCCGCCGCTCACGCCGCCCAACTCGGACTCCAAGTCAACGCAGGACACGGCATCAACTACGAAAACATCGCGCTCATTGCCCCCATCCCGCACCTGAGTGACCTCAATATCGGCCACTCCATCGTATCCCGCTCGATCTTCACCGGGATCGAATCCGCCGTGGCAGAAATGCTCAACCTCATGCGCGTCGGGGCTTGCGCCTGAACCGTGCCTGTCCCCCTCGCGCCCTCCATGAACCTGCCCGCGCCCTCAGAAAAGGGTCTGTCCCTCACGCCCCCCCCCGCACGCGGACTCGGCATGGATCTGGTCGACCTTCCGCGTTTCCGCGCGGTGCTCGAGCGGCAGGGCGAAGCCTTCCTCGAACGCGTCTTCACCCCGCACGAACGCGCTTACTGCTTGGACAAAAGCGATCCCGCTCCCTTTTTCGCAGCCCGCTTCGCCGCGAAGGAGGCGGTCTCCAAGGCCTTCGGCACCGGCATCGGTGCACAAATCGGACTCCAGGATATCGAGGTCTTCCACCTCCCCTCCGGCGCGCCCGCGGTCCGACTCCTGGGGCGCGGGGCCGAACTCGCCGCGCGAACAAGCGTGCGCGAAATTCTCCTCAGTCTCACCCATACGGACACCCTCGCCGGCGCCACCGTTATTCTTCAGTAGCGCCCGGTCCGTCTGCCCCGCCCCCCCCTTTGCGCCCATACAGGACGCGCGAAAGGTACAGCCCCTCCGCGTCGGCGCAGAAAGAACTTCTTCGTCCAGAAGGATTTTCGAGGAAGGAACGCAACCACCTCACGTCCTCCTTTCCTTGGGCGACACGGACCAGGCTGCCCACGAGAATCCGCACCATCCGGTACAAAAAGCCATTCCCCTCAAATCGCAGGGTGAACAGCGGCCCCGCCCGCCGCACCCCGATTCGCCGGAGCGACCGCACCGTGTTTTGCTCGCCCGCATGGCGCTTGGCGGAAAACGGCGCGAAATCGTGGGTCCCCTCCAGAAGCGCAGCCCCGGATCGAAGCCGTTCGAGATCCATGGGCATCGCCACGTGCCAAGCCCGGTTCACCTCCGTGGGAAGCAGCACCCGCTGATTCCACACGCGATACACGTACACCTTGCCCGTCGCACTAAACCGCGCGTGAAATCCACGCGCCGCAGGACGGACCCCCACGACCCGAGCCGTCGTGGGCAGCCGCGCATTCAAAGCCCCCGCCCATGCATCCGGGGAAAACCGCCCCGTAGGCACGTCTGCATGCGCCACCTGTCCCAACGCATGCACTCCAGAATCGGTGCGCCCGGCGCCGTGCACCACCACCCGCCGGCCAATCAGCTCCGCGAACGCCCTTTCCAAAGCATCCTGAACCGTGCGTCCATGCGCCTGGCTCTGCCAACCATCAAAGCCCACGCCGTCGTAGGCGACTTGGAAACGCAACCGCTCCTCCCCCGCCGCGGGCACATCCTGGCACCTCCCCATTCCGCTCAAGGCGCAAGCAGGTTTTGAGAATCCAGCCAGCCTTGCAGAATCAACTGCGCCGCCACCTGATCAATCACCGCCCGGCTGTTCTTGGCGTTGCGCCCCGCCTCATGCAGGGACCGCTGCGCCGCCACGGTCGTCATTCGTTCGTCCCAATAAACCAAACGCACCCCCGGCACCCGCGCAGCCAACGCCTCCCCAAAAACACGCACCTTCTGCGCCGCAGGCCCTTGGGTGCCATCCATGTTTTTCGGAAGCCCCAGCACCACCACGTCCACCGAACGCTCCCCAATCAGCGACACAATCCGCTCCAAAGGCTTCTGCGTCGCAGCCACCGTCTCCAGCGGATGCGCAAACATGCGAAGCTCGTCAGAAAGCGCCAGCCCAATGCGGGCCTCGCCGTGATCAATACCAAGGGCTCTTTTGGACATAAGAATCAAAACCGCGGTGAAAATCCGAAGCGCCCCGCCGCCACTTTTGACTGCCTGCGCCCGCGCGAGTGTGGCATTGCTCTGCCCATGCTGCCAGCCATCCTGATTGGTGCCCTCAGTGGCGTGATCGCGGCCCTCTGCGGCGTTGGAGGGGGGGTCGTCATGGTTCCCCTCTTCGTAGCGATCCTCGGCTTCTCGCAAAAACAGGCGGTCGCCACCTCTCTCGCCGCCATGGTGCTCACCGCCCTCTTCTCCTCCCTCAAAAACCACGCCAACGGCTTCGTGGAATGGAAAACAGCCCTGCCTTGCGGACTCGCCGGGGCGGCCGTCGCATGGCTCACCGCCGACGCACTCAAACACCTCCAGAACCGAACCCTGACCACCGTTTTCGCCATGGTCATGATCGCGATGGGCGTGCGCATGCTCTTTTCACGCTAATCTCCCCACCCCCTCCAACCCCTATGAAGCACCTCCCCATCCTGCTCCTCGCCCTTACCACCCTCACCTCGCACGCCCTCGCCAAAACCACCGACGGCAAACAAAAGCTCGTGCTCATCGCCGGGAAACCCTCCCACCCCCCGCGCATGCACGAATTCAACGCCGGGGTTCAACTTCTCGCCAAATGCCTCGCACCCGTCCCCGGACTCCACACCGAGGTGGTCCTCCATGGCTGGCCCCTGGACGAGTCGAAGCTCGAGGGCGCCGATGCCGTCGTCTTCTACATGGACGGCGGAGGCCGCCACGAAATTGTTCAGGAAAACGGGACGCGCATCGCCAAGATCGAGGAATGGGTCCGACGGGGAGTGGGGCTCGCATGCATGCACTACGGGGTGGAGGTCGTTCCCGCGCAGGCGGGGGACCAGTTCAAACGCTGGATTGGCGGACACTACGAGGGGGCCTTCTCCTGCAATCCGATCTGGGAACCCCAGTTCAGCAGTTTCCCGGAACACCCCATCACCCGCGGAGTGCCTCCCTTCCAGATCAAGGACGAGTGGTACTTCAATATGCGCTTCCTGGAGGGAGCCAGCGCAGAAGGGCCCTCCGAGCACGCCGGCACCACGTTCGTGCCCATCCTCGTCGCCAAACCCAGCGACCAAGTGCGCGGAGGCCCCTACGTGCACCCCAAGGGCCCCTACCCCCATATTCAGGCTGCGGCTGGGCGCCCCGAGGCCATGATGTGGGCTGTCGAGCGCCCCGACGGCGGACGCGGTTTTGGTTTTACGGGAGGCCATTTCCACGACAACTGGGGCAACGATGCGTTCCGTAAAACCGTGTTGAATGCGTTGGTCTGGCTAGCCAAAGCGGAGGTCCCCTCCGAAGGAATCCAATCCCAACTGCAACCGGGAGACCTCGAGTCGAACCTCGACGCCAAGCCAGCACCCAAAAAGTAACCGTCCCCGGCGCAGCGCCATGGTATCCCTCCGCGAGGCGCCATTTTCATCAGCAGTGCGTGTTCCAGCAGGCACTCCCCCGCCGGATCTCGAGCGAACCTCCTCCCATGAGAAAGCTCAGATTCGAACGGAGCGGCGAGCACGTTGCAGATGCAGGTCCCTCCAGAGCCCTCCCACACGGCTGAACTCCGCAGCGCTACCGTCAATATCTCCCATCCCAACAAACAAAGGCGAGCCATCAGAGGCGAGTGGCTCGGGTTTATGACGTTAAAAGCATGCCCAAGGAAAACCCGCGAAACCCAATACGGTTCACTTAGCGTATATTTTGAGAATCGTTTTTGGCGCCTGCCTCTTGGTGAGTCCACACGGTTTGCGGATCGGGTTGGACCTTTTGCGTTTGTGTCCGCGTGGCCCATATCGCCCGGTTCGCTCTGGCACCCGTTCCTCCAAGACTTCGGAGAGTAATGCTTTGAGCCACTTCCACTGACCGAGGGGGGAAGGACTGGCGGAGCGGCCAGTTTTCGTCGGATGACTCAACTCGAATAGGCAGACGATCATCGGTCCGGATCCAGGTGTTTTTGCTGGGCAGCTCCGTTCATGAGGGAGCGAACGCCCCAATCAATGCGCCAGCAACATCCCGTAAAACTCCTGCTCAACCAGCTCGGGAGTTTTTTGCAATCCAGCACGACGCGTCCACCTCGCAAGCGTATTTTGAATTCATCCAGGGCCACCTCCACTTCCCAACGATGAGGATAAAGCCCGGCAAGATCCTCAGCGGGGGCCTCCACGGGATCGAGCAGGTTGGTAAGGAGAAGAGAAAGCGGCGCCGCATTTTCAACGCCTTCCAACTCGTACTCAATGACTCTGCCGCGAATCCCGTTTTGCCTGAGCCGCTTTGTAAGCTCCCCCTCGCGTGAGACAGTTCAAAACTAGAGGATGAGGGAGGAGGGCAACCCAAAACCCGATGAAAAAAAGTCGATTCAGCGAGAGTGAGATCGTGGCGATCCTGAAGGAGGT